>CAIJMQ010000001.1 GCA_903821905.1 uncultured bacterium
TAAAATACCTTTATCTGTTTTATTTGCTTTTGATGTTTGGGATGAGTCCCGAAGCGAAAAAATAATTTCGTCATTGATGTTACCTATATATAAACCAATTTGCAAAAAAGACTTTTTATTTTATCTAACATTAGAACCTGAAGTACAAGATAGTTTTAATTTGCCTTATTATGAATTTGTTGAGAATAATCCCATAGAAAAACCTATCCCTAGATATTGTAGGATAAGCATTGTATTTTTTAGAGGAGAACAGCTTCCTAATCCATATAGTATGATACATATGGGCATTGCAAGGCACCAGGCAAATATTGAAATCTGTAAGACCGGACTTGTCTTAAAAATATACAAGGCAAAAACCGGAACTTATCCTGAGACATTGGATTTTTTAAGCGAACTTCCCATTGACCCTTTTAGCGGTAATAGTTTAATTTACAAAAAATCTGCCGATGGTTTTATTCTTTATAGTTTAGGACCGAATATGAAAGATGATGGCGGAATTCTAAGACCAACTGATTACAAGGACCCAAATTATGAGAATTATGATATTGTCTGGAAATGTGAGAAATAAAATGCGTATTGCATACTTTGATTGTTTTTCGGGAATCAGCGGGGATATGATACTTGGGGCGTTGATTGATTTAGGTGTAAGCTCCAAAGAATTGGAGAAAGAACTAAAGAAGCTGAATATTCCTGCTTTCAAACTTGAAGTTAAGAATGTGAAGAAGCAGGGCATCGGCGGGGTAGGGGTTGAAGTTGTCACTAAGGATAAGAGAGAACGACGGCTCAAAGATATTCTGCAGATAATTGCTAAGAGCAGTTTGGATAAAGATATTAAAGAATCAGCTAAGAAAATATTCACTCGCTTGAATGATGCTGAAGCCCAAGTCCACCGCGAACATAAAGAGCATATGCATTTCCACGAACTCGGGATGCTGGATACTATTGTTGATGTGGTTGGCGCTGTGGTTGGAATAAAAAAGTTAGGAATTGAACGAATCTATAGTTCACCTCTTCATCTGGGAACTGGTTTCGTGAAATGTGTTCACGGAACTTTACCTATTCCTGCACCTGCTACTGCAGAACTTCTCAAAGGAATTCCTGTTTATAACAAGGATATCAAAGCAGAATTAGTTACTCCTACGGGAGCGGTTCTCATTACTTCACTTGCTGAAAAGTTTGGCGATATGCCGAGAATGAAAGTAGAAAAGATAGGTTATGGAGCGGGACACAAAGACCTGCCGATACCTAACCTTTTGAGAGTTATGGTAGGGGAGATGGATGAGGATTATGAGCAGGATACAGTTTCTCTTATCCAGACAAACATTGACGATATGAATCCGCAAATCTGCGGCTATCTCATGGAGAAGTTGTTTGAAGAGGGCGCGCTTGATGTCTGGTTTACTCCAATCCAGATGAAGAAGAACCGACCTGCTATTTGCTTAAGCGTATTGGCGGAAAGAGATGATGTGAATAGTTTATGCGATATGATTTTTAGCGAATCAACTACCATTGGAGTGAGAATCTCCGAGGTAAAGAGAATGAAATTGGCAAGAGAAACAAAAACTATCAAAACAAAATACGGCCAGGTGAATATCAAAATAGGAAGAGCAGGTAAGGTAGTCAAAAACATATCTCCAAGTTACGACGACTGCAAGAAACTTGCTCAGAAACTGAACATTCCTCTAAAAGATATATTAGAGGAAGCGAACAAAGAAGCAAACCGACTATTTAAAAAATAATGAGCAAAATATTTTTCCCTCAATACAAGATAGGCAAAAGAGGATTTCAGTTGCATAAAGGGCTTACCGTATTAGAGCATATCAGGAAAACAGGCATAAAGATAAACGCTGAATGCGGCGGTAAAGGTAAATGCGGCAAGTGTATAGTGAGAATAGAAAAAGGCAGTGAAAGCCTAAACGAACTAACCAAACCCGAAAAATCCTTTTCCTTATCTTCCGACGAAAGATTAGCTTGTCAGGCAAAAATAATAAGGGATAAGAAAGGTATAATCGTTTTCATAAAAGAATCCGGCAAGTATGAAATTTTAAAGACAGATTCAGGAAAAGCTTTAGCATTAAATCCCTTCACTGTATTGAAGGATGGCAAGGTAGTTCACGATGGTGAAGTAATAGACGATTATAAGGGTGGAATCTATGGGCTCGCCATAGATGTGGGAACCACCACCTTGGTTTTCCAGATAGTTAATCTCCAGAGCGGTGAAATTGTTGCCACAATAGCAAAAACAAATCCGCAGATTCTTTATGGTGGGGATGTCATATCAAGAATTGAATACGCAATAGTAGAAGATAATAAACTCGTCTATCGCACGGATGAAGAAATAAAAGAGAAAATAAAAGAATTACAGAAATGCGTGACGGATACAATAAACCAATCCTTGAAAGAATTTAAAACTCTTGCGCCCTATATTTATGAAGCTGTGGTTGTTGGAAACTCCACAATGAGAAATATCTTCTTCGAGTTGGGTATCTTTTCTCTGGGGATGATGCCTTATGAACCAGACCATAAAGAACCGATTATAAAGGAAGCAAAAAAGCTCGGGCTTAATATCTTCCCCAAGGGAAAAGTTTACGGACCTGCTTTAATCGGTGGACACGCTGGTGCAGATGCTTTGGCTGATATACTGGCTTGCGAAATTTACAAGAGTGATAAACCGAGTATGCTCATTGATATCGGGACAAACGGTGAAGTAATACTTGGGAATTCCCAAAGATTAATTAGTGCAACTCTTGCTGCCGGCGGTGCCTACGAAGGAGCAAATGTAAGTTTAGGAACAGGTGCTATTGAAGGAGCGATAAAGAATATTCAAATTAAGAATGGTAAGGCTATATACGAGACAATAGGTGATAAGAAACCCATTGGCATATGCGGTTCAGGACTTATTGATTTATTAGCAGAACTTTTGAGGTGTGGAATAATGGATAAAGAAGCAAAGCTAAAAGAAGATTTTTATGTAACCGACAAAATAAAATTAACCCAGTCCGATGTGTTTCAGCTTGTCAGTGCAAAAGCTTGTTTGAAAACAGACCAACTTATTCTCCTAAAACATTATGGTATAGATGTTAAAGATTTGGATAAAATTTATCTTTCCGGCGGTTTCGGCAATTATATAAATATTAAGAATGCTATAAAGATTGGTCTCTTACCCGATGCCGAAGAAAAAATAGTCAAGATAGGCAACGGTGCTTTAGAAGGCGCAAGAGAAATGCTTGTTTCCAAGGATAGCAGAAAAACTTCAGAGGAAATAGCCAAGAAGATTGAACACAAGAAACCCAACGAACTGGAAAAGAATTTTTCTTACTTAGTTGCAGATAATATGTACTTTGAAAATTGAACTCAGTATAGTTTAATTTTCCATCCCCCTCCTGTTAGTTTTACCCCATGGAATTCGAAGAATTCCCGGGACTAAAGTCCTTGAAATTGCATTCGCAATTTCTAAGGGTGAAGTAAAACTAGGGGAGATTAGCAAGTAGAGAGAAAGTCAAAATTTACCTCTTGTGATTCTTCTATTCGATAAACCTCGGGGTATTTCACAATAGCTACTTATTTTTTTTGTTTTTCCTCTCTTTTTCTTTCATCATGCATTACGCTTTTCCCGGCAGCAAAACATAAAATTTCTAATAAAAGTAGAATAAATATTGTTGTCTTAATATTAGTTTCAAAAAACACATTGAATAGTATCAATACAGAAATACAAATCACTGTAAGCATTGCTCCTGTAGACATTATCACAAGAAAAAATTTCAGGTCTTCTCTAGGTATCAAAGTTATTATAATAAAACAATTTAAGATGTAAACAGGAGAAGTAATAGCAAAAGATAACAATAGTAGTTTAAAGATATCTAGTTTAAAGAATAAGTCTTGATTAAAGACAAAAATAAAAAGAGTTCCCATAGATACTAGTGCAGTAATAATAGATGAATAAAAATATAACTTTCGAGAGGATAATTTTTCTAGTTCAGAAATTATTGACATATTTAAAAACTCCTTACACATACATTGTTTATTAATTATATCGCGGCTTTACATTTTTTACTAATTAGGATTGTTGATATGAGTTTGCATTTCAATAATAAGTAGCAAGCCCTATATTAGATATCAGTATATTGACGATAACCTGCCCAATTTCATACTGCTTCACTTACTACTTAAAAAATAAGGCCCGACACTAATGTGCCGAGCCTTATTTCTATCAACGATTACTCGTTATATTTTTACTACGTTTTTTGCCTGAGGACCTTTTGGACCTTCTTCGATTTCAAACTCTACTTCTTGACCTTCTTCTAAAGACTTGAAACCTTCGCCCTGAATTGCATTGTGGTGAACAAAACAATCTTTGCTTCCGTCATCTGGTGTTATGAAACCGTAGCCTTTCTGATCGTTGAACCACTTCACTTTACCTTTTGCCATTACTTACTTCACCCCCTTTTTGTTCTATTACAGTAAATAATGGCAGAAATCAAAAAAATCCGTAAGGCGAATTGCATTTTGCCTTACGGCCTAAAATCTCTACTCACCTATTTACCTCGAAACACAATATACTACCTTTCTTTTTGTTTGTCAAGCCCAGTAAAGATTGTTGATGAGAATTCGTATTTAACATATAATCTTCCCCAATGAATAATAAATATATTATCTTTATGAAAAGGAGAAATAAATGCAATTAATGACAATATATCACGTAAAGTTAATTGTTTTGTTTGCGATGGTTTTGATGTTATCGGTAAACTGGGGAAACATTTTTGCGTCCGAGAAGTCAGATATGGAGACAAAGGTAAAAGCTGTAGCGCCTCTTCCTTTAAAAGTAATAGGAACGGAGATTCTCAACAGTAAGAATAAAATAGTAAAACTGCGCGGTGTGAATGTGGACAGTCTTGAATGGACAAGCGACGGAGAAGGGCATATTTTAGAGACAGTTAGGGTGGCAATTGATGACTGGAAAGTAAACTGTGTCCGTTTACCTTTGGCGCAGGACAGGTGGTTCGGCAAGGCTCCGGAACAAAAAGGTATATATGAACCATATCGCGCTCTTGTCAAAGAGATAGTTGACTTGTGCAGCTTGAAGGGCTGTTACATTATTTTAGATTTGCACTGGTCGAGTGCTGGACAGGAGGGAGGGACAAATATTGGGCAACATTTGATGCCGGATAGGGGCAGTGTGGCGTTTTGGAAGGATATCGCTGTTATATATGCTAATAATCCTGCAGTTATTTTTGACCTTTATAACGAGCCACATGATGTAAGTTGGAATGTATGGCTTAATGGAGGTTCAGTTGAGGAGAAGTCCGACAGTCCGGATCATAAAATGCTGACATACGAGGCGGTTGGGATGCAGGAGCTTTTGGATACGGTGCGCTTGACGGGTGCAAAGAATGTTGTTATTGCAGGCGGTTTAGGTTGGGCATATGATATGTCGGGATTTCTAGAGGGAAAGCAGCTTATGGATTCGGATGGCAACGGTGTGATATATGCCAATCATACATACGATATCAAAGGTGAGAGCGTATTTAAGTGGATATCGGATATGAAAAAAGCGTCTGCGAAGGTACCTGTGATTGTTTCGGAGTTCGGCGGTTCGGGCGGACCTGATTGGAGGCGGGGGTGGTGGGGTCAAAGTCCTTCTACGGCGATGGGGGATGACTGGCTGTTACATGTTTTGCAGGCAATACAAGATAACAATTGGTCATTTACGGCGTGGGATTTGCATCCTACGGCGGGACCAACTTTGATTTCCGGATGGGATTATAAACCGACACCGAATTTTGGCGTCTATGTGAAGAAACTTTTGGTGGAAGGCAGATTACTGAAATATACGCCACCTGATTTGACTACACTGACTAAAGAACCAATAACAACACTACCTGAGACTGCACGTATTGGAGGAAAAGAATTATACGGTGATTGGCAGCTCAAAACAGAGGATGGAAAAAGGGGCGGCTCAATACTGGCTTTTTCGGGAGACGATGAAGGCAGATTGGTTGGGCAGTGGATTGATTCCAGGGGGATGAGCGAATTGGAAGACGTAAGGTTTAATGAGAATAAGGTCAATTTTTCTCAGACTGTCAGATTTGGCAAAGATAAATTCAAAGCGCAATTTTTAGGCATTATTGATGGCGATAATCTTTCAGGGACATTTACGCACGGCGGGGCTCAGGACAAAATTGAGGCTGGTTGCATTAAGGAAATGATGACGGAAAATATACAAGCTGATTCGCCACTTATTGGCACCTGGAATCTCGAGGTAACAAGCAACTGGGGCAGTTCAAAACAGCGGCTGAAGGTCAACCCTGATATGAGCGGTATGTACGGGATTAACCCAATAGAGAAGATAAATCTCGAGGGAGACAATATTAGCTTCAAGATAGTAATGGAATGGGGTACCTATAAATTCGAGATGAATTTCAAAGGTAAACTGGAAGGGTCAACACTTACAGGAGAATTTAGCACTTCTAGGGGTTCACAGAAGGTAGTAGGCAAAAAGGCGAATACCGTCCGTTAGGCGCCGGGTTAGGTTATGAGGCGAACAATTGTTGTGCCGATGGAGTTTTAGTTTCTCATTCTTGCCTCAATATTCTATTTACCTTATAATCTTCTCAAATGAGCAATAAACACATTTTCGGGCCTGTTCCTTCAAGAAGATTAGGTTTTTCTTTAGGTGTGGATATTGTTCCTTCCAAAACATGCACTCTTAACTGCATATATTGTCAGGTTGGCAGAACAACGTGCGAGACAATCGAAAGAAAAGAATATATAGCTCCTGACAAAATTCTTGCTGAATTAAAAGAGGTATTGAAGTCAGGTAAAAAGATTGACTATATTACTCTATCTGGTAATGGTGAGCCGACGCTGAATTCAAGTATAGAAAAGCTTATAAAAGGAATAAAAGAGATTTCTAATCTTCCGGTTGCTGTTATTACCAACGGAACACTACTTACTGATAAAAATGTGAGAGAAGAATTATTGTCGGCGGATTTGGTAATGCCTTCGCTTGATGCAGCAACGCAGGAAACTTTCAAAAAGATTGATAGACCTTATCCATCACTTAAGATAGAAAACATAATTGAAGGTATGGCAGAGTTCAGAAAAATCTATCATGGAAAATTTTGGCTTGAAATAATGCTTGTTAAAGGTATTAACAACAATCAAGATGAGCTTAATGCTTTAAAAACCGCCATAGAAAAAATTAATCCCGATAGAATTCAGCTTAATACTCCTGTCCGTCCCACTTGTGAAAAAGGAGTGGAGATATTATCTTCAAAGAAACTTTTGGAAATAAAAGAATTTTTTGGGAAAAAGTGCGAGATTATTCCGGAGCTTAACAAGAGAGAACACGAAGAACATATTAAACACATCAAATATGAGCATAGCTAACAATTATCAGAAAACCCGAAAAGTAATTCCCGGTAATGTGACAATAATTTTAGCGGGGAAGGGGAGAACCAACAAAGAGATTGAAGAAGTTATAGATGCGGGTGCGGAGGATTTGGGAGAAAACTATGTTCAGGAAGCAGAAAGAATGTATGAAGTTTTGGGCGAAAAGGCAGGAAAAGTGAAATGGCATATGATAGGGCATCTGCAGAAAAATAAAATCAACAAAGCACTCAAAATATTTGATGTTATCCAGACAATTGATTCTCAAGAAATAGCCGAAGCTTTAAATGAAAGAGCAGAAAAAATAGGGAAGACCGTTCCTGTTTATATCGAGGTAAACATCGGCGATGAAGAAGCAAAAAGCGGTGTAAAGGCGGACTACAGAGTTATAGAGAGTTTAGCTCGAGGGATTTCACAACTCCAATCTTTACGTTTAGAAGGTCTTATGACAATGGAACCGCAAGTCGAAAATCCCGAAGATTCAAGACCATATTTCCAAAAAACAAAAGATATATTCGATAGAATTAAAGATCTTAACTTGCCTAACGTTGATATGAAATATCTTTCTATGGGTATATCGGGTTCATACAAAATAGCAATTGAAGAAGGAAGTAATATGGTGAGGTTGGGAACGGTTATATTTGGAGAGAGATAATTAATAAAGTAAAAGAGGGAGGTTAAGTAATATATGGAAAAGCTATATATAATTATATTTGTTTTATTAATAGGTATGGTGTGGACAGGTTCAGCTCGCGCAAAAACAACGATTACTTCGGATAAAGATAACGTCAATCAACTCATTGTTCATGTAGATAAAGGTAAAGAAAAAATTGCGCCCGAAATCTACGGCCATTTTGCCGAACATTTGGGTCGCTGTGTATATGAAGGTTTCTGGGTTGGAGAGACTTCAGATATTCCCAATGTAAGAGGTATCCGTAAAGATGTGGTCGATGCCCTCAAAAAAATTCAGGTACCGGTACTACGTTGGCCCGGCGGTTGTTTTGCAGATGACTATCATTGGAAAGATGGAATAGGACCACGTGATGAGCGCAGCAAGAAGATTAACAACTGGTGGGGTAGTATGATAGATGCCAATCAATTCGGTACACATGAATTTATGGACCTATGCGAGCAACTTGGCTGTGAAGCATATATCGCAGGTAATGTTGGTTCGGGGACCGTTGAAGAAATGCGGGACTGGGTTGAGTATATGACTTCCGATAGTGGCAGCGATATGGCTAATCTGCGTCGTAAGAATGGCCGAGATAAACCCTGGAAGATTCCTTATTTTGGTATAGGCAATGAGAACTGGGGATGCGGCGGTAATATGACTCCTGAATACTATGCGGATATCTATAAACGTTTTCAAACTTATGTGCGCAACTATTCCGGCAATGAAATCGTGAAAGTGGCATGTGGCCCGAACGGTGCGGATTTGCACTGGATGGATATTGTTATGCAAAAAGCTGTCTGGCAGATGAATGCAATTACTGTGCACTATTATGTAAGAGGCAGCGGAGACTGGACGAATAAAGGAAGCGCTACGCAGTTTGGTGAAAAAGAATGGTTTGCACTTATGAAAAACACTCTGGGAATAGATGATGTTATTGCCAAAGACATTAAGATTATGGACAAGTATGATCCAAACAAACGGGTAGCTCTATTTGTAGATGAATGGGGTACCTGGTGGGATTCTGAACCGGGCGGGACAGCTCTGTATCAGCAGAATACCATGCGTGATGCTGTTTCAGCCGGTATTTTCCTGAATGTTTTCAATTCTCATTGTGATAGAGTTAAAATGACTAATATTGCCCAAATTAACAATGTGCTTCAGGCAATGATTTTGACCAAAGGCAAAGATATGATAGTTACTCCGACTTATCACGTGTTTGAAATGTTTAAAGTTCATCAGGGAGCTACATTACTGCCTACCGATATATCATGTCCTGCTTATAAATACGATAAAGAAAATGTGCCGTCGATGATAGTGTCTGCATCAAAAAATTCATCAGGAACAGTTCATATCTCGTTATGCAATCTCGATCCCAATAATGATGCTAAGTTGAATTGTAAGTTGGAAGGTCTGAAACCGAGCAAAGTTACAGGGCGAGTGTTGACTGCCGAAACTATGAACGCACACAACACTTTTGAAAATCCTGACACGATTAAGCCTACTACTCTGAAAGGTATAACTATTAAAGATAATATTATTACTGTAACAATACCTTCCAAGTCGGTAGTTGTTTTAGCGGTTCAGCCATAAAGAAATATGATAAAACTTAAACTTAACAATAAAAAACAATTTCATAGGAGGAAGATATGATAAAAAAATATCCACCGATTAATCCTAGATTCCCGCATTTTCTTCACGGCGGTGATTATAATCCCGAACAGTGGCAGGATACGCCTAAAGTTTGGGATGAGGATATCCGTTTAATGAAGCTTTCGCATTGCAATACTATGTCAGTCGGAATATTTTCCTGGGTTAGTTTGGAACCGGAAGAAGGCAAATTCACGTTTGGATGGCTTGATACTATTATGGATAAATTTTCTAAGAATGGGATTTATGCAGTTCTTGCAACTCCAAGTGGTGCCCGACCTGCCTGGATGTCTAAAAAATATCCTGAGGTGCTTAGGGTGAATTCAGATCGGGTAAGAATATTACACAGCGGTCGCCACAACCATTGTTTTACATCTCCTATTTACCGCGAAAAATGCAGAATCATAAATCAGAAACTTGCCGAAAGATACAAAGACCATCCTGCGCTTTTCGTCTGGCATATTTCAAACGAATATGGTGGTGATTGTCACTGCGAGCTTTGTCAGGAAGCTTTCAGGAAATGGTTGAAGAATAAATACGGAACACTTGATAAACTCAACCATGCTTGGTGGACAAGATTCTGGAGCCATACTTTTACCGATTGGTCTCAAATAGAATCTCCTGCTCCATATCCGCACGGTGAAAGTTCAGTTCATGGTATGAACCTTGATTGGAAACGTTTTGTGACATATCAGACAGTAGATTTCTTCAAAAATGAAATTGTTCCTCTTAGAAAAATCACTCCTAAAATACCTGTGACGACAAACTTTATGGGAACATACCAGGGGTTAAATTATTGGAAGTTTGCAGATGAATTAGATGTTGTTGCTTGGGATAACTATCCCCAGTGGCATGGTTGGGAAGAAGACTGGATGCTTGGTTGTAAGGTGTCTTTTGTTCATGATATCAACCGCTGTATTAAAGGCGGTAAACCGTTTATGTTGATGGAAAGCACTCCGAGCATGCAAAACTGGGCTGATGTATGCAAACCCAAACGACCAGGCATGCATCTCTTATCTTCTATTCAGGCTGTTGCGCACGGTGCGGATACCGTCCAGTATTTCCAATGGCGCAAGAGTAGGGGGAGCTGTGAGAAATTTCACGGTGCAGTAGTTGACCACTGCGGACACGAGAATACACGTGTTTTTCACGATGTAACTGAAGTTGGTAAGACAATTGAGAAACTCGATGCAGTAATTGGAACTACAGTAAGACCTGAGGTAGCTCTTATTTTCGATTGGGAAAATAATTGGGCTATTGACGATACTCAAGGTCCACGCCGTTATAAGAAAGATTATCAGTCAACTTGCGAGAATCATTATCGTCAGTTCTGGATTAGAGGCATACCCGTAGATGTCATAAATATGGACTGTGATTTCTCTAAGTACAAAATTGTAATTGCTCCTATGCTTTATATGGTTAGACAAGGCGTAGCAAAGCGTTTGGACAATTTTGTACAGAGGGGGGGAACATTAATTGCCACGTATTGGACAGGCATAGTAGATGACAATGACCTTTGCTTCTTGGGAGGATTCCCCGGCCCGCTTAGAAAAGTGCTTGGTATATGGTCTGAAGAGATTGATGCTTTATATGATAAGGACAGAAATTATGTTGTCCCTTTCAAAAATAACCCGCTTAAACTTTCAGGCAAATATGAAGCAAGAGAACTATGCGATTTAATCCACGCAGAAAAGGCAAAAGTTCTTGCTGAATATAAGCAGGATTTCTATGCAGGACGACCTGCGCTTACCGTTAATAAGTTTGGCAGAGGCGAAGCGTATTATATGGCTTCCCGCAACGATGAGAAGTTCCTGAATGATTTCTATCAAGCCATAATCAAAAAACTTAATATCAGAAGAGTTATAGATACCAAATTACCTCAAGGGGTTACAGCGCAAGTCCGCACAGACGGTAAAAAAGAGTTCGTGTTTCTTATGAACTTCAAACAGGAAAAGCAGGAAGTACAGTTAGGCAAAACTTCATATAAGAATCTATTGAATGGAAAAACAGTGAGTGGTAAATTGGTCCTTCCATCTTTTGGCATAGCAGTGCTAGAAAGAGCAGAGAGATAAGGATTATAACAATGGCTATTAATAAAATCCGTATAGTATTTGGATTGTTAGTTGTGAGTTTAATTTTAACATTGCCATGTTTTGGTGAAGAGCAAAAAATGCCTAACAAACAAAACTATGAACGACTTAAACATAAGGAATTTGGTGTATTGATGAATACGTTATTGGAACGCACTCTCTATGACTGCTCAAAAGCACAAGAAGAGATAAATGCAATTGTATCTGACCCAAAAACCAAGATAACTAAAAATGCTGATGGTTTTTGGGTTGTTCTCGAGGAAAAAGGTAATCAGCTAATTAATATTGACTTCTGGTCGCAGAATGGACCACTACAAACTGCTTCCAAGAATTTCTATTGGAACAAGATTACTTGGAAACAAATACCCGGTTCTCCTGGATACGATATTGAGTATGATGAAAAGGGAAATATTATTACGTTTGGGAGAAGACCCCCAGGGGAGATATTAGATTTCTATCCGAATGGTAAATTAAAGCTCTTTTTTGTCAGGCTTTCCGAAAAGCAAAGTTTCTCAGCAGAATGGGATGCTGAAGGCAAGCTTATTCGAGAGGGGACAAGGATAACAGGTCCCCTGCCTTCTCAATTTGAGGGAGAGATAAATGATTATCAGAAAGTTGCAGATAGCCATCCCAACACTCCAGAAGCAGTTGATTCTTTACGTAAGATAGCAGAGATATATGAAAAAGAAGAAAGGGAGTACGAGAAAGCAATAGAATATTACAAACGTGCAATAGAAAATTCTACGAATGAAGATGTTATTGCAGAGATGAAATGGTTTATCAGCCAGGACTATCTCAATCAAAAGGAATATTCCAAAGCAATTGAGGTGCTGCAAGAGATAATAGAGAAATATCCGAAAAGTAGCTATGTTGCCCAGTCGAAATTGTTAATTGCTGACTGTTATGAAAAAATGGAAGACTACGCAAAAGCTATAAGCCAATATGAAGAGATTGCTAAGAATTATCCCAAGGAAGAACAGAAACAGTCTGCTCTGTCAAAGATTGGAATGCTTTATACCGCTATGAGAGATTATAAAAATGCCGTTGAATCATATGAGAAGATAATAACGAAATATCCTGGCACTCTTGTTGCAAAGGTTGCTAAATACCAGATAAGGGTTATTAAGGAATATTATGAAAAGGGGCTTGAGCCATCTGTGGAAGAACTCCAGAAAATATCCAAAGAAGAGGGGTTTTGATATTCAGTCCCTCTTGAGATTTTGGCGCAGTATAGATATAATTCCACTCTTCAAGGTAGCAAAATATGAATTTGGACTTCTCATTTAAGCCATAGTAATAAGGAGATAAATATGCGGTATGTGAGTTTGCAGAAGGACAAGTTACCCCAGTTCGTCAATTCTTTGCAAAAAAAGTATAAAGTTGTTGCTCCCGTGAAGAAAGAAAATCTGTTTGTATTTGCTACGATAGAAGACCCCGAAGAAGTAGAACTTGATTATATGCCTACAATACTACCTCCCAAAAAATATTTCCTTCCGCAACACGAAAAATTAGGAAGTTTTGTGAAAGATAATGTTGCGATGGCGGATACCAATATTGATGTTGAGCCAACTGTTTTGTTTGGCGCGCATACCTGTGATATTGAGGGTATAGAATGTCTTGATATTGTTTTCCACGATACGCCTGCAGACCCTTATTTCGGAAGAAGGAAAAAATCTATCATTATCATAGGTTATGAGTGCATGAAACCGTGCGATGAATATTCTACGTGCGTTACTATGGATACGCTCAATCCCAGAGCCGGTTATGACATTATGATTACGGATATCGGCGATAAATATATTCTATACATAAATTCACCCGAAGGTATGGGGATAATAGGGAAAAACCCGATTTTTGGGAAAGTTGAAAATGAACGTGATGTGAAGACGAAACTCTTGAAACTCAGGGAAGATAAAGTGAAAAATTTTAAAGTTCAGATTGATGCTGATTATAAGGAACTTAATAAAATATTCGGCACTTCTTATAACAGTAAAACATGGCAAGATGTGGGGAAGAGATGTGTTTCCTGCGGCAATTGCACGGCTGTATGCCCTACGTGTTATTGCTTTGATATAAACGATGAAGTTAAGCTTGATATGAGTGGCGGGAAAAGGGAAAGAGTGTGGGATTCCTGCCAGCTTGATGAATTTGCAATGGTTACAGGCGGTGAGAATTTCCGTAAAGAACGTTCTTCAAGACAACGGCACCGATATTACAGGAAATTTGATTATTCCGTAAAAAAATACAGCAAGTTTTTCTGTGTAGGATGTGGAAGATGTACCCGCACTTGTATGGCTGATATTAGTTTGATTGAGACTGTAAATGAATTGGCAAAGGAGCATAAAAATGCAAAGTAAACTATTGAAAAAAGAGATGACAATTCCTGCCGATTTTTTATATTCGCCGCGGGCTGCTACGATAGTTAAAACCAAACAAATGACGGCAAATGAGAAATTTTTTGAAATCAAATTTGATGACGGAGAACCCCTTGGGCATGAGCCGGGACAATTTATTCAACTTTCTATTTTCGGGATAGGTGAAGCTCCTGTTGGTATTTGTTCGTCTCCGACAAAAGAAGATAGAAGCACTTTTGAAGTTTGCGTGCGGAAAGTAGGGACATTTACCAATGCGTTACATAAACTTGATGTAGGCGATAAACTCGGCATCAGAGGTCCTTATGGAAGAGGGTTCCCGATTGATGAACTCAAAGGTAATGATGTTCTTATTGTTGCGGGAGGGCTTGGTATTGTTCCGCTTCGGTCTCTTATAAATTTTATTATTGATAGAAGAAGGGATTTCGGTAATGTAATGATACTACTTGGTTGTAAAGGTCCCAAAGACAGGCTTTTCACCGATGATATGAAAGAATGGGAACGCATGCTTAATATCAATTATGCATGTACTGTTGATAGAGCTGACCCTGATTGGAAAGGAAACGTAGGTGTAATTACTACTCTTATGCCGGGTGTTCATATTGATAAAAACAGAACATATGCCGTTGTTGTCGGTCCGCCCATTATGTATAAATTTGTAATAGCTGAACTTCTCAAGAAAGGTCTGTCTGAAAACCAGATAATCCTTTCCTTGGAACGCCGGATGAAATGCGGTCTCGGCAAATGCGGGCATTGCCAGATAAATAGTGTATATGTATGCAAAGATGGTCCAACATTTACCTATGCTGAATTAAAAGGATTGGGGGAGGCGTTATGAGCCAGAGTAAAAACAAAAAAGTGCGCATTGCTTTATTTGATTTTGCCGATTGCGAAGGTTGCCAGCTCCAAGTTACTTATCTTAATGACCAGTTGGTTGGACTTTTGGAACACTGTGAAATAGTGAATTTT
Source organism: uncultured bacterium (assembly GCA_903821905.1). Lineage (GTDB taxonomy): Bacteria > CAIJMQ01 > CAIJMQ01 > CAIJMQ01 > CAIJMQ01 > CAIJMQ01. The sequence continues at coordinate 15,141 of CAIJMQ010000001.1, forward strand.
AGAGAGGCAATTTCAGAAAGAAGCGATGATTATGATATAGCCCTTGTTGAAGGTTCAATTACAAGAAAACACGATGAAGAACGCGTCAAAAAAATACGCGAGAATGCAAAGATACTGATTGCTTATGGTTCATGTGCTTGTATAGGCGGAGTGAACGGTTTAAGGAAAAAATTCACTCAAGAAGAAGCAAAAGATATAGTTTATAAAGGCAGGGAATTTCCCATTGATGTAGGAGAACCAAGACCGGTTCACGAAGTCGTTAAAGTTGATTATTTTATATACGGTTGTCCTACTAATAATGAAGAAACAATAAAAGCACTGAAATCAATTCTTATCGGCAAAGGTTATACTCCGCCCAGATATCCTGTTTGTGTCGAATGTAAACTAAAAGAAAACGTCTGCTTGTTTGAAAAAGGTCAGGTTTGTCTGGGACCGGTGACAAGGGGCGGTTGCGGCGCTTGGTGTACGAGTTATGGAAATACTTGTTACGGATGCAGAGGACTTCTTGATAAACCCGCGCAAGAGGGACAGATGGATATATTAAAGAAAAACGGATATACACTGGAAGAACTAAAGCAAAAATTCGAAACTTATAATTTATGCAGAATGATGGGAGAGCAAAATGCAACAGAAAAATCTTAATATAAATGTTGATTACTTGACCCGGGTTGAAGGACACGGGGATATCGTAATCAATGTTAAGGAAGGTAAGCTCGAGAAATGTGAGCTTCAGGTAATAGAAGCTCCCCGGTTTTTCGAGGCTATGCTGAGAGGCAGGTCTATATTTGAAGCACAGCATATTACTTCCAGAATTTGCGGAATATGTTCAACGGGACACAGCCTTGCTTCGATAAAAGCTTCTGAAGATGCAGCCGGTTTTACACCTACGCAACAAACTGTTCTACTTCGGAAACTGCTCCTTCATTATGAAACTCTTGACAGCCATCTTTTACACGCGGCTTTTCTTGTGGCGCCGGATGCTTTGGGTGTGCCCAGTGTTCTTCCGCTTTTAACTACTCATAAAGCTCTTGTTCTCATGGTATTGGGTATGAAGAAAGATTATAGCGACCTTTGCGATATTCTTGCGGGAAGACATACTCATCCCATTACAGTATGTCCGCGCGGATTTACTAAGCTTCCCACGAAAAAAGAACTCCAGAAAACAAAAGATATTCTTACCCAGCATGTAGCAAAACTTAACAAGATTGTAGACCTCTTTACGACATTAAAATTGCCAAACTTTGAGAGAGCGACAGAATACGTGGCATTGACCCATCCCGAAGAATATGCATTTTTAGACGGTAATATTACTACCACGGATATGAGGGATTCCGTTATTCATCCCCACGATTATAAAGAAGTTATTCATGAGTTTCATGTTGCTCACAGCACATCAAAACATTCTAAAAATAAAAGAGATTCATATATGGTAGGTGCTTTGGCAAGGATTAATATCAACTTTAATAAACTAAACAAGCAGGCAAAATCCGTTGCAAGTGCGCTGAATTTTAAAACTCCTTCGTATAATCCATATATGAATACGATTGCCCAGGTTATTGAATCGGCTCATTGTTTATACGATGCAATAGCAATCGTTGACCATTTCTTGAAGATAGGCATTAACTATGATGAAGTTGTCAGTTCCTGGCCGAAAGTTGACGAATGGCCTACATTTAAATGCAAAGCAAGAAAAGGCGTGGGTGCTGTTGAAGTCCCGCGCGGGATTCTTATACACGAATATACCATCAATGAGCGCGGTATAATAAAAAATGCCAATTGCTGTATTCCGACTAACCAGAACCTTGCCAATATCGACCTTGATATGAAGAAACTCGTTCCCGAGGTATTGGATAAATCAAAAGAAGAGATTACACTACTTGCCGAAATGTTAGTTAGAGCATATGACCCGTGCATTTCATGTTCGTGCCATATGCTTGATGTGAAATTTATCGAGTAATACCAATTAATGGAGAAAACACTCGTCATAGGTGTAGGTTCTGTATTAAGAAGTGACGATGGTATAGGAATAAGAGTAGTAGAAGAGCTTCAGAAGGAAAAATTCCCCTCCAAGGTTAAGTTCATAAGTGGCGATATCTCTGGTTTAGAGCTTATAAAATATTTCTCCGACTTTGCGCGGGTTATTATTATTGATGCTGCGGATATAAAAGAAAAACCCGGCACGATTAAGTCATTCAAGGGTTCCCAGCTAAAGAAAAGCGATTTCTCCGATATTGTTTCAACTCATGGCATGAATCTTATTGAGACATTAACACTTGCGGAAAAGTTGGATATCTCACCTGAAATAGTTATTGTAGGCATCCAGCCGAAAGATACTTCATTCAAATTAGAACTGACACTTGAAATAGAAGAGAAAATACCTTATATAGTAAATGCAGTTAAAAAGATAATTAATAGAGATAAAAAATGATTGATTATACGAAATACCGGCTGAAATCAAAGGAAGAACTCGCGGAGATTCTCTCTGGAATTTCCAGTATTTTTGTTGTCTTGTGCCTGAAATGTTACAAAGAATTTCAGGTTGTAGAAGAGCCGGAATGTCCTGATTTCCAGGAATATCTAAAAGAGAAAGGGATAAAATTTGCAGGATGTATTGACCAAGATTTTTTATGCAATAACTATCTCACAGATAAAAAATTGGCTGAAGTTAAGCTCAATGATGCGGAAGCGGTCGGCGTTATATCCTGCGGTTTAGGAATTCAGAATATTGCTAAATCATTGGAAGGTAAAAGAGTTATAGCTCTTGCTGATTCAATTCCCCATGGCGGAAATGCAACAAGTATTGTAGGCTATCATGGAATAGCACTTGAGAGCGAGAAATGTTCTGCCTGCGGAGAGTGCTATTTAAATATTACAGGCGGGATTTGTCCTATAGTAGATTGTGCCAAGAGTCTTTTAAATGGTCCCTGCGGCGGAGCTAAAAACGGCAAATGCGAAGTAAATTCCAACCTTGACTGTGCATGGGAAAAAATATACGAACGGCTTAAAAACCAAAACAGAGAATTCATAAGTAAAAAGATAGAAATAAGGGATTATGGCAAATTCAAATTTGATAATAAAAAGAAGCTTTCTCTTTCTAATCAGGCACGAAGAAAAGAAAGTTTTTACGGCGGTGTATATCCCTTAGATAAGAAAGAAGATACCCAAAATCTTGCCATTGCAGTTTTTCCTGAACCCCAACAAGTAACTATATTCCTCTCTCAACATACAGGTTCTCCGGCTGAAGCTTTAGTAAAAGTCGGCGATACGGTAAAAATTGGGCAGAAAATAGCAAAAAGCACAGGACTGATATCTTCCTCGATTCATTCGAGTGTCAACGGTAAAGTTGTTTCTTTGAAAAAAAGAATTCATCCTTCCATATTAAAACCTCTCCCTGCGATAGTTATTGAAAACGATGGTTTGGATGAGTTTGATTCTTCAGTAAAACCTATTTTAAATTGGGAAAACGAGTCAAAAGAGTCATTGACACAGATATTGCAAGATAAAGGGATTGTCGGTTTAGGCGGTGCTATGTTTCCCACTCACGTTAAACTCTCTGCGCCGAAACCTGTTGATACTTTGATTATCAATGGCTGTGAATGTGAACCGTATCTGAGTGCAGATAACAGAGTGATGGTCGAGTATCCCGAACAAATAATGAAGGGTATTAGTGTTGCGAAAAAACTTCTCGGTGTGGAAAATGTTATTGTCGTAGTTGATGAGAATAAACCTGAAGCGATTGAGAAACTTAAGAGTTTACCAAACATCAAAGTTGAAGTTCTGAAAACCAAGTATCCTCAAGGCGCAGAAAAGATATTAGTAAAGAAGTTGCTTAATAGGGAAGTTCCTGAAGCGGGTTTACCTTTTGATGTCGGGGTTGTAGTTTCCAATGTGAGCACAATTTTTGCAATCTATCAGGCAATCTTTGAAGGACTGCCTCTGATTCAAAGAGTGGTTACGGTTTCCGGTGACAGTATAGTGCGAAGCGGTAATTTTTTGATGAAAATAGGCACTTCCCTAAACGATATCGTCAAGTTCTGCTTTAAAGGAAATAAAGAAAAAATTTTTGAAGAATATCATATTAAAATGGGTGGTCCGATGATGGGTATAGACCAGATTAGTCTTGATTCAAGTGTTATCAAAGGTTCAACGGGATTCACTTTCCTGAAGAAAAACCCAGCTGAGCTTTCGGAAGAGCGCGCCTGTATAAAATGCGGTCGTTGTGTTGAAGTATGTCCTGTGGAACTTGAACCTCTGTATTATGCCTATTACGGACAGAAGAAAATGTGGAATGAAACTATCAAGTATAATGTTGCCAATTGTATAGAATGCGGCGCATGCGAATATGTCTGTTCATCAAAAATAAGTCTTTTGAGTTTAATAAAAAAGGCAAAGAAAAATGCTCATAACAAAGTTAAAAAATAAGGAAGAACTCCTTGCGTCTTTTGAGAAAAAGCCGTTCATCATAAAATGTTTCGGCTGTAAGGAAGTATATTTTCCCGAAGACAAGATTGAAGAGTTACTAAAAGAAAACGAGAGCAAAATAACAGGAGTTGCCCGTTTGGATTATCTCTGCAGGGAAGAGTTCAGTAAACTTTATCTGGCAAAATACGGCCAGCAGATTAAAAATTCCGGTGTAGTAATAGTTTTTTCCTGCGGAGTAGGTGTTCAAGTTATAGCGAAACTGTGTCCTGAAAAAGAAGTTCTTGCCGGCTGTGATACTTATTATCTGGACGGCTTTCAGGGATTATCAGTCCAGGATTTAAACTGCGAACAATGCGGCGAATGTTATCTGAATTATACCGGCGGCATTTGTCCTATTACGGCTTGTTCCAAAGGTTTATTGAATGGTCAATGCGGCGGTGCTAAAAACGGCAAATGTGAAGTGAATGTAGAAATGGATTGTGGCTGGGAATTAATATATAAGAAATTAAAAGGTCTGAAGCTTGAGAATGTAACAAAACAGTCAAAGGTTCTAATCAGAAACTATAAACGCATTCTTGATGAATTAGGGTATAATAAAGACCATATTAAAGAGGAATAAAATGGATTTTGCTAAAAAAATACAAAGCGGACAATTTGTCATTACTTCGGAAATCGGTCCTCCTAAGGGTGTGGAAATAGAAGGAGCTTTAAAAGAAGCAGAAACTCTAAAAGGTAAGGTGGACGCTTTCAACGTTACAGATTTACAGAGTTCTGTAATGAAATTGGGCTCTCTTGCTACATGCCGTCTGCTTGTTGAAAGAGGGTTAGAACCGATATTCCAGATTACTTGCCGCGACAGAAACAGGTTGGCTTTACAATCGGATTTACTTTCTGCTTATGTGCTGGGAATAAGAAATGTTCTTGTTCTTACCGGTGACCATCCTGTTTTAGGCGACCATCCACAAGCAAAACCCGTATTTGACCTTGATTCTATAAGTTTACTGAAAGCGGCAACAGGTCTTATGGAAGGTAAAGATATGGTCGGCAATGACCTTGTTGGTAAACCGGAATTTTTGCTCGGTGCAGTTGTCAATCCGAGTGCAGACCCTTTAGAACCTCAGATTATCAAGATGGAGAAAAAGATCCAAGCAGGTGCAAAATTTTTCCAGACTCAAGCAATATATGATGTAAAGAGTTTTGAAAATTTCATGAACATAGTCAAAAAATTCAATGTTCCCATTCTTGGCGGAATAGTTCTTTTGAAATCCGCCGGTATGGCAAAATTCATGAACGAGAAAGTTGCAGGTATAAATGTTCCCGACAAATATATCGCGATGATGGCAGAGGCAAGTAAAGAAGATAGACCTAAAGTCAGTGTTCAAATAGCTGCAGAGCTGATAAAAGGCATGAAAGGTCTCTGTCAGGGAATACACATTATGCCTCTTGGCTGGGAGAAACATGTCCCGTCTGTTCTACAGGAATCTGGATTCTAGAAATATACACCCCATATTTTCTGCATCGGTAACCTAAAAGCTATGAAGAAAATCTCTCGGTTTAGAATAGAAATCAAAGGCAAGGTTCAGGGGGTAGGTTTTAGGCCCACTGTTTACAGATACGCTGTTCAAAGAAAGCTAATGGGGTGGGTGAGTAATAGCTCTACAGGTGTAATTATAGAGATTCAAGGGAAGAAAAATGATGTGGAGAGTTTTATTGCCATGTTAAAGAAATTTCCACCTTCCCGTGCAGAAATAACAGCTTTTCAAATCACCGAAATCAAACCCAAAAGAGAAACATCCTTCAAAGTTCTTTCAAGTATTATCGGAAAAGAGATGAAAACAAGAATATCTCCCGATATTGCCGTCTGTAAAGATTGTTTGAAAGAACTTTTTGATAAAAAAGATAGGCGCTATCTTTACCCTTTCACAAACTGCACTAACTGCGGACCGCGTTTTACCATCATAAAAAACATCCCTTACGACAGACCTAATACCACAATGAAAAGGTTCAAGATGTGTAAGTCCTGCCAGAGTGAATATGACAATCCTTCTAACCGCAGATTCCATGCTCAACCAAATGCTTGCAGCGTATGTGGTCCTAAGGTGTTACTGATACAAAAAACCAAAGTTAAAAGTGCAGGGACAGAAGCTATAAAGAAAACTACTGAACTACTCAAAGAGGGGAGGATTGTTGCGATAAAAGGATTGGGAGGATTTCATCTTGCCTGTGATGCTCTGAATGATGAAACAGTTAAGACATTACGGAGCAGAAAATACAGAGAAGATAAACCATTTGCTCTTATGGCGAAAGATTTAAAAACAATAAAACAATATTGTGAGGTTTCACGGGAAGAAGAAAAACTTCTACTCTCCTGGAAATCTCCGATTGTTCTCCTAAAGAAAAAAGCGAATTCATCTATTTCAAAACATATAGCACCAAATAACAAATATCTCGGCTTTATGCTTCCGTATACTCCTTTACACCATTTATTATTTTCTAAACTCACGGTTCTTGTTATGACAAGTGGTAATATAAGCGATGAACCGATTGCGTACGATAACGATGAAGCGATGAAACGGCTTAAGAATATAGCTGACTATTTTCTTATTCACAACCGCGATATTTATATCCGCTCTGATGATTCCGTTACAAGAATTTTCCCCCCTCCCAAAAAGGAATTTATTCTCCGTCGTTCCAAAGGTTATATTCCTGACCCAATCCGCAATCCGAATTCCGCAATCCGCAATGTAATCCTTGCTTGCGGTGGACATTCCAAAAACACTTTTGCCATAGCTAAAGGCGAAGAAGTAATCCTAAGCCACCACATAGGAGATTTGGAAAATGTAGAGACATATAATTCCTTTGTAAACGGTATAGAACATTTCAAGAAATTACTTGAAATTAAACCCAAAATTATTGCTCACGATTTACATCCTGAATATTTCTCTACTCAATATGCCAAGCAATTTGCTTCTCGCCACTCATCATTTACCACTGTTGCTGTTCAGCATCACCATGCACATATCGCTTCAGTTATGGCTGATAATCTATTGAATAATCGTAGAGTAATAGGTGTTGCTTTTGACGGAACAGGGCTTGGTTCTGACGGGAATTTATGGGGAGGTGAATTCCTGATTGCTGATTATAAGGATTTCAAACGGTTCGCACATCTTAAATATATTCCTCTTCCCGGAGGAGAAAAGGCAATAAAAGAACCGTGGAGAATAGCATTTAGTTATCTTTATTCCATATTCGGTGATGGACTCTGGAGGCTTGACATAAACTTTGTCAAAAAACTTGATAAGAAAAAGAGTAAAGTTTTAAAGGGAATGCTCGACAAAGGTATCAACACACCTCTCACTTCAAGCGTCGGTAGATTGTTTGATGCAGTCGCTTCCTTAATCGGTATAAGAGATACGGTAAATTATGAGGGACAAGCGGCGATAGAATTGGAGATGGCAATTGAGGAAAGACAAAAGGTAAAAGGCAAAACGCAAAATTACGGATATACAATACAAAAAGAAAACAATATCTACATTATTAATCCGGATGGAATCATCAAAGGAATAGTGGAGGATTTAAAGCGTGGGTTATCCAAAGAAATTATTTCTCTAAAGTTCCACAACACAATTGTTAAGCTGATTGTTAAGATGGCTAAGAAACTCAGAGAGGATACGGGATTAAAAGAAGTTGCTCTTGGTGGGGGTGTGTTCCAGAATATGTTTATTTTAACTGGTGCTTACAACGGACTTAAAAAAGTAGGATTTAGAGTGTATATCCACAAAAAAGTCCCGACAAATGACGGCGGTCTTTCATTAGGACAGGCGGTGATTGCAGCGCATCAGGATGATTGATTGGTTAGAATTTTTTTCTTTCTTTATCAGGTAAAGCAACTTTAGCTGAATATTGTTTCATATTGATAGTTTGCAAGTGATTCAAATGATGTTTTTCTCTTAAATAACTGATAATTTTATTTTCTTCTTTTCTATCAAAATTGCAATCGGCAATCAATGTACCTTCTTTTTCCCTTAAGACTTCCGGATCACAGAGTCCTTTTGAAAGAGTCTGATACATGTATGATTGTTTGAAAGTTTGATAATTGGGAGATAGTGTATTTACGCAAAGTTGTAATTTGTTTCGATAAGTTAAAATAGCACCATCTAACTCGTTAAAGTGGGAATAAAAAGCACTCTCCTTAAAATAATAACAAGTCATCAAATCTGTCCTTTGCATACTAAATAAATCTTGTGTGCCGAATAGTGTTGCATGAAAACGCATGTTGAGTAACGAATCATTATGGCCTGACGAATGTAGCCAGATGATATGAAAGATGTTATGATTTGGATCATAATTCTTCATTTGTTCTACACCATCAGATATAATAGCGTATAACCTGTTTCTCGGACCAGTAGGTGTTTCATTCCCTACGATTTCCCCTCTTTTTAATGATTCTCTTTCTCGCTTTGTTTCTTCTAGATCATCACTTTTAACTTTTAGTTCAATAATATATTTATCTTTTTCATGCCATGCATTTATATCAGGAGTTTTTACATCAGCCTGAGATGGAATCTTCTTCGCCTCAAGTCCAATTTCTTTTAATATTTCTATAACAACGTTTTTTGAATAGTTATCTTTCATAATTTTATTTTTATCTCTCCACTCTTTCTCTGTCAATTTACTATAAATCAAACCGCATAACGATAGAATCTTTAGCTTTTTCCGGGTCGATGCCGGCAGATTTTGCTTGTTCTTCAAGCGTCGTGACGAATTCTTTATATTCGCATAAATAGGGATGAGGGAATCTATCAACCATTTTGAACCCTAAATTTTCCCAGAATGTATGTCCTGCGCTTCCCGTTGTCTGGTAGATGATGGGGAGGTCTTCAAAAGAATCGGTTTCTATTTGTTTCCATCCGTTTTCTCTTGCCCAATCAATAAGTGTTTTCACCATTCGTGAACCTATACCTTTGCGCTGATAGGGATTTTTCTCCTGACCGGGAGAACCTATCATCAGACAGTGGACTTTCAATGTCTTGTCTTCAAGTTTATCAAGTGGTGGGAAATCCATTTCTGTAAAATCATCTGACGGTCCTATGGGATAATCCTGCTGGAGGCAAAGAGAACCTGCATCTTTCATCTTACATATCGTTTTTGGATAAAAGCGTATCTTTCCTATAATGTTGTCACCATCTCGCGCTACGACGACGCAAGCTCCATATACATCGGTGAGTTTTGTGAGTAATGCTTTGTTTCTGGCGCGGTATTGTTCCCACGGCATCTTATTGTTAGACGGCAATTGGTCTATGGTTTTGCGTGTGAGTGGTCCACTGTGAAGGCATCGCCACAGAATAAAATCCTTCGTCATCATTTCGATAACGATATCATTGGGCATATTCATTTTTTACTTTTACCGGTTACGATACAATCGAGCATATTAACCAAAGCTTCAGGTGCAGTACGTTGCGGGTTATGGTCTGATTCTAATTTATAAATAGGCCATCCTCGTTTCTTTGCTCTTTCTGCATGAAATACAAAATCATTTTCATTAGCAATATGATTTGGTTGTACCATAAGAATATAAGATGCAGGCAGCTTTCTCGCGGATTGATTCTTGAGTATGATAGGCTCTGTAAAAGTTTTTGCAGATTGTGGCACGTCCTTTGGGAATGGCTGGTCTGCTTCAACCCAATGAGGTACAACAAAGCCGCCTTCCAATTTATATTCATTCCATTTACCACGAGGTTTCTGTATGCTTTCTACGCTCTCCCCATTTTCAGGAAGGAAGGCATCAATGTATATAAGACGTTGAATTCGGTCAGGTATCCTGTCTGCAACACCGGTAACGACCATTCCACCATAACTATGGCCTATAAGAATAACATTATGCAGGTCTTCGAATATAAACACATTAACTATGTCATTGATATGGGTGGATAAACTTATATCGGGTGTGGCTAAATGCATTCGTTCGCCGAGTCCTGTAAGTGATGGTCTATAGACAGTATAGCCTTTCCGGGTGAGCATTGAAGCTGCTTGGCGCCACGTCCAACTACCGCCCCAAGCGCCGTGGACAATGACTAAAACTGGTTTATCTGATGTGTTACTTCTTTTAGTGTGATTCATATTATTACTTTTCCAGCGCAATGTAATAATCGAGATGTTCCAGGATTTTTTGCCAGGGGTCGAACTCAAGGCCGAAATCCTTTTTCATCTCGGAGACATCCCAAAAACTTCCACCTTCTCCCCAGCCCTTATCAACCAACTCCACGTGGCTCTTTGAACCTATCTTTTCCACAGCTGCTTTAGCGATGTCATACCATGAGACAAATTTTTTGGAGAGGCCGAGATATGTTTTCCGATTCATATTCCCGTGAAGAACTTCTATATAGAGCTTTGCCAAGTCGCCTGCCCAAATGAATTGAGTGCCGTCATTCTTGGTGACGGATATAGGTTCGTTTTGTACTGCGTTTCTTACAATGTTGCGAAAACGCGTATCACCCTGGATACTGCCTCCAGGAACTACGGGATTTCCAAATACGTAGCCTGGGCGGATGATGTTGACCCGTATCGGATAAAGATGTGATTGTGCAGTGATAAAATTTTCACTGGCTGCCTTCGTTGCGCCATAGAATGTTGCAGGGTGTTGTTTGGTAGTTGAGGTAACACTTTTGAGGTCTTTCTCGGCTTCGTCCCGTGGACCCATGTAAAGGCTGTCATTCACTGCCGTGGACGAGGTGTAGATAAAGTGTTTCACTTTTGCCTGCGCCGCCGCGTTGGACAGAAACACAGTCGGCAGTGTATCGTCTAAAAGAACTTCCCATCCGGTTTTCTTGGTGTAATTCAGCGCGACCAGGATACAGGCATCTTTTCCAATGACTAATTTCCCGAGCAGCTTTCGGTCAGTGATGTTGCCCTGCACAATTTCAAGCGCATTGATTTTGTTAAGTTCCGGCACCTTGTTACGGTTGCGGGCCAGGATGGTTACGTGATGTCCATGTTTCACGAGTTCCATGGCTACGTACGAACCGATGAAACCCGTTCCACCAGTCAAGAATATTTTCATGATTTCTCCTTTTTTCTGCCGATTTTAGATTCTAACACGTGAGAAAAATTCGGGCAATCCATATATCCCATCGATTCTTAACCTGAAGAGTGCTCCTGCACCTGTGCCTTCTTTGGCTTTGGTGCTTTCTGTGAGCGCAGTCGTAACATATATATCGCCTAAATTATCACCACCGAATGTAACACTTGAAACTTTCTTTGCGGGAAATTCAATGCGTCTTTTTTCTTTGCCATCGTGCGTATAACGATATAGTGCACCACCATCCCACCGTGCAGACCAGATATAACCTTGTGAGTCAACTGTCATACCGTCAGGTGTTCCTGCATTTTCGGGTGTCTGTAGCCATAGACGCTGATTAGTCAGCGTGCCTGTTTTTTTATTGTAATCGAAAATATAGATAGTACGTAGAAGCGAATCGGTATAGTACATTTGTCTATGGTCTGGTGTAAATGCCATACCATTTGATATGCCTATACCTTCAAGAATTGAACGCAAAGAGCCGTCTGTGTCAAGGCGATAGAGGCGACCGCGGTGCTCGAGTGTACCAATTGTCCCGCAGAATACTCGTCCCTCCGGATCTGCAATTACATCATTAAAACGGCTATTACGTTCGGTGGGAATTTCCTTCACAATGTAATCAAGTTTGCCGTTATGCCATTTAGCAATTGCCCCGTGCGCCATGAACAAAAGAAGCGCGCCGTCGGCTTGAACGGTGAAGCCGCCTACCGGAATACCGCTGTAGCATTGTTCGTGATTTCCAGTAGCAGGGTCATAACGAAAGAGTTTGCCTCGAGGAATATCGGTCCAATAAATACGATGTTCTAACGGATGCCACAGTGGGTTCTCACCGGTGTGACATTGATAATCGGCAATAAGTTCAGGTTGCATAGGTTTATTCTAACTGCAAATGCAAGAAAAAGAAAGATTTGATAAGATTGCATTACTATGTGTTTAGCGATACCAATGAAGGTGGTAAAAATAGAGGGCCCTAGTGGAATTGTTGAGCTTGGAGGAGTGAAGAGGAATATTAATCTTGAACTCCTTGATGGTGTTAGAGTTGGGGAATATGTAATAGTCCACGCAGGTTTTGCTATACAGAAGATAGATGATAAAGAAGCAGAAGAGACGATTGAGATTTTAAAAGAAATAGCTAAATGAAATACATTGACGAGTTTAGAAATCCGGAACTGACGAAGAAGCTTATTGCGAAGATAAGCGGGATGGTTTCGGATTATAAGAAAGATATAAAACTAATGGAGGTTTGCGGAACGCATACGGTAGCTATTTCACGTGCAGGGTTAAGAAAACTTTTTCCGCCAAACCTTAAACTGCTTTCGGGACCGGGGTGTCCTGTATGTGTAACGCCCAATAATTATCTTGACAGGGCGATTGCTTACTGCCGAAAAAACGATGTTATTGTGATTACTTTTGGCGATATGATGAAAGTTCCCGGCTCAACTTCTTCTTTGGAGAAGGAAAAGAGTAGGGGAGCAGATATTCGGGTTATTTATTCGCCCATTGATGCTTTGAAGATTGCGAATGATAATCCGAAGAAGAAAATAATATTTCTCGGAGTAGGGTTTGAAACGACTTCTCCAACTATTGCTGCAACTATCAAAACTGCCGAAGCAGGGAATATTAAAAACTTCCTTGTTCAGTCAGGGCATAAAGTTATCCCGCCGGCAATGGAAACACTTCTTGCAGATAAAGAAGTAAAAGTGGATGGCTTTATATGCCCCGGTCACGTAAGCACGATTATTGGCTCTATTCCTTATGAGTTCATACCTAAAAAATATAATATTCCCTGTGTTATTGTGGGGTTCGAGCCGCTTGATGTAGTTGAGGGTGTCTACATGCTTGTTAAGCAGATTGTTGAGGGAGAAAAAGCAAGTGTCCAGGTTCAATACACCCGTTCGGTGAAAAGAGAAGGAAATCCCAAAGCTGTTGTGCTTATGGGAGAAGTGTTTGAACGAGAAAATTCCAACTGGCGGGGTTTAGGGATGATTTCCCAAAGCGGATTGAAGATAAGAAAAGAGTTCTCGGCTTTTGATGCTGTGAAGAATATAGAAGTTAAGGTAGAACCTACAAAAGAAAATAGACAGTGTATATGCGGTGAGGTTTTAAGGGGAGTAAAGAGCCCGCTGCAATGTAAACTCTTCGGGAAAATGTGCACTCCAGAAAATCCTATAGGTGCGTGTATGGTTTCTTCGGAAGGTACTTGTGCAGCATATTATAAGTATGGGGAGTAAAGTCACAGTTCTTCTTTGACTTCTTTCTTTATATCTTATATATTTAGCTCTCAACAACTGAAATTAAAGGTAACATACAAACAAAAGGAGATGGTTATGTTAAAACGAGTTTTTGCAGTAGCTTTAGTAGTAGGTATAGTTTCGTGCGGGATGGTATTTGCTCAAGATAAGGGGAAAGGGTTGAATACCGATTCCGAAAAATTGAGTTACACATTAGGAATGGATATCGGGAAATTTTTAAAAGATGTGCCCAGAGATATCGATTTCGAGATTTTCATCCAAGGTATTAAGGATAGTTTTAACGGAGATACGACTATTCTTACAGAGGAAGAGGCAACACAAATAAAACAGGAGTTTATTAAAGAAATACAGGCGGAAAATATGAAAAAGATGGAAGAAATAGCTGCAAAAAATAAAAAGGACGGTGAAACATTTCTTGCTGAAAACAAGAAGAAAGCAGGAGTTAAAACTACAAAAAGTGGTCTACAGTATGTAATATTGAAAGAAGGAAATGGTCCGACTCCTAAGATAGATGATAAAGTCAAAGTGCACTACCGTGGCACTCTAATTGACGGAACAGAGTTTGATAGTTCTTATGCACGCGGTGAACCGGTTACATTCCAATTGAATAGTGTAATTACCGGTTGGACTGAAGGATTACAGCTTATGAAAGTAGGAGGGAAATATAAATTGTTCGTTCCTTCGGAGCTTGGATATGGCGAACGTGGTGCTGGTACTCAAATCGGCCCGGATACTGTGCTAATATTTGAAGTAGAATTGTTAGGAATCGAGAAATAAGAAAATAATTAAAACAAGGGACGGTTCTATTTTAAAACAATAGCAAAATAGAACCGTCCCTTGTTATCCTTTTTAACCTTATGAAAATTATTCAGCCAAGAGAAGGCGAAACGTTTGATATTGAGTTGGAAGAATCGCTACTTTCTAAGAATAGAGAGTTGGCTGATAATAATAGAAAAATCTTAGATGAAAATGAAATCATTGCGATAGATGTTATGGGTTCTATCGGCTCAGGCAAGACATCTCTTATCAAGAATTTAATCAAAGGACTTAAAGCTGGACATAGAATTGGTGTAATTGCCGGTGACCTTACTACTGAAATAGATGCGGAAAGGCTAAGAGAAGGAAGCACTCAAGTTTTGCAGGTTAATACGGGCAAAGAATGTCATCTGGATGCAAATCTTATAAAAAGAGCTTTAGAAAACATTAAACTGAAAGAAATTGATATATTGTTTATAGAGAATGTTGGTAATCTTATATGTCCTGCGGAATTTCCTCTAGGCGCTCATAAAAGATTAGTTGTCATTTCAGTTACAGAAGGCCCTTATATGGTTGTAAAACATCCATTTATATTCAGAGAAGCAGATATTGTTGTAATCAATAAGATTGACCTTCAGGTTCAAATGGGTGTTTCTGCGGCTAAGCTAAAAGAAGATGTGTTAAAGATAAACAAAAAAGCCAAGGTTGTTCTTACGAATTGTGTAACTGGAGAAGGTGTTAAAGAGATTATCAAATGCATGAACTTTCAGTAGCAAATCAGATAGTTGAACGAGCTTTAGAAGTAGCCAAAGAAAAGAAAGCAAAAAAGATTAAAAGTATAGAACTTGCTGTGGGGGAATTAAGTTTGCTTGGAGAAGAACAGTTAAAGTTCTGGGTGAAAGAAATACTTAAGAGTAAAGAGATTGGTAAAGATGTACAGATAAAGGTAAATTCAGTTAAAGCGAAGATAAAATGTAAGAAATGCGGATATGAGGGGAATTTGAAGCCAGCCAATCAAGACCATTTCCAGCCCGTGTTTTTCTGCCCGGATTGCGGAGAAAGTGATATTCAAATAGAGGGAGGCAGAGATTGCGTAATAAAAAAGGTACAAGTACAAATATAAGACGGGTTCTTCTTGCTCACGGTGACGGCGGGAAGTTAATGCACCAGCTTATAGAAGAAGTCTTCAGAAAAAAATTCAATAACGAAATATTAAATGAGCTGAATGATTCTGCGGTTATTAAGTCATTTCTTCCTAAAAATTCAAAGCTCTCTTTTACGACAGATTCTTATGTAGTAAATCCTCTCTTTTTCCCGGGCGGAGATATAGGAAAACTTGCAATATGCGGCACGATAAATGACTTGGCGGTTACAGGTGCAAAACCTTTATACATATCCTCTGCTTTTATAATCGAAGAAGGTTTGGAATATAAAATCTTAGAAAAAATAACCGATTCTATGGCGAGAATTGCCAGACAAGAGAATGTGAAGATTGTTACTGGTGATGTTAAAGTTGTAGAAAAGGGCAGTGCTGATAAGCTCTTTATCAATACTTCTGGTATAGGTGTCATAGGTAAAGACATTAATCTTTCCCAAAAAACAATAGTTGCAGGAGACAAAGTCATTGTAAGCGGTTCGATTGGTGAACACGGTTTAGCTATTTTGTCTGCAAGAGGTAACTTCGATTTTCAAAGCAAAACAAGAAGCGATTGCGCATCTTTGGCGGGTCTTATTGCACAAATGCTCAAAACTTCAAAAAACATAAAATTCATGCGCGACCCTACAAGAGGTGGTTTGGCTACTACATTAAACGAAATAGTTGGAGGAATGGATTTCGGGATTTCAATAAATGAAAAAGATGTCCCAATAAAAGAAGAAGTTAAAGCCATTTGTGAGATTCTTGGATTCGATCCTTTGTATATGGCAAATGAGGGTAAAATTGTTGCGATTGTGTCCAATAAAGATGCTGATACGATATTGAAAGCTATGCGTAACCACCCATTAGGTAAGAATAGCCGGATCATAGGTGAAGTTATCAAAACTCCAAAGCAAAAAGTCATATCAAAAACAAAAATTGGTGGTACACGAATAATAGAAATGCTAACTTCTGCCCAGTTGCCGCGAATTTGTTGATTTTCTTTTTTAATCTCCCAAAATGATATGCGGAGCTTTTTTCTGTATAATTAATATCGGAGTAATTCAATATGCAGAGGGAATCTACTAAATTAACAATAAAAGGTTTTATTCGGAACTCACTTCTTGACTGGGACGGGAAGATTGTATCAACCCTTTATACGCCAAACTGCAATTTCCGCTGTCCGTTTTGTCAGAATGCTGAGCTTGTCCTAACTCCCGAGAAATTAGAAACTATTCCTCTGGAAGTAATTGGAGAATATCTAAAGAACAATAAAGGATGGGTCGATGGGGTATGTATAACCGGTGGGGAACCCTGCATGTATAAAGATTTGCCTGAATTCATTAGAGAAATCCGTAAACTCAATATGTTGATTAAACTAGATACAAATGGGGGATTCCCTGTTTTACTTCAGGATATAATCGAGAAGAAATTAGTGGATTATGTAGCTTTGGATATAAAAGCGCCTTTGGATTTAGCATCATATTCAAAAGTGGTTGGTGTAAATAATCCCAAAGTTTTGGAGAATGTTAAAGACAGTATAAAATTAATAATGGATTCCGGTATAGATTATGAATTCAGAACTACAGTTGTTCCGACTTTGCACGAAGAGAAAGATATAGAACAGATAGCTAAATTTATCAAAGGAGCAAAGAAGTACGCTCTTCAAAATTTTTCTACCCAGGGGGAAATATTAGACCCGAAATTTAAGGATATTAAACCTTATCACATAGAAATTTTATATAGAATACAGAGGATAGTATCTGTCTATGTAAAGAAATGTGTTGTTAGAGGAAGCTGACAATAATGAAAACTTTAATAAAAAATAAACTGCCCAAAGTAAGGTTGTCTTCTGATATGAGAGGATATGAAAACATGCTGGATATGATACGAGAAAAAAGCTTGAACACGGTATGCCAGGAGGCAGATTGTCCGAATATATTTAATTGTTTTTCAAAGGGCACTTTAACATTTATGATTCTCGGAGATATCTGTACGAGGAATTGTTCTTACTGCAATGTTAAAACGGGAAGTCCTTTACCTTTGGATGAAAATGAGCCAAAGAAAATTGCAGGTGTGATTAAGGAACTTGCACTAGATTATGTAGTTATTACATGTGTAACAAGGGATGATTTGAAAGATGGTGGTGCAAGTGTTTTTGCTGAAACAGTCAGAGAAATAAAAAATAGGAATCCTGAGTGTAAAGTTGAATTATTGATCTCAGATTTAAATGGTAATGAGAATGCTTTGAAGGTAGTTATAGGTGCAAATCCCGCAGTAATAGGTCATAATATTGAAGTTGCAAGAGAACTTTTTCCTCAAATGAGGCCACATGGAGATTACGAAAGGTCGATAGATTTGCTTAAAAATCTTAAAAAATATGACCCGGATATCATAACAAAATCAGGGATAATGGTAGGGTTGGGCGAAACACAGGAAGAAATAATCCGGACCATTAAAGATATAAAAAATACAGATTGCGATATAATAACGATAGGGCAATATCTTGCTCCAAGTGCGAAGCATGCTTTAGTAAAGAAATTTTATAGTATGGAAGGATTTTCTTTCTTTAAAAAATTAGGAGAATCACTAGGTTTTAAATGTGTAGAATCCGGATCATTAGTGAGAAGTTCATTTAATGCGAGTCAATCTTATGAAAAGATAAGGAGAAAAATATGCGCCGTTTCTTAAAAGGAAGAGATAAGTCGGGAATAGAAGCAGCAAGAAAAGCAGGCAAGATCCTTATTGAAAATTTTAATAAAATCCACAAAATCAGCAAAAAAGCGGATGGTACTCTGGTTACAGATGTTGATTTGAAGATGGAAAAACAAATTGTAAATATAATCCGAAGAAAATTCTCGGGTGACGAGATACTTTCAGAGGAAAACGCATATCCTGTAAAAGGGGCTCATTATAAATGGATAATTGACCCGCTGGACGGAACACACAATTATATCCGCGGTGTAAACATAGTAGGTATTTCAATTGCACTTGCCTTCAATAAGGAAATTGTAATGGGGATTATATATATGCCGTTTACAGAAGAACTTTATTTTGCTTCCAAAGGGGAAGGTTCATATCTGAATGGCAAAAAAATATATGTGTCCAATAAAACCCTTAGAGAAACTACTCTTATTTATGATAGTAATGTAATAAATGAGCAGACTGAGGTTATGCTTCAGCATCTAAAAAAACTTAAGAACAAAGTTTTTATTATTATGAGAATGTTCGGTTCTACAGCGAGAAGTCTTTCTTATATTGCTGAAGGTAAAGCCGATTTAGAAATAGAATACACGGACAAGGTATGGGATTTCGCAGCAGGGGCTTTACTAATAGAAGAAGCGGGCGGAAAATTTACCAACCACAAAGGTAAGCATTGGGATATAAACAATACGGATTACATAGCTTCAAACGGACTTATACACAATGAAGTTTTAAAAATAATAAATAATCATTCAAAAGATTTACAAAGTGGTGAGATATGTTAAAGTATTTCGATATGGTAAAAAAATCTATCTTTATTTTCTTGATTGTTGGTCTTATTGCCGGATGTTCTGGAGGAGAACCTTCCAATACAACCAGTGAAAACCAGGAAAATATTCCTCCGTTGTTAAAGAGACCGGAATCATTTGGAAGTGCATCCGATTTTACAACAGTTAAAATAGGTGGGGGGGAATTCAAACTCTCATCTTTGCAAGGTAAAGTGATTCTCCTTAATTTTTGGGCTGTAGGGTGTGGTATATGTAAAATGCAGATACCAATTCTTGTAGAACTTTATAAGCAATATAACAGTGAAGGATTAGAGGTTGTAGGGGTTTGTTTAGACCGTGAATCTATAGCTAAAAGTTATGCTGGATCAATGCATATGGAATATACATTGGTTTTGGTTAATCGGGAAATTGCAAATAAATATCGTGAGGTACGAGGTATTCCAATGACTTTTATCATTGATCGTCAAGGTAATATTTTGGAAAAACATATTGGTTATACTACTAAGAGTAAGTTTGAGGAAGAAATTAAAAAACTCCTTAACAATAAAGATAAGTAACTTATCATATGCAGGAAATATCTCTTTTTATTGCTTTCGGAGCCGGACTTTTGTCATTTTTTGCACCCTGCGTATTGCCGTTGATTCCAAGCTATATATGTTTTATCACCGGTCTTTCTCTTGATGAACTTCGAGAAAGCGAAACCCGAGACAGAAAAACTCAAAATCTTAAGAGAATATTTTTACAGACAGTTCTCTTTGTCTTAGGATTCTCTTTTGTGTTTGTTTCTTTAGGGGCAATGGTTTCTGTTTTAGGTGGTTTTCTTTTTACATATGAGAAAGTAATCGGAATAATTGGCGGTTGTATAGTTATTGTCTTGGGATTACATGTTGCAGGAGTTTTTAATATTAAAAGTCTTGAATATGAGAAAAAAATACATCTGAGAAATAAACCTGTCAATATGTTCGGTTCTTTTATAGTTGGATTGGTTTTTGCCCTTGGCTGGACACCGTGTATAGGTCCTGCATTGGCAGCAATTTTCGCTTTAGCCGGAGCAGAAAAAACATTAGTTAAAGGCATAGTGCTTTTGAGCGCTTATTCTCTCGGTTTAGGTATTCCTTTTGTTTTGACAGGTTTAGCATTAAATGTGTTTTTTAATGTATTTGATAAAATAAAGAAGTATCTCAAAATAATTACTATAATAAGCGGATTACTGCTTATAGTAATTGGAATCCTGATTGTATTCGGTTGGCCAAGGGTTTCCGTAATTGAGATTATTTTATTAGTTAAAGACCAAATATTGATTATATTCAATTGGCTAAGAACTTTTTAAGAAAGGAGGGATTTAAAATGGCAAAAGGAAAATCAATTGAAGTGAATGATACGAACTTTGAGGTAGAAGTGATTAACTCCGAAATTCCTGTATTGGTGGATTTTTGGGCTCCGTGGTGTGGAGCTTGTCGGACTGCCGGTCCTATCATAGAAAAATTAGCCGGAGAATATGATGGTAAGGTAAAAGTATGCAAACTGAGTGTTGATGACGGCGGGCAGACAGCTACGAAATATTCGGTTATGAGCATACCCACCATAATTCTATTCGAAAATGGAAAAGTTGTAGACCAAGTTGTTGGAGTTATGCCGAGTTTTGAATCT
The DNA here is from genome assembly GCA_903821905.1 of uncultured bacterium. GTDB lineage: Bacteria > CAIJMQ01 > CAIJMQ01 > CAIJMQ01 > CAIJMQ01 > CAIJMQ01. The sequence continues at coordinate 35,925 of CAIJMQ010000001.1, forward strand.
GATATTAAAGGAAAAATAGACTCGATTATTAAATAATAATAGAAAGTCATTTCACATGGTTAAGAATACATATGATGTCATTATTATAGGCGGAGGGCCGGCAGGTTTGACTGCCGGAATATATACCTCCAGAGATAGATTAAAAACTCTTCTCTTGGAAAAAGCAATCTGTGGAGGTCTTGTTGCTACTGCAGATTCTATTGAGAACTATCCTGGGTTTCCAGATGGCATTAAAGGCAAAGACTTATTGCTCAAGTTTAAAAAACAAGCCGAAGAATTCGGAACAGAGGTTAAAGAACTAGAAGGAGTTAAGAGTATTAAACAAGAAAATGGAAAAATAAAAGTCCAGACAAATAAAGAAGAATATAATACTCATTCATTAATAGTGGCATCCGGAAGTATACCCAAAAGTTTGGGAATACCGGGTGAAAAGGAACTTCTTGGTAGAGGGGTTTCGTATTGTGTGATTTGTGACGGTCCTTTTTTCAAAGATAAAGATGTTGTTGTAGTAGGTTGTGGTAATTCAGGATTACAAGAAGGTGAAGCATTGCTAAAGTTTGTAAAAAGTGTAACATTTGTAGAGTTTTTACCTTACATGAAAGCTGCAAAAATATTGCAAGAACGGCTCCAGAAAAATAAAAAAGCGACATTTTTACTAAACCACAAGATTACTTCTATAAACGGTAAAAATATAGTGGATTCCATTACTGTAAAGAACCGTGAAACTAATGAAGAAAAAAAACTTCAGGTTGCAGGTGTCTTCATGTATGTAGGGTTTTTACCAAATTCCAAATTTTTAGAAGGTGTTGTTAAATTGGACAATACAGGATATATCAAAACGAACGAAAGAATGGAGACATCTGTCCCCGGCATATATGCGATAGGTGATATCCGTTCAAAAGAAGTCCGCCAGATAGATGTTGCCTGCGGTGAAGCCACTGTTGCAGCTGTATCTATTCAATATTATTTGGAAGAAATGAAGACTAAGACAAAATGAATATTAGGGAAGGAGCATTTGTAAGATTGAGAATTGCTAGAAAGGAGTTGTACAAATGAAGAACGTGAAATGTGTATTTGACATCATAGCAATTGGTTTTTGTCTTTTATTCATTAGCATACGCATATCAGCCGCAGATTTACCGCAACCTGTCTCACAATCTATCTGGCCTACCCTGAATCCAACGCAGTGGTACTGGTATGAGCCGGAGGTAAATCTTACTGTCGAACAGGTCGATACCATATTCAAGAACGTAGTCGCTACCAAAATTTCCCTCTTTGACTCCCGGTATTCCAATGTGGTGTTCAGTGTAGAAAATATCCAACCATCTATTGAAAAACCGAAGGAGACTAAAAAAGACTACACCGTTGAACCTTGGAAGTCAGCAAGTATCAGAGTTAAAACTTACTGCACGAGTACTACGGGGAATACTGCGGCGAATGGTCCTTACACTATTTTGATGCCTTTGGATGACATCCAGAAAATGTTCCTGTATTATCTCTCAAATGCCAATAATAGCCAGTGGCTTATGAGAATAGCCGCCGCTGACTCTTCAAAAGACTTTTACTTTAAAGATGAAGATTCTGCGCGCAAATTCGGGAGTGCGGTTGCTTCTGTTCTCACGCAAAAAGGCTTCAGCCTAAAGTTTCACAAACTCGGATTATCCACAGCGGACCTTACTCCTGCGCAGGCAGAGGCGTTAGGAAAGACAAGGATCGATAATGTTTTAGTCACGCTTGTTGCCATTGACGGACCTGCAGACAAGGCTGGTATCCAGCCTTTAGATGTTATCACTGATGTTAACAGCGTCAAGGTAAAAAATTACTCCTATTTCAATTCACTTATCGAAGGCATTGCTTCTGGCACAAAGGTCACACTTACCTGTCTGCGACGCACAGAGATTGTGGAGAAAGACCAAAAACAGTTTGTCTGGAAGCCAACCGTGATTGAGGTGACAGCAAAATAACTGCCCCAGTTTAATAAACAACTGCAACACTGGTTTTGAGTTTCACATATGACATTTTCCCCTCTTTATTCTCCTATTTAATATGAGTTTTTTGAAGTGGGGATTAGATGGCATGCAACGAAATGGTTTTTATTCTTTTCTTCAAGTTGCGGCTCTTCTTCCGAACATCTCTTTTCTGCAATCGGACATCTTGGATGAAATCTGCAGCCAGAGGGAGGATTTGAGGGAGAAGGAACATCTCCTTTTAATATTGTCCGTTTTTCTTTCAGTATTCCTGCGCGGGGTATTGCCGATATCAATGCTTTTGTGTAAGGATGAAGTGGTTTATTTATTATAGTTGAAGTATCTGCATATTCCACAATCTTTCCAAGATACATTACCGCTGTCCTGTCAGCTATGTTACTGACAATACTCAAATCGTGCGAAATAAATAGATAAGATAACTTATGTTCATTTCTTAATTCTATAAGCAAATTGATAACCTGTGCCTGGATAGAAACATCTAAGGCACTTACCGCTTCATCACATATCACCAAACCCGGTTTTGTTGAAATTGCACGCGCAATACTGATTCTTTGTCTCTGTCCGCCCGAGAATTCGTGAGGATAACGGTGTAGTGCATCCGCATCCATTGCTACATTGTTAAGTAATTGCAGGGCTTCTTCTTTTTTTTGCCGAAGGTGAATCACACGGTGTTCAATCAATCCTTCAGTCAATATATCCATAACAGTCATTCTGGGATTTAGGGAAGAAAAAGGGTCCTGGAATATTATTTGTATTTTGTTCCTTAATAAACGTATATTTTTTTCATCCTTGGTTAAAATATCATTTCCTTCAAATAATATGGAGCCCGATTTTGCCTGGTCCAGCCTTACGATTGTTCTGGCAAGTGTGGTTTTTCCGCAACCTGATTCACCTACTAAACCTAAAGTTTCTCCCTGATGGATCTCAAGATTTACACCGTCTACAGCACGTATATATCCGACTGTTCTGGATAAAATTCCCCGGCGGATTGGGAAATAAGTCTTAAGATTATTAATATCAAGAATCGGCTTATTAAAGTTTTCCATTTTTTATTTGTTCCTGTCTTCTGCCAAGAAACATCTCGCTTGGTTGCCGCCAATGTTGTAAAGAGGAGGATGTTCCCTACGACATTTATCAAAAGTATATTTGCATCTGTCTTGGAATCTGCACCCTTTAGGATAATTAAGAGGAGATGGAACCTGTCCGGGTATAGATTCCAATTTATTTCGTTTTACAGAAATTAGAGGAATTGAATTTAACAATGCTTCTGTATATGGATGTAGGGGTTTCTTAAAAATCCCCATAACTGTCCCGACTTCAACGATTTCTGAAGCATACATAACAGCTACACGGTCACACATTTCCCAGATAATACCCATGTTGTGTGTTATTAATAGCAATGATGTGTCCTTCTTCTTCATTTCGCGCATAAGGTCAAAAACCTGTGCTTGAATCGTAACGTCAAGAGCAGTTGTGGGTTCGTCGGCAATAATCAGTTTCGGGTCAAGCATAAGAGCCATAGCAATCATAACCCGCTGACACATACCGCCAGATAGTTGGAACGGATATGCATACATATTTTTTACAGGGTCGCTAATCCCTGTTTTATGAAGCCATTCTTCTCCTACCTGCCACGCTTTTTTTGTATTGATATTTGTATGAAATTGCAGTGTTTCAACCAACTGGTTGCCTATGCAATGCAGTGGTGATAAAGCTGTCATAGGTTCCTGGAAAATCATGCTGATAGATTTTCCTCTGATTTTGCGCAGTTCCTCAATGGGAAGCGATAACAAATTCTTATTATCAAATGTTATTTCTCCCGAATCTATACTGCCAGGTGGTGATGATACCAATCGTAAAATACTCATTGAAGTTACCGATTTCCCGCAGCCGGATTCACCAACTAATCCCAATACTTCACCTTTATTGATTGTAAGAGATACGCTGTCAACCGCACGCACGATTCCTTCATCTGTCTTAAAAGAAACCGACAAATCTTTAATATTCAATAAATTTTCCATATTTATTCCATCTTGCTGTAAGGGTGTGGGTCAAAAGCATCGCGAACACCTTCTCCTACAAAAATCCCCAGCATCATAACTACAAACAAAACCAATGAAGGATACAGTATCAGCCACCATGCCCAGCGGAACTGCTGTGCCTGATGTAAAAGTTCACCCCAGCTTGGGGTAGGTGGTGGCAGCCCGAATCCGAGAAAGTCCAATGCTGCCAATGACCCTATTGCGCCAACAAGATAAAAAGGGAAAAAAGTAATGATAGGCGTAAGAGCATTGGGCATAATATGCCGCAGAATAATTTTCAAAGGAGATAATCCTATACATTTTGCCGAATCTACAAAAGGTTGTTTGCGCAAACGCAGGAATTCGGCACGCATATAATACGAGATGCCTATCCAGTTAAAAATTCCGTAACAGAAAAGCAGTAAAGCAAAACTTCTTCCATAAATTGACCCCACTAATATCATTACATAAAGGAAAGGAAGAGCGCTCCAGATTTCAATCAAACGTTGTCCTGTAATATCCAACATACCTCCATAGTATCCTTGGATAGCTCCTATAAAAGTACCCAGAACCATTGATGCGGCAACCAAAAGAAATCCAAATGTCATAGAAATACGCAGTCCGTAAATTATACGCGCCAACACGTCACGTCCTGTGCTGTCAATCCCCAGCCAATGTCCGCGGACAGGAGAATAAGGCCAGCTGATATCATTTTTATCAACATTTATTTTGTAGGTTATGTTTTTGATAGTCAACGTAAAAGGTTCTACATATTCACTGAAACGTTCAATTACTACACCAAGTAAAAGATTATCCTCATCCTTTCCAATTTCTTTCCATAATATGGAAATCTGTCCGACTGTTTTTAAATCCCTATTAAAAACAACAGTTTCAGGTTTAAAAGTTCCCCTGAAAGTTTCTTGGAAACTTATACGAACTGTATCGGGCGGGCTATCTCGCTCAGAGAATTTTGACAGCGAAACTTCCGCTTTGAGTTCAGGATTTATTTTACTGGTCAAGATAACTGATAAAGATGTAGACTCTTTATTAAGAAACCGTTCTTTTATTGCATCTTCTAATTGGGGCTCTATGTTCCAATAATCGGTTAATGTTAGACCATCAACAGAATCATCTTGCGTATTAAAAAAGAAACCGGATGATGTTGATTGAGCTATGCTGAAATCAGGGCGGATATTGATATTCCCGACCCTGGGAATAGGTGTCATTGTCAATATGACCTTCTCTTCTGAGCGTAATGATTCAGCATCTATGTTTTCGTTCGGACCATATGGTATAAACGGAAAAACCATGAAATTTTCCCTACGAGTTTTGAAAACTTTCATGTTGTTTACCTTCTTGTAATTAGGTCGTGTTTGTTTCCCGTTATGTAAAAAGGCATCTTCAGGATAATACTTTAAAATAGGGAAATAGGACTTGGCGTTATAGCGGATATATAGCGGTTTATCATTACAGATTAATTCAGAAGCAAGGCTCAATATATAAAGAGCAATAAGTAACAATAATGACCAATATGCCCGTTTTTTAGCTTTGAACCGTGTAATTCTTTTTTGTGTTATTGTGCTTGTATTCATTTATTTATCGTATTCCTAAAAAATGAGGATATATTAAGGAAGTAATAATAAATATTACTCCGCAGAATATTCCAATTTGCCATCGCCTTTTATCAAAAAACAAACTAAAAAACCAACCCAAGAAAATTGCCATGATTATTGGAATTAGAAGATTATACTGAGAGATAAAAAAAGTGAATGTTTCATATCTTGTAGTACGTGACCATCTTAACGCAACAATCTGTGAATTCCACCAGCCGCTTACTATCCAGCCACACAAACCGGCGAATATTATAAAGAGTGTTTCTTTTCTGGATATCTTTTTAAACATTGTTTCTATCAATCTCCTCATTTTTGGAAATTAATCCTCGGGTCAATTAATACATAACAGAAATCGGAAAGAATATTGCCTAAAAGTGTCAGTATGGATGTAAGAGAAAGTATTGCCATAAATACAGCATAGTCCCGTCCCATTATGGCTTCCAAGCTTAGACGTCCCATGCCTGGGATTTCAAATATGTTTTCGATTATTACGGACCCGGCAAACATAACCATTAGAATACCGCCGAAGCCCGTAGCAATAGGTATAAGAGAGTTTCTAAGTGCATGTCCCCAGACAGCTCTTCTGGAACTGCCTCCTTTTGCAAGGACAGTGCGTATGTAATCTTTTCCTATCTGTTCCATAAGAGAATTTTTCATCAAAAGAGTTAAAACTGCGAAGTTGCCTATTACGTAACAGAGCACAGGCAGAAACATATGCATAAAAATATCTTTCGTTTTTGCTGAGAGTGAGAGTAGTGCAAAATTATACGATTGGAATCCTGTGCCTGGGAAAATGTCCCATAAACCTTCCACTGTTCCGCATAAAACCATTTTCAAAATCATACCGAAGGCAAACGAAGGGATAGCATAGCCGATGAATACGATTACACTTGAGGTGAGGTCGAATTTGCTTCCGTGCCGTAGTGCTTTAGCAATCCCGAGGGGAATACATATAAGATAACTTAATAAAAATCCGGTGATTCCAAAAATCAGAGAAACAGGTAATCTTTCGCGTATAAGCTGCCAGGCGGTTTTGTTGGGGAACTTGTAGGACTCCATCCGTAGTCCAATCCGGTCGGTAATCAGCCATTTCAGATACCGTTTGTAGAACGGCTTATCGAAGCCGAAATGGATTTCTAACTGTTTGCGGTATTCCGGCGTTATAGCCGTAGTTGCGGATGAGCCTCTTTCCGCTTCACCGCTTGCAGATGCTCTCATCTGCATTATCTTCTGTTCTACCGGACCTCCGGGAACGAATTGGAGAATACCAAAACAAACGATAGTTATCCCGATAAACGTCGGCACTATTAATAAAATACGCCGTATAAAATATTCCGTTCTTTCCATAGAAATACTGGAAGTATTTTAACATAAACTGGTGATGGTCTAAATTAAAATAAAACGATGAGTAAACTGATAAGATTTAACAGATGGAATTTATTTGGCGTCTTCTTCAAGTCCTGGAGGAACCTTCTTCCAATCGTATCCTCTCAAGGCCTCTTCAAAACCCAAATTAAAAAGTGCCTGCATTTCAATAGGGTCAAAAAGTTCTTTTGCTTTAGATACATGCGTTGCCGGGATATAGGCAAGATTAAAATCACCTCTGCCTAATTTTGTAAAATTATATAATTGGTAAATGTCACCACCACTTTGAGACTTAATCATTGTATCAACAGTGCGGTCAGCAATAGAAAGGAGTTTATCCGGAACCTCTTCCCAAACAGCATCTATATAACCATTTCTAATAATATAAATTTTGTATTGTATCTTGGAAATATCTACTCCTTTTTCTTTGGCAGCTTTCTCAACACCCTGGACAACATCATAAAGAAAAAACACTTGCTTCACTACTCCGCCATCAACATGCATCTCATCGTACTTTTTATCATTAGCCTCTACATTTAAATAAACTGGTGGAAATGCAATTGGAACGGATGCTGATGCCAATATGACTTTGCGAAACAACTTTAAGGCATTATCATCGCCTATGGAAGCAATTTTACCCATATCCCAAATAACAAGCCGTTGCGCATCCAGATTAGTAGTTCCCACATAAAGCCTACGACCTTTGTTATATTCAATGGCTATCTCTTTTAGCAATTCCGCATCAAAGTACCGCTCAATAAGACGCTCTAATGGTTTACTGCTGGCGAAGGAATTATTAGATGGATGTATTCGCACAATATCCTTCGTTGAATACTTTGTGTAGAGTTCCTTTAATTTATCATCATACTCACTTCCCAAAAAGGCAAATGGTGCAGTTATCGCTCCGGTACTTATTCCGGTAACAACCTTAAAAACTGGACGCGTTCCAGACTGCGACCATCCGTTAAGTAATCCCGCACCATAAGCACCATTATTGCTTCCTCCTGAAATAGCAAGTAGGTAATAAGTCCGATTGGTTTTGAAACTAAGAAAAGAAGAACTTCCTTTTTCTTCTTGTTCCAACAATTTAATAAAATCTTTCTTGAAAGAATCACTGGGATTGCCACTGAACGCCCTGATATCATGCATACCATAAATCCGAACGCTGTTTAATAAATCTGGTGGGACTGCATGGCGTACACTTGCGCATCCAGACACAAAAAAAAGTATAATCAGCCAATATAATTGTTTTCTCATCTAATATTTTCCTGAATCGCGATTCAAATAAAAAATCAACATAACTTTATCGTTCTTCGCGTTTATTTTATCACTTCATTACTAAAAAACTTTTATTCCTTGAATTCTTCGTCGAAGAAAACAGAAGCTTTTCGTCCAGGCAGATATTCGCCTTTTTCCATAGCACTGGTTAAGTCTTCAGCCGAGTCCTTGTCATACCACCAGTAACCGAAAACAGAGCTTTCATTAGCATATTTGGAAAGCACCGTCGACGGAGTGCCGAATTTATTCCAGTAAAGCAGACGAACATAATTTATCCTCCAGAGTAAGATATACGGACATTGTGAAGTTACAATAGCATCAACTTCACGGCAAATTGCATTCCTCTGGTCTACTTCAAAAATCGTTTTTTGTTTTTCGATAAGAGCGTCGACATTCGGGTCTTTAAAACCCGTATAATTATTTCCGCTATTTCTTTCTGCTTCTTTAGATGCCCACATGCTTTCAGGGTCTTTGAATATTACAGAACTCCAAGCTGACCAGGTCATATCAAAATTGAATTCATCCATGTCCTTTATCCAAGCTGTCCAGTCCTTATTGTCTATTTTGAGTTCTATCCCAACATCTTTCAGGTCTTCTGCATAAATGCTGATAAATTTTTCGGTGGATGAATCACTTAAGAGAAATTTAAAAGAAAATCTTTGTCCGTTTTTTTCGAGGAACCCGGTTTGGGGATTTACTTTCCATCCGGCTTCTTTTAATAACTCTCGTGCTTTTTCCTTATCAAAATTAAAAACAGGATTTTTACAGGGATTTTCCGGCGAATAAAGGTCTTCAAAGTAGGAACATTGCATAGTATATTGGTTATACATAAGAGTACGGTTCATCTCTTCCCTGTCAAGCAAATACGCCATAGCTTTTCGTACCCGTATATCATCAAACGGCGGACGCCTCATATTCATTGCAAAACCCTGAAAAGATGCCGGCTCATAGTTATAAATTTTCTGTTTTATAATCCAGTTCTTTTCGAATTTTTCACCTTTTGTTTCATTTACCCAAAGGCGTGCCGTATAAACGGGATATATGTCTATTAATCCTTTTTTAAACGCTTCAAACGCATTTTCCCGTTCTTCAAAGAATTTATAGATAATCGTTTGGAAATTACCTGTATTCTGAAAACGCTTGGCAGAACTAAGCCACCAGTCGTTTCTGCGTTGCACCTTGATAAAAAGCCCTTCATTGATTTCCCCAAGTTTATACGGGCCGGATACAACCGGAAATTCAAAATTTATCTTATTGAAATCCTGTTTTTCGAAAACGTGCTTGGGCAGGATATTAAGTCCGCCCAGTGCCAACAGGTTTCTCCAATGAACTTCTTTTGTTTTGAATTTTATTGTCTGTTCATCTATCACTTCTGGAGGAAAGAATTTTTCCAATGCTACTTTATAAGAACCGGTTAAATTCTTGGGGTCCATAATGGCTTGGAATGTCCACTGAACATCATATGCGGTAATAGGTTTGCCGTCACTCCATCTTGCGCGTTTATCGAGCCAGAATGTAAATGTTGTTTTGTCTTCTGAAATACTCCACCGCTCTGCTATCATCGGCTCATATTCGGCGGTAATCGGATGCAAGGTAAGAAGAGAATCATACATAGAAGAAAAAACATCATATGTAAAAGAATTGTTATCAAGATAAGCATTCAAACTCTTGGGATATTGACCGGAGTAGGTTGATATTTCTCCTCCTACTTTAGCATTAGGACTTGCTAATGGATTGGGCTGGTCTTTCCAGTTCTCTTTGGGAAAAAACTCGTCTGCTGGAACTTGAGTTAATGCAACGAATAAGATTATGAGAATTAGGAATATTCTTTTGCCCCACATTTTATTAATTTTACCACATTCTATAGGTTGGATTACACGCAGTTCTCTGATAAGATAATACCTGATGATACGCAAACTATTTATCATATTATTCCTTATCCTTTTTGCTTCCACCTGCTGTTTCTCAAGAACTACAGATGAAGACAGGCGTTTCAAAGCAGGGTTAATGATAGCGCAAAAAGTGGAAGAAGAATATCCTGTTTCCAAAGATGAAAAGGAATTCCTAAGAGTTAATGCTATAGGTTTGCGTATTGTAAGCCAGATTAAGGACTTGAAATATCCTTACAGCTTTAGTGTTATAAAAATAGAAGATGCTAACGCTTTTGCTTTGCCCGGCGGGTTTGTATATGCAACAACAGGGCTTCTTGACCTTGGTTTAAATGATTCGGAACTTGCCTTTGTCCTCGCCCACGAAATTGCCCATAACGAATGCGACCATATATTCAAAATACAAAATACTCAGAACTTACTCTCTGCAATAATGATAGGAGTGGAAATTTTTGCAATGAGTAATACATCTGCCTCTAAAGATGTAAACGAAATCCAGGCAGAATCTGCTGCCCGCTCTTTGGCATATTCGCTTTCAGGCGCAATGATAACAAGCGGTTATTCGCGTGAATTTGAAAAGGAAGCCGATTACTGGGGAAAAATCTATACAGCAAAAGCAGGTTATGATGTAGGCGGAGCAAAGACCGCTTTAGATAAAATAGATATTATGAAAGAAAAACGCCCCGACTTATTCTCAAGCTTGTTAATGACCCATCCTTATATCCTTGAAAGAATCGAAGAAGCGGGAACATCGGCAATCACTTTCCCCAAAAATGAATTTATTGAAGAAGAAATTAGAGAGTCGGGCAACTTCATACAATCCAAACTTGTAAAAGAAGCGGGTTACTATCAAAACAAGAAAGAAAAAATTCTCCCGCTTATGCTTTACAGGAATGCTTACTTTATATGTCCCCAAGGCAGCCAGAGTGATAAAGCTTTATATGAGCTTGTCAGAAATAAGGAAGAGCTGGAAAGAAAGAAAACTAAATTCCTCATAAACTGGGATTCCTTGATTAAGGGTTATGGGAAACTGTTGAAAGAGCACCCGGATACACCGCTAAAAAAAGAAGTTACGGCTAAACTTGAATCGCTGACACAAGAACGAGACGAAGTTTACAAATGGTATGAAGAACATATCGGGACAGATATGAAATTGGACTATTATTCCAATTTCATCGTATTCTTTCCCGAAAGCCCTTTAGTTCCCAAGGCGCGATACTTCCTCGCACAGAAATATGTTTCATCAGGTGATTACGATAAGGGCTTAAACGAGTTTATAACTCTGGCAAAAGATTCTAAAAACGATGAGTGGAGCAGTAAAGCAAAAGAAGAAATTGTTCCTGTAATAGACAAGGCAACAGATATAGTTCTTTTAGGAAGATTACTGAATATGGATTTCCCAACGGAAGTTAAAGATAAAGTAAACGCATGGCTTAAAGAAACTATTCCTCAAGTGAAGGGGCTTGAACCGTTAGAGGTCCCAGTACATACTAAAGGTGCAGCAGTCGTCTCCGGCGATTTACTTCCAACAGGTCTTGAAAAATTAGATAAATTCTCCAAAGAATTCCCGGAAAGTCCCTACAAAGCTCTTGTTGACCAAAGGAAGGGAAAGTTAGCGGAGGAATTGTACATTGAAGCACGAGCCCAAAGCTTGTCAGGCAACTGGCCCAAGACAGTCAGCATCTACCGTCAAATCCTAAAATACGCCCCCGATACTCCCAGCGCCGAACAGATAAGACAAGAGTTCGACAGGTTAGAGAAGATAAGGAAAGAGACGTAATTAAATATTATCTTGCAAGGTTTGATTCCGTTTCACTTCATTTTATGTTTGGAATCTAACTTGGAGCTAGTTAGATACACATGCACAAGTGTAGCCAGTTGCTACATGTTATGTTGAATTAACTTCAGCATGTTCTTTGTTCCAGAGAGCTTCATCCTTAAACTTGAACATTGTCTTCTTCTTTTCGGCAAGCTGGGCGATTTTTTTACCGAGCTCAGTTAGTTTGCAAGTGAAGTAATCGCTACCCTGAATTGACAAAAGACCACCCTGAATAAGTTCCTGTACATCATCTTCCAATCCTCTGCCTTTCCATTTATTGACGGTAGCTGACCAAAACTCTGGTCTGAAATAAAGTTCACTTAACGTTCTTCTCCACCCAAAGCGTTCAACAGTTTGTTCAAGTGCGAATTGCTGGAGAGTTGTTTGAATTGGTTTGAATTTATCTTCCGTAGCATAACCAAGTTGTTTTGCAATGTTACGCGCCACATCATCAATTCGGTTATCTACATTGGTTTTTGTGAAGGAAATACTGCTACCAGAATAACGTCTTTTAAGATATTTTGAGTAATAAGAGTCCTCTTGCATTTCAGGTCTGAACTTGGTTTGCAGTAAAAAAATTGCGAATAAGAAAATTGGAACATTTATGATGGCTGATATTACCAGTGCGCCGGAAGCCCAGGTGGGATCGGATATCTTTTGTGCTGAGAATAGGAAAGAACCGTCTATGAGAATCAAGCCAATTAGCCACGCTGCTAACAACTGGATTGGTTTGGTTATTTTTTCGGGCGATATCTTATTTCCATTCATATGTAGACCCCCTAATCCAACAAGATCTAATTTTCAAAATAATAGTCTTTACCTCTTTTTTTCAAATGCTGCTTTAGTTGTTCTTCAACTTAATTCACAATCAAGGTCTGCCTGAGTTTGGAGATTCCAAGTTTCCAGACTTAACTCTTTTTTATATGCCGAATTGCAAAAATAAACCAAATAAAAATTACTACGAACTCAATTAAAAAAGCTATGTTTGATGGGTATTTAGCAGGAAAATAAATTTGCGTTAAACCTTGGACAATAGAAAATACACCCAATATAAGCCCCAAAAAAATAGCCAAATACAAGTCAAGCTTCCGGCAAAAATAATTAAAACCATTCACTAAAAGAAAAAATACACCAATCACGATCCAAAACCAACCTTTTGCAATATTTGTGCGGAATATAAAATGCTCACATAACATCAAAATTACAACAAATAGCACCAAAAACAACCATGGAAAGATTCTTTTTTTCATTAATTAACCCTCTTTTTCTAAATTATCTTCCTCGCCAGCGAATATGTCAAACTTCTGACTGTTAATTCTTTAAGAACGGGCTCGGAGTTCTTTTCTGTATAGCCAATTTATCAAGAATAAAACACCAATCAGGATAGGAGGACAGCCAATCGGCAATGTCCGGGTTAAATGCCCACCCAATCGGCTACAGAACATGACGATGTACAATACACCAAGTCCAATAAATATAATACCTATAACCCATTCCCAGCGCCGCCAGCATATTATTAGCAGGGCAAGGATGATCCACGTTGGGATTAGATGCATCAGTAGAGCTACAGTTGTCCCCCAGAACCCATAGTGACCAAATACATCGAGGGCAAATATGCTGATGAACGCGGCAAACAGAATACACAGAATCCTGGGTGTCCAGAACAGCAATTGCTTCGCAGGTTTTGTCATAATTTCATCTCCTTTTAATAATTATCTCTCCAGATTATTTTACAATTGCTGCTTTAATTGTTCTTCCAAACTCTGCCTAAGTTTGGAGATTTCCATTTTACGAACAGTTTGAGTTTCGCGGGGTGATTGTCTGGCGGATACGGTTCGCTGGGACTCTAATAAAGAAATGTGTTCTATGGTTTCGTTTGCTATATGTCCGGCTCGTATCATTGCTTGTGCAAATACAATAAACTCCCGCCAGTAGATTTTATCTTTTTCCAAATCGTAGATAAGTTCCAACAGGAGTTTAGCTGCTGCTTTCTCGGGCGTAATTCCCTGATAAAGCGCTAAATCTTTGACTATTTTTGTGATGTCTCTGGATGACTTTCTGCAGTAGTATTTGGTAAGAACTAATGTGAGGATAATGCTTCCCAAAACCAACAGAACAACTGTAAGTACCATAACTTAACCTCCAGTGTTCAAATATATTAAACTGCTTAGGTGGATTATCTTTAACACCAGCGAATAAGTCAAATATCAAAACAGAGCATCTTTGAGAACTGTACCTTCCGGCAATGCAAACTGAAAATCTTTCTTACTCATTTTAGGAGATGAGATTTCCATGTGGGTCTCAGTAAAAGAACCTTTAATTGTCTTTAGGATTTCTCTTGTTTTATTCGTCATCTCTCTCATTTTTTGCTTGTTCTCTTCTGTGACTTCCTGCCCTGCCCCCTTGAGCGTTTCTGTAAGCTGTTCATCAGTCATTTCAGGCATTTCCATTCTCTCTGCAGGAAGTTCAAGAGAACGAGAGTATTTCAAGATGAGATACTTCTCCTTTGAAATCCAAAATGTTTCCTTCTTTGATATTGTTGATGCTCCACTGATAACGTAGCAGTCTTCTTCTCCAACTTTCTCGGTTTTTTCGATTATCGGGTCTTTTAGTCTTGAGAATGGATCACTCTGCCCGAATACGGATAGGAAAAGTGAAGGTATCGTTAAAGCGGCACCACTGGAGATTCCTGTCGCGCTGCTCAATGCAATTTCGTCACTGCTCATTTTCGAATATGCCTTCATCACTCCCATATAGAGGTATGGCTGGGTACCATCGCTCCATACAGCTCCGGACTGACTCATGCCTGGCATCGGCATATTTTCCTGAGTCCAGGAAATGAGGTAGAGATTCGGTTTCTGTAGAATTATCGAAAATGAAGTCTTTATGTTCATTTTTATTGCACCAGTGTCGATATCCGACAAAACAGTTCCCTGTGCTTTATAGGTTTGCATGGACTTGTAGGTTGACATGACTTTTCCAAATATATAGTTGCTTGGACTATCATCATCCATTGCCAGCACATGTGTGCTCAGCAGCACCATGGCAGCAAGTACAAAGTATCTAATTCTGGTCATGTTCATCTCCTTTCTCAATTTACGTCATATTCCATACTTAATCCCTTTAAAGATATAAACTATAGAGGAAAACATTTTTGTTGGCGAAATGAAAAATATGTAAATTAAAACTATTAAAATAATAGCTGTTATTATGGCAGATAGAATCCGGACTCTTTTGTCGTATTTTCTCGTGATTCTGCAGGTAATTCCCATAACTAAAGAAACTATCCCAAACAAGATTCCTCCTGTAATTGCGTAAAGTATAACAAGCATAAAGAAGTGAGGGTAGGGGTGGTAATTCCTGGAAAAAGCCCGGGCTAAAAGGCTGTATGTAGAGCCAAAAATTACACCTAATATGGTAGCAATTATAGTGGCTAACACTACTGCCTTATTAATGATTTTTTCCATTTCCCGATTAGATTCTTTTATTTTCATATGTTACTTTCTTATTGCCGCTACATTTAAAAGTCCTGTTGGTTCTTCGGGGTTATTTTTGTCGTATTTGAAATATTCGGTAATCATAGGGGAAAAACCTGCTTGTCTTAGTTCGGATAAAAGAGATTTCCAATGCGCTATATACCGCATAGGAATATATTCTTTTCCTCCTATGACTCTTGAACCTTCAAATTTACCGTAAATTTTTGCATCGATATAAATTATATTGCCCAAAATTCTCTGACTGCTATATGTTTTTAGAAGGTTCTTACGGCTGATAGGGGAGCACATACTCATAAATACTAAAATTCCGCTCGGGTTAAGAATTTGACGGATTTTATTCAAAGCTATCTTTCTGTCTTTTTTGTCGGTGATGCAATGCATAAAATGTCCGTCTATACAAAGGTTGTATTTGCCCAAAGATTTTACATTTGTAGAACAAAAATCTTTGTTTATGTATTTTATTTTAAATGTTTTGGATTGGGCTTTTGCCATTTGTATCGCAGTTTTACTGATATCTATGCCTGTAACGGTAAACCCTTTTTTTGCAAGCCATCTGCTGATTGTTCCCGTTCCGCAGCCGAGTTCTATTGCGCGGGTTTTCTTCGGAGCCCATTTCAGCATAAAAACATTTTCTATAAAATGTCTATCAGGAGGGAATATCGACCAAGGATAATTTCTTCGTTCCCAGGATTTAATCCCTTTGGATTTCATCCTTTTATATTCGTTCTCATGCGCTTCATAAGATTTCCGCATTGTTGCTGTGGTATCCTTTCCCAAAAGTTATTTATCTTTACCAACTCTGTTTAGGTAAGTCAGGATTATTGCAATTACTGAACCTAAGATGATTCCGTTGACAAAGGGGAACCACTTGGAAGATTGACTTATATGAAATACTTCCATCACGGCGATTTTTAATACCGCGACGATAATCCCAACTCCTAATCCTACGATAATAGCGGTCTTATAATCTCTTAATGGTTTCATTGGGTATTTTTTTGTTTCAGAGCCGGCCATTCTGCAAATGCAATGTATAGAATTAGAATAAAATTTGCGATTGGCACAAACATGAGTAGTGATAGTGGACCAGGAAAACCTGCTTTCTCGCAAATTTTCCAATATGCAATTACCATTAACACTGCAAGAGCCAGGAACAGACATATAAAAAACAGGTAAAACAATCCTATCATTGCAACAAGAGCAGATGCTGCTGGATGTACCATCATATTTCCTCCTTTTAATCGGAATATAGTTCCGATGGCTTACGTTGCGGGGCTCATTTTATTCTTTAACAGGAAGAGCAAAATGAAATGTGGCTCCTTTGCCTGGCTTGGAGTCAGCCCATATTTTCCCTTTGTGGCCGAGAATTATCTCTCTGGAAATAACCAGCCCCAGTCCCGTCCCGCCTGTTTTTCTATTTTGAGGGTTTCCCAACTGCTTAAAACTTTGAAAGAGTTTAGGCATATCTTCGGGAGTAATCCCGGGACCTGTATCAGATATGGAAACACGGACGGAGTTTTTATCAAGAAGTGTGGAGATTTCCACACTGCCTTTATCGGTAAACTTTAAGGCATTATTGATTAAGTTGTTCAACACCTGAATAATTTTGTCACGGTCAAACTTAATTTTGGGTAAGGTATCATCAAGTTTGATGTTGAACTTCAAATTTTTTCCTTGGGCGAGTGGCTTCATAGAATTGTAAACTTCCAGAATGGTTTCATTGATATCATTTTCGCGTAGATCAAATGGCATTTTTCCGGCTTCTAACTTCTGGTAATCCAAAACCTCGTTTATAAGACGGGTTAATCTATCCACGTTTCTTTTTGCAATTTCCAGAAAATCTTTCTGCTCATCGTTTACAGCACCGGCGGAGCCGTCATACACGATATCAATACCTTCTTTTATGGCCGTGAGGGGTGTTCTTAATTCATGGGAAACAGTAGAAGTAAATCGCGATTTTGCTTCTAAGGATTCCCGTAAAATTCTTTCCGTTTCTTTAATCTGGGTTATATCTTTTGCAATATGTACTGACCCTTTGAGATTACCGTTGTCATCAAAGATAGGCGAAGTAGTTACTAAAAGAGGAATTCCTATATTAGGGTCATTGATTTCTTCGACATGCATTTTTTTGTCTTTTTGGGTTTGTTCGAAAGGACATCCTGCAAACGGCTTGTCTTTTTTGTGTAGTACCTCATAGCATTTCCGTCCGATAATATCCTCCGGCTTCATTTTGAGTGTGTCAGCAAATGCCTTATTTACTTTTATAATGGTGAAGTTTGTATCCTGAATAAATACCATATCCGATATAGAGTTAAACGTTCGGCTCCATTCTTCTTCTGCCCGCCTTATTTTTTCTTCGGCTTTTTTGCGTTCGGTAATCTCCCTATTAAGATTGTCTATGGAAGTGGTGCTTTTCTCTAGGTGGGAAGTCATAATATTAAATGAATCAGCAAGCTGTTCTAGTTCATCTCCTGTTTTTATATTCACCTTATAGCTAAGGTCTCCAGTCACAATACGGTCTGTAGCATCGTGAAGATAGTGTATTGGTTTTATGAATATCCCGCTTATGACAAAACTCATAAATGTTAATACCAATATCATCATTGTTCCAAAGATAGACCAGAAAATAAGGAGTGCGTTTAAAGGTGAAAAAACCTCTTTTACGTCCTGTTCTATACAAACTTTCCACTGCATTGTTTTTTCTGTAAACAGTGGATGCTTCACTAAGGCTGAGGCAATAAACATACGCTTGCTATTTGGTTCGTCGAGGATATTCGTTACTATCCAATTATTTCTTTTGGTCAAGAGCTTTGTGAGGTTTTTTTCTTCAATAAATTTACGACTTAATGGTTCAACACCTTCACGGTATAAAATAAATCCATTCTGGTCTATGATGACGGCATGTCCTGTTTTACCTATTTTAAATGCCTTCATAGGTTCGAAAAACTTACGCACATCTACCCTCTCTATTAATATACCAATAACATCTTCGGTTTTATCTATTACCGGAATAGCAAAGGTAATAGCCAATATTCCCGTAGATTGGTCAACTTTTCCGCTTTCTATAAATAGCTTCCCTTTTCCACCATTAAACGTTTCCTGCCACCAGGTCTCGTCTGCTTGATAGAAATCCGAGGTTCTACCGGATGAAGCTACTAGACCCCCAAACTTATCGGTTAAAAATATTTCAGCAATCTCTTTCCTCTCTTTTAGAAAAACCTCCCGCAAATAGGTACTTATCTCATTATTGAGATATTTTTTTATTAAGGGTGCATTATCCGAGGCGCCAATCCATGCTTTATCGGTAGTTTCCAGATATTCCTTTATCGTCCTATCATCCTTATCAATGTATTGTGCATTTGCCTCTTTTATGGCATTTTGCCACAAAATGCGGCTGGCATGGATTTTCATGTCGGCTATTCTTTCGTCTATCATTCCTGAAAAATCCTCTGCCAAAAGCTGTGCCATTTTTACGTGACTCTCGCCTATGGTATTTTGGAAAAATTTCATTCCCCATAAGTATGCCAGAATTAATCCCACAACTATTACAAAAATGGCAGGTAAACATATGAGCAGCGTGAGTTTTCGTCTCATACCTGTTTTTTGCTTACGGTGAACTGTCATTTCTGTCTATTGCTCCTTCTCATCTTTACCATATGTTTCCAGAATGTATTTAATTGTATTTATCAGTTCATTCGGAGCATAGGGCTTTTCCATATAAGCATCTACGCCTTCTTCAAGGACTTTCTTTTTGTAGTCTTCGTCTTTTTGCCCGGTAAGGACAACAATGGGAATAAATTTGGTATAGTCAGAATTACGCAGATTCTTCAAAACAAAAAGGCCATCTCCGCTGGGGAGCATTAAATCCAAAATAATAAGGTCAGGTTTATTTTTGATGGCCATTGCGGTTCCACGATAACCATCACTGGCTACTATAACCTTAAAACCGTTCTGAGAAAGCCGCTTGAAAAGAACTTTAGCGATATCAGACTCATCTTCTATTATCAAGATTTCAGCCATACTAACCTCTTCCTATATTTTAAAGGGATATCAAATATTAAACGAGATGCTTTAAGTAAATTCCCTTACTTATTAATATGTAAAATCTTGGCGCCGTCGAAGCCGTTGAATTTTGTTGTTGAAGCAGTACTGTAGGCACCGATATTTTTTGTATAAAGATAATCGCCTATTTCCAGATTACCTGGCAGGTGTTCAGAGACGGATACTTTATCGAAGCTATCGCATGTGGGACCGACAACTGCACAAACTTCTTTTTTACCACGTTTGAACGTTTGAAAGTTAGGAGTCCAGTGGTCGTAAACAATCCCTGAAAATGTATGATAGACACCGTCGTTTATATGATAGAAGATTTTGCCGTCTCTTCGTGCTTTTCCTATTACCTCTGAGATAAGTATTGCTGCTGTTGCGACCATAAATCTGCCGGGTTCAGCTATAAGTTCTATATCGTCGGGGAATAATCTTTTACATTCGGAATCTATTACTTTTGCAAGTTTTTCAAATCTGGGAACCATGTTATCATAAGGAACCGGGAATCCGCCGCCTATATCAATTATGTTCATCTTGTAA
Source organism: uncultured bacterium (assembly GCA_903821905.1). Classification (GTDB taxonomy): domain Bacteria; phylum CAIJMQ01; class CAIJMQ01; order CAIJMQ01; family CAIJMQ01; genus CAIJMQ01. The sequence goes on from CAIJMQ010000001.1 coordinate 55,979, forward strand.
CCTTTTTTTCTGGAATGATTGAAAATATCGGAAGTTATATGCAGCGCCGATGTGTAATTGTCAAAGTTGGTGCACTGACTTCCTACGTGGAAGCTTAAACCTTCGACATTCAAGCCTAAACCAAATGCCTGTTGTATTAAATCAGCTGCTTCACCGGGTTCTGCGCCGAATTTAGAACTCATCTCTACCTGTGAGCCGGTATCGGGAACTTTTAGCCGTAAAACCAGTCCTGCCGTCGGACAATATTCTTTTATTTTCTTAAGCTCATCTACATTATCATAAGTAACAAGCGGCTTATATTTTTTTATCTTTTTTAAAGTGTCCCGGTCTTTTATCGTGTTAGAGAAGATTATCTTATCCCAGACGAAGAAGTCCTTGTCTTTTTTTCTGAAACTTCTTATTTGGTCATAAATCTGTATGAACTCGTTATAGGAAGCTACATCAAAGCTGGAACCCTCGTCGAATAATGTCCTGATTATTTCCTGGTTGGAGTTTGCCTTTACTGCATAATAGACCTGAACATTGGGCAAATTTTTACTGAAAATACGGAAGTTTTCCCTTATCTTGTCATGGTCGATTATGAATAGGGGAGTCCCGTGTTTCTTTGCTAATTTAAGAAGTTTCTCTTTCATTTTAAGCAGATAGTTTCCTGATAGAAGTTTTTAGTTTCTCCACTTCTTTGTTATTTTCAAGATAGGATTCTATCAGCTTTTGGTGTAATTCATTGCCTCTGTCATATAATCTTTTTAGCTTTTTGGGTTTAGTAGACTGTATCGTATAAGCAACCATAATCGGAAATGCTACTGTTACATCAAGATAAGCGGTTACTGTTTCTTCTAATTTTGTCGGGTCAATTTTTCCCCAGCTTACAGCTTCAGTTGGTGGAGCGCCTGATAGTCCGCCAGTGTCGGGTCTTGCATCTGTTATATTGATGTCATAATCTTGTCCGAGTTCCGGTATCATCAAAACTTCCTGAATCTGTGGTTCGGTCTGGAGCATAAAGTTCTTTGGACTTCCGCCGCCGATTAAGATAACACCTGTTTTGCCTTTTTCATATCTCTTGGCATTTAGGATTATTGCAGTGGAATCGTTAACATCTATGCTCGGATTTATTTTTAGTTTGAATTTGTTTAATAATCCGGAGGCTTCAGCCAGAAGCTCGATACCTGCCACATTCATTCCGATTGTCGAATCACCGGGTGATGATGTGAAAACAGGTATTCCGTTTCTATATGCTGCAGCCAGAATACTTACTTCGCCGATTTTGTTTTTTTGTTCCAGTTCGCTAAGGATTTTGCCAAGGTGATGGTAGCACTCACGAGTGCCCATTTCTTTCTGAAATTCTGGACGTATAAGTATTGCTCTTAATCTCCTGTCGGTTTCCATCAGAACGTCTTCATAATCAAAGAGAATATCGTAAATTCTTGTTACGCCTTTGTCTCTCAAATCCGCATCGTCAACATTGTGACTTCCTCGAAACATAGGAAGATTGAATGCATAATGTATGTCGTGATACATATTTGCGCCGGTTGCGACTATCCAGTCGACAAAACCGTGGTTCATTAGTGGTATTACAGCTGATGGCCCAAGCCCTGCCGGTGTGAGTGCACCTGCCAGGCTTAATCCTATAGTAACATCTTCTTTTGAATATCTATCTCTCAGAAGCTGACAAGCGGCTCGCAATCTTCCGCCATTATAAGCATCTAAGTTATCTATCAGTTTTACTATATCTGTGTCTTTGTTAATAGGTTTTGGAAGAATTCTTTTTCCTGATAAATATTTCGCTTTATTTGGGCAGTTTGACTTATTATGTTCCATTTCTTCTCCTTATATTTTATTTTAATAGAATTATCTTTAATACCGATATTAATGTCAATTTTTATCTATTAATATCCGGATTTTTTGCCTGTCATCCGTGATATTTTGACTTTCATAACCGCGGTTTTATTTAGTGCTTGGTCAGGGAAAGAAAAGGTATCTTTTGAATACTGTTTCATTATGATATTAAATGCTTTTCTTTTTTCCTCTATTGTTTCTAAAAATGAAAGCTTTCCCATTGCAATTACAGATTTGTATTTCATGTCCCAATTACAAGCTTGGTCTGATTTTATAAGTTCCGTATCAATTTCAAATTCAAGACAAACTTTCGGATTTTTCTTTAGAATGTCGATTTTCATTCCTTCGGTCGCACCATGCAGATATACGACGTCGTTTTCATATCCGAAACACATCGGGACAATATAAGGGATATTATTATCACTCATTCCGAGACGGCATACTTGGGACTGTTTAATAATATCTTCAATCTGGGATTTGTCTATTATTTCTCTATCTTTTCTTCTCATAATTTATAACAATTATATTTAACACTAATTTTTAATCGCGTAAGACTGCCGGGAATTTATCATTATAGGTTCTATTTTCCCCTCTCTTATCTAAAACAAGATTAGTTTATTGGGTTGATATAGACGTTTTCTTTAATACTATTCTATTTTTGTTGTTTTCAAATTCCAACCATTTCTTCTGGTTTAAATCACGAATCTTAAAATTCAAGCCGTCTTCGCTAAGCCAAATTAAATTTTTGTTAAAGGAATAACCTCGAATTATTTCCTTTTCCCATAGCAATTTGCCTTCCCTGTTAAGATAAGAAAAATGGACATTATAAGTTGTGTGGTTGAATGTGCTTATTAATATATAAGCACCGTCTTGGCTTATGAGGATATTGTTAAGGTCGGACTCCGTTTTTTTATCTCCTATTTTTTTGTCCCACGAGGTAGTCTGTGTCGCGACACGGTAAAGGGTAACCTGTGAAGAGCGGTCTGCTATAAGATAATACTTTCCGTTGCCGGAGAGGCAAGTTTTGCTTATCCATCTCAAGCCTCCGCCCAATTCAACTGTTTTTAATAGCTCGCCGTCACCTTTGTAAAAAGATATGCTTTTAAAACCACCTTCATCGTACCAGCCCCAGTTTACAAGAACAAAATAGTTGCCATCGTTTGAAATATCTACGAATCCCGGCGTAGTGGGAAGTTGTTTTGTCCAAAGTATTTCATTGTTTTGTTTAAGTGAACATTCCGAAGGACTATTATCGGGATAGCCGAGAATTTTGATATCTATGGAATAAATACTGTTCTGCGATGAGAACGTTTTTGTCGTGCCTATTTCGGGAGGGACTGATTTGGCATATAGGAACTGGCAGGATAAAACGAAAAAAACAAGCAGTGTGAAACCCAATATTTTTCTATTCATTTTGCTATCTTATAGTATCAAATTGATTTATGCAAGACTTTATAATATTCCCACTTTGGCATAAATTTAGTCACGCAATACTGCCGGGAATTTATCAGGGAAAGCTGATTCACCTTGAAAGTTTTCTATGATTAGATTGGCAGCGTTGTGAATTTCAAGTGCGTGGCGGAAATATGTTTGGCGGTTTTTACCCCAAACCACTTCACAATTGCGCATGGTGACGTTCGTTGCATTTTGAATGTAGAATCCAGCCGTTGGATTATCTATTATACCCTTGCCGTTGAAGGGGCGGATATCGTACTGTCCACCGGGTACTTTTGACCATTTGTCAATTTCTAATCGTATATTTTCCAAGAGTATATTTTCTATTAATCCGGGTTTTGAACCGTGAATAAAGACGCTATTTTCACTATGTGCTATAACATTCACAAAACGTATATTTCTAATATGTCCCACCTTATCTACCCACGGAGCAGCAGATATATATATTGGTTCACCACGGCCCCACCATGCAGTGCTAAAGATGCGGGTTTCTATTATCATATTCTGAAAAAGTACATTCTCAATATTGCTTTCTTCATTAAGATGGACTCCCAAGCCACGATGGCTTGAGTGAATAACACAAGAATCAAAAATTACATTGCGGATTGGCTGGCGGCATTCACAACCGACATTTAGCGGGGTTGAAGTAGACATGATAGTACAGTTTGTGACAGTAATATTTTCACATGCACCGAACGTAGCTGCCGGACTGCGGCATGTTTTAAGGCATATGCCGTCATCTCCTGCTACGATGTGGCAGTCGCTGATGGCTACATTTTTACAACAGTCCAGGTCTATACCGTCATTGTTGGGTAGTTTAGTATCGTTGGCTATACGGATACCGTTGATGACGACATCATTGCAACCAGTTAGTCGCACTGTCCAGAAAGCGGCATCTTTTATAGTTAAGTCACGCATAGTTAGATTATTACATCCGATTAAATAGAGAGTGAAAGGGCGTTCTTTATATGGGTTGGGCGGACGCATTTCATAAATGTCACCAAGGTCTTTTTCGATAAAAGCGTGTCCTTGTCCGTCTATTATGCCGCCTCCGGTTATTGCAATATTATTGGCGTGAAAGGCAACGATGAATGCGCGTTTCGGGAATTCGTCTTCTACTATCAATCTGTCTGTAAGTATGTCTATATCTAATTTGTTAGGGTAATCTGCATAGTTGCTGCTGGCGAGTAGGGTAGTGCCGCGCTCGAGATGTAATTCCACGTTGGATTTCAGTTCCAGAGTGCCGCTTAAGAAAGTATGACCTGCCGGCACAAGAACAGTGCCACCGCCAGATTTTGTACACTTATCAATTGCACTTTGGATTGCCTTGGCATCGTTTGTTTTATCGTTGCCTTTGGCACCAAAATCCAGAATATTGTAAGTCGACATAGAATCTTCTTTTAAGCCGTGACAGGGAATTATTTCAATATTTCTTTTGTTCTCCTGATGATTTCAAGACAAGCTCTGCTGTTATGATAGGGGCATTTCCACTCAGAGACTTTATACTTGATTTCTTTTGGGTTGTCTTTTTGATAAGAATCCCAGAACCATTCTCCGTTCTTAGAATCAACAATATCTTCTTGAATAAATGCCCAGCATTTTTCAGCAGCTTTAAAGAAATGTTCTTGTTTGCTTAGCTGGTAGGCATTAATGAAACCAACTACCGCTTCTGCTTGTGGCCACCAGTCTTTGTTGGCAGCTGTTATTTTTCCGTTCTCACCTTCATAGAAAAGACTGCCGTCAGTATCTAAACCCTGTTCATATACTGCTTGTGCCATTTTCAATGCTGTTGCTTGTATTTCTTTTATTGTTTCCTCATTACCTAAAACTTCAGCTGCTTCGCATAATAGCCAATTTGCTTCGATATCATGACCAAAAGAAACTGTCTCTTTTGTAGAATTCCACTTTTCGTCAAAGAATAACTTCAAGTGAGAAGTTTCAGGATTGATTATATATTTTTGATGGATTTCTATAAGTTCTTCTAATCTTGTTTTTACTTGAGGGTCTTTCCAAATGCGATACAGGTTTGTATATGCTTCAAGCAAGTGAAGATGTGTGTTCATAGTTTTTTTCTCCCTTACATCGCCGCTTGCTAACATTGCTTTCTCAGCAGGTTTCCAATCTCGGCTAAATGTTTCGAAGTAGCCTTTATTTGCATCGTCGTGACAATTCTTTTCAACAGTATAAAAAAGCTCTTTTGCTTTTTCCAGAGCAGTTTCATCTCCTGTTGCAAGATAATATTCCGATAGGGAATAAATTAGAAATGCTTGGCCGTATACTTCTTTGCTGGTATCTTGTGGTACGCCATTTGCGTAAAGCATCCAATACGCACCACCGAATTCTTTGTCCCAGAAGTATTGGTTTATATAGTCATAGGATTTTTTTGCCATCTCAAGATACTGGTCATTTTCTTTGAATCTATAGGCAGCTGAAAATGTCCACAAAATTCTTGCGTTTAGCACCAGCCCCTTTGGGCCATCCTCCTCAATGACATTTTTATTCGACATCCTGCCGATAAAACCACTAAATTCTTTGTCTTGGCAATTCTTTATCCAAAACGGAAGAATGTCATTTTCCAATTCAATCTGTGCACTTCTTGAAAGAATCCTGACTTCTGCTTTGTTAACCATTGTGTTTGAACCTCCATAATTTGTACCAGGTGTTGATATTATATTACCGAAATTATCTGCATAGAGTTTTACAGAATCTGTAATGATGAATGTAAAAAGCATGGCTATTGCTATCGTAATTATTTTGATACTCTTCTTAATCGTTATATAATTCATGCGATTATTTCCCTTTCCGTAGCCTATTTCTTATGTATCAGCGAGTGGCTACAAAAATATCGCTGATGTATTAATTCTTGTAAATTATATTAAAAAGTTTAAAACAATAATCTTGAAATTATACACTTTTTTCAGTTTTAATAGTGATATGTTCTTCGTCTTTTCCGAGCGGTTCAAATCGTTTTTTAAACAGATCGATAGCAGCTTCGTTTATCCATAAAGTTCCTTCCGGAAGTTGCTCTGTGCGTTTTAGGACTCTACGGCGCATTTTATCTTCCTTGCAGACAATATAATAAAGTCTGATGTCTGCACCTAATTCTTCCGCTTTTTTCCTTGCTTCATCGCGAGAACTTCGTGACCAGAACCCAAAATCCAGTATCACATCAATATCCAGAGCTACTAACCGCTCGGAATTTAACCATATCAAGTCAATGATATTAGCCAGATATTTTTGGAAATGTTTAGCTGGAGGATTGCTCCCATAAAGTTTACTCATCCATTCGTCCGGAGTAAAACGGACTGCGTTCAACTTTCGCTCCAATTTTTTGGCAAAAGTGGTTTTACCTGCGCCTACAAATCCGTGTAAAAGATGAATCGTTGCCATATTTAATCAAGTAGTCATTCAGTGCCTTTTTTAGAAAAATTAGGAATTGAATAATGCTGTTTGAGGAAACGTCTTATCCGCCTTTGAAATGGCGTTTCGTCGCGTGGAAGATATTGGTATTTTTCAATAAGCGATTTAATCTTAAGTTTATCAATATATTCCTTTTTCTTAAAAAGTCCCAAAGTATCCGCCCTTTCTATTTCATTCAGGAATTGGAGGACAATATGATATCTAGGCCTGTTCCAAAAATCATGGATTAATATTTTTATGTTATTTATATTCAAGATAGTGTTGAGAATACAGGAAATTCTGAATCTCCCATCAATTAATACCAAATCATAATCTTTATTTTTGTTAAAGATGCTTGTCGAGTAATTGGGCCAGAGATGTTTCATTGAAGCGTCAACTGGTTGCCCCCATTTTTTCGTTGGACCTATGTCTATAAAGTGAATACGTAGACGGTTAGAATCTAGTGCTTGGACAATGTTCGCATCAATTAGTAAGTTTTTTTCTATGAAGTTTTTGTCTGATTCAATGGAATCTATTCTTTTTATATTGAGAAACTTTACCGCGAGTTTAGTGCTTTCTCCGGAACCAAATTCCAGGTAATTAGCGCAGTTTTTTAATGATTTCTCAAGAAGTTTGATTTCTGATTCTGTCATATGTTTATTTCCTCTAATATTTTTCCTTTACTTAGCAGTCACCGCAAATCCTTAAGCGAAATTTATAGGTCATGGCGGGTTAAGGTCAATTACTACGATTTGTTATAGATTTCTTGCTTCTTGTTGTTTGCAGTTCGTTGTTCGGCATTCGCCGGTTTAAGAAATCAATGGAAAGGTCAATTACCTCTTTTGCTTCGTCCGGAGTTGTGGTGCCAACTGTTACCATATCTTGCTCGCGGATAGTATTCCAGACATATGCCAAGCCTACCGGAGGCAGAAGTTGACCTGCAGCTAACGGTTTGATTGTAATTACAGGTTTTTTGGCATTCTTAATTATTCGCATTACCCAATCCACTTCGATTTGCATAAGGAAACCAACTGCATTATAGATTTGGATGTACGTTTCCACGTCGGTTCCTGTAGCATCTGCGATTGTAACAGCTTCCGGCATGTGGGTGGACAGTCCAGGAATCATCTCTCGTTCCCGTATCATACGGGTGTACTTATCAATATCGCGGATTGTATTGTGCATGCGGTCGATTAAAATATCAGTTACGCATTGATGAGGCATACAGACTGTTGTTCCCAGTTCTTTACATCTGTCGAACACGCGCTCGGGTTCATTTTCAGGCTCTCCTCCGGGAAGGATGTTGAAGTGTGGGGTTATAATAAGTTTTGCTTTCCGGCCTGTTCGCTCCTGTGCATCCCGAATTGCGTCGTGAAGAATTGGCGCTTGTGTTCCCATGATCGTATCAACACCAGCATTCATAAAAATGGTGAGGACATCAGCTATGTTCTTTCGTGTTTGATAGTTCTGAATAAATATATCTTTAGCTTTGCTCGTATGAGAATAACCCAAAAACCAGTTGGTTCCGATGATAAGACGTGAAAGAGAAACACCACCCACAGTAGTTCTCGCAAAGTCACTCATAACAATGTACTCCTTTCTATTAAATCTTTAATAATTTTGTCCCGTGATTCGACGTACCATCAAGTTTTCGAAAGCATCGAGGTTTTTCCATTGGGTTGCTACATGAATTTGCTTGGCGTTTTGGTCAATGACGGTATATCCATCTTCGGTTATTCGTATACCAAGGTCTTCTATCTTAAGAAGTTCTTGAGTATATGCAAGGTAGATTGCAACAGTATCATATAGTATAGAGCTTTTATTATAGATGTCATCCTCCGGCCAATTGAGAGTCTTTAGCCATATTCTGTAATTTTCAATGAGTGCTTGAACAAGGGGGTCTTTACAGGAAAGAACTGCTTGGTATTTTTGTCCTTCCAGAATAACCCATCCGCATGTGTCCAAAGGTGTGATGGTCATGTCCCACGCAGCCGAGAAAACTTTCTGGCAATCGCTAGTGTGATTGACGACATTCCACTCTGAACAGATTTTGGGAGATGCTTTGTGTCCCTTGTGCACTGAGCCGTGCATTCCCACAAATCGTGCATTTTCAACGATACGAGGTTCTCGTCTAAGGGCTTCTGCAATATTGGGTACAGGACCGATGCAAATAAGTGTCACAGGTTTCGGAGATGTCATGATTGTTTGTATGATTGCGTTCACCCCGTCGTCAAACATTTTCCCTTTGTACTTCGAAAGTAAATATCCATCAACCCATGCAGCTTGAGAGTACTGGTTTTGTTGCATCTTAAATGGGATACCAACTCCAACGGGGATATCTGTACGACCGGCAACCTCAAGCATCTTAGCGATAACCTTTGCCCTATAACTTGTATCACCTGTATCCGATACAACGAGTTTCACATCGAGTTCCGGCGATTTCAACATCATCACTAATGCCCAAGTATCGTCAATATCACCGCCAATATCAGTATCAAGAATAACTGGTATTTGATTCTTGCAAGGGTCCACCACAGAAGTAGTTTTTCCTTTTAAATTCATAATTAATTACTATTAGTTTATAAAAACGCAAACGAATTTTCTATTTGGGATATTTTCTTGCAAAAGTAAACTTTCCTTGCTAAGATTACACTTTCCTAACATTAGAGAAAATTTTATATATAGGCTTATATCATAGCGGATGTAAAATGGGAAGTAAACCACTAAATGAAGCAAGAAAAACTATCTCATTAATGAAGGTATTGGTTGTTGGTCAGGGTGGCAGAGAACATGCATTGGTCTGGAAAATTTCCCAAAGTCCTCTCGTAAAAAAAATCTATTGTGCCCCGGGAAACGGCGGCATCGGAAAACAAGTAGAATGTATTAATATTAAATCTGAAGATATTGAAGGACTTAAAAAATTTGCTCTTAAAGAAAAGATAGATTTAACTATTGTTGGTCCTGAAACTCCGCTTGTAAAAGGAATAATAGATGAATTCGAAAAAGCGAACTTGAAGATATTTGGGCCAAATAAAAAAGCTTCTCAGCTTGAAGGCAGTAAAGTCTTTTCTAAAAACTTAATGAAAAAGTATGAAATTCCAACTGCTGAATTTGAAGTTTTTGAAAATTCCAAGAAAGCCATTTCTTATGTTATCCCTTGTTTGGAAAGAAAAAAAGGTTCTATAGTTGTAAAAGCAGACGGATTAGCAGCAGGTAAAGGAGTTGTTGTATGCAAAACCGAGGATGAAGCTCTCGATGCGATTGTTTCAATAATGGATGATAAAATATTCGGAGATGCCGGTAAGAAAGTTATAATTGAAGAATGTTTAGAAGGAGAAGAAGTATCAATACTTGCATTTACGGATGGTGAACACATTAAACTTTTACCAAGTTCACAAGACCATAAAAGAATATATGACGGTGATAAAGGTCCCAATACAGGGGGAATGGGAGCTTATTCTCCGGCACCGATTGTTAATGAGAATCTTTTACCAATAATAGAAAAAAATATTATAAGACGAACGATAGAAGGATTAAAAAAAGAAGGTATTGTCTATAAAGGGATTATCTATGCCGGGCTTATGATAAAAGACGGCAAGCCCAAAGTGCTTGAATTCAATGTAAGATTCGGTGACCCTGAAACACAGGCAATTTTGCCGAGGATAGAAACGGATATTATTCAGCTTATTATGGCAACTATTGATGGCAACTTAAATAATGTGGATTGTAATTTGAAGAACGAATCCTGTGTGTGTGTTGTTTTGGCTTCAGGTGGTTATCCGGGGAATTATCAAAAAGGTAAAGTAATTAATGGCTTAGATGAAATCAAGGATTCTGAAAATATAGTAGTATTTCATGCTGGCACAAAGAAATTAGAAAGTGGTGAAATACTTACTGATGGCGGAAGAGTTCTTGGTGTAAGTGCGCTAGGTAAAAATATAAAAGAAGCTATTGATAACGCTTATGAGGCAGTAAGTTACATCAATTTTGAGAATATGAGTTATAGGAAAGATATTGGAAAGAAAGCACTTAAAGATTAAATAAGGGAGAA
>CAIJMQ010000002.1 GCA_903821905.1 uncultured bacterium
AGATTAAACTTATCCATGCTTTCACCCTTCTTTTAATCTTATTTCGTTTTCAAATCACTTTAATTATACCACTTTGTCTCACATGCAAAAAGCACAAAATTGCACAGAAATGCAACAAACCCGAACTTCTGAAATTTCAGATAACAGCTCAAAATCACTCATTTCATTTTCTTGCTCTAACCTCAATTATTCAATATCTTGCTTAAATCTGCCATTGCGCAATTCCATTTCTCGCTTGTTACCATAAAGCCCTGTTATTTCATTTCCTCTGTCCTTGTTCTCTTTGATTTTCCACTTAACACCACAGAGCTAGGCATTTAATTTTTTCTGCATTGGCAGCCCGCTCCAGGATGTTACACTCGGCTCGGTGAAAAAAATAAAAGCCGCTCTTTTGAGCAAGCTCAAGGTTATGGAAAATCAAATTCACTTTAGGACACAGAAACAAGTCATAGAATGGCTTTTCTTCATCGTCAACAGCAGAGAGGAATACGAATCTTTGCTTTGCGATTATTCCCGCATAACGGGATTAAACATAAAAAATATTGAAAGGAGGTTAAGAATAGAGCAAATAAGAAAAAATGAAAAACTTACAACAAATTAGGAGCGATTTTGAGCAGATACTTTCAGAAGTTCTGAAGATTAGCGGCATTTCCGTTGATTCAGCTATTCAAATTTCATCAGCAATTCTTCAGGAATTTGGCAAATACAACAGATGCCCCGGTGGAATTGCAGATGACAGCAGTGACAGTGAAGAAATGCCTGCAACTTTCAACCAGAAGAAAGCCATGAGGAATCTAAAGATAGATTTCCCAGAGGCAATCAGTAAAGTTGAGGCAGGCAAGATGATTGAAAGCGCAGTATCAAAGTTCAGCAATAATGGAAGAGGCAGGGCTTTCCCTGCCCGCTCTCCTCCACAAAAATGAAGCAGTGCAAGAGAAAGGAGTTGCCTTATGAGTGCATCATTGATGTAGAGTACTTGCCCTTCCCATCGGAAGCAAAGAGAAAAGAAGCATACTACACTCATGCAAAGCTTTTTCTCAGGGCTAAAGAAAATGCAGTCAAAGAGTCATACATCAAGCCAAGTGTTGACATTGACAAGAAGGGCAGGCAACTGCTCTCTTCTTCTTTAAAATGAAAGAGAGCTTAGAATCAATGGTTCAATATCTTGGATTTGGTGACAGCGAAAACGAAGAGTGCAATGAAAATTATCCTGCAAATGGCTCATTCAGAAATATAATCCAGAAATTCAGGGACAAGTCAACCGGCAATGTTTATGAGGCAGTGTTCACAGAATACGGACTGCAATGCAACTGCCATGAGTGGCACTCAAGAAAGTGTTGCAATCATGTTGTCTATGTCTTTGACAGGCTTTCAGTCAGGGATGAGCATGGAAGAATAGTCGGCATTGCCCAGAAAGTTACAGGCAAGCCTGAGCATGAAGAATTAAGGATGATGGCTATAGGCAGTAACAGGGATGAAACAGAGGAATGGCTTTCACAGAATTTAGCTGTAATTGAATTTTAAAATGAAATGCCACTTTTGCAAAAAAGGAAAAGGAAAAATTCCTATCTGCGATGATGAAGGCAAAACATACTGGATTTGTGAACAATGCGATTTGGATTTATTCGATGCATATACCCTCTCGCAGAAGATGCTCAAAGAGATAGACATACAGATAAGGCATCACAGGGCAGAAAAGAATGAGCCTGCAGTGAACAGCTTGGTATATCTGAAAAGCTTGCTTGAATAAAATGGGGATAACAATTCATTACGGGTTCATGGCAATAAACAGAGATGCAGTGATAAAGCTGATTGCAGAGATAAAAGGAATTGCTGAAAAATGCGGCATGAAAATCGTTCAGGCAGATGAGATGATGTTGAACATCCTTCCACATCCAAAATGCGAAACCCTATTGATTGACTTCATCAAGTGGAAAGAAGCCAAAAACAGGGAAGGTTTTGATTACTGCAAAGAAACGATGATGGATTTCCAGAAAGTAATCTCAGATGAAAATTATGTATGCAGTAATTGCACAAAAACGCAGTATGCAGGCATCAAAACTCACATTCTTGTAGCTGAGCTATTGAGAAAAGTGGCGCAGCAATGCACTCTCGCCTATGTCTATGATGAGGCAGGGTACTATGAAACAAGAAACATTGAAAAGACAGCCAAAAACTTTGATTCAAGCTCGGAAATGATTTGCAAGCTAGGAGAGCAGCTTAAGGAGATGTATGGCGCTGATAATGTGATTTGCGGAGAAGATTTGTAAAATGGCAATTTGTCCTAAATGCAAGGCAGAAATTGATTGCCTATGTACAGAAACAACATCAACAACAGGAGCGTATCTGGATGCCGATGGCAACTTAAACCTGGATGATGAATTGATAAGATGCGCAGAAACCAATGAGTTCAGGTGCCCTGAATGTAACAAAACTTTATTTAGCCATCAGCAACAATCAGAAGCAATAGAGTTTTTGAAGCAACAAAAGCAGGCTTAGGCCAGTAAAGTTATTTTTGTTTTTCCAAACATATGTCTGCCCTTCGGGGCAGGTATAACTGCGGTGTGCCCCAAGCTACTACACTAACTTATAAAGGGGCACACACTGAAGGCCTAAAAGCCTTGGGAAAATGCCACCCCTCACAAAGTGAGCCTCTCCAATTTTTAAGTCTTTTTCGCGGCCTTGTTTGACTACTACTTTAACGACGAACGTTGTTAAGTTTTAGTATAGAAACCCATAAAAGGCGCTTTATTCTTCAGCTAACCATTTAAGGCTTTCCATTTATATTATGACGCTAGGTGCCCCAGCTCTGATTGCTGCTGCAATCGAGGGGGCACACGTGCCTTATTTATTACTGCGTTATGCGATATGCCTTAG
>CAIJMQ010000003.1 GCA_903821905.1 uncultured bacterium
AAAGAATTGCTCCCATCTTTTAGTTCTTATGAAAAAATTGCTCAAAAATATTTAGCTCTAATTCGTGGTATACAACATCTAAAGGAAGTTATTGCTAAAGCTAAGACTATCCCGCCATCTTTGGGTATTGATATATTACATCTTTTGCCTTCAGAGTTTATATTAGATGGTGTGGAGGGAATTAAAAATCCTCAAGGGCTTTTCGGCAAGGAGCTGAAAGTTAAATTAACATCTGTAATGGGGCTGACAACAGCAATACAAAATGTTATAAGATGTATCAACTTAATAGGATTAGAAGTAGAGCAAGTCATTGTGAATACAGTTGCAACAGGTGACGTAATTCTTTATCCCGAAGAAAAGGATTTAGGCGTAGGGTTGATAGATATAGGTGCGCATTTGGCGAACATAGCTGTTTATAAGGGTGAATGTCCCGTATATTCCTCGACACTTCCTTATGGAGGAGAGAATTTATCCAGAGACATAGCAACTCACTTTCATATTACATTGAAAGAAGCGGAAAAAATTAAGAAAAGCCACGGGATTTCTTTAAGGTACCTATTAGATGGTAATAAAGAAATATATATAGAAAGGGACGGCAAGGCAGGTTCCAGAAAGATAAGTAGATTGGAGTTAGCTGAAGTAATAGAAGAAAAATGTGAGATGGTTGTTTCTAATATACTTAAAAGGATAGAAAATTTTATCCCGTTTATGGGTTCAGGCATAGTGCTTATTGGCGGGACTTCAAACCTTCTGGGGCTTAAAGAGATGATAGAAGAGAAGACTGGTTTACCAGTAAGAATTGGTAAAATAAGAGCAGGATTAATTTCCAACCTGCCGGAAATTGAAACGGATTTATCTACATATGCAACTTCTATAGGGCTTGTTGCTTATGGTCAACGTTTAATAGATAAAGAAGAGAATTTTCCTTGGGAAAGACAGAATATTTACGATAAAACTGTAGGTAAGGTTATTAACTGGATAAAAAATTTCTTTTAATCGAAACAAAGTTTCGATTACCCCGCAGAGTATCGGGAAAATATCCCTTCTGGAAATTTTTCCGATGTTTCACGTTGCGGGGTAGAGGTCCCGTGCTAAAGTATGGAGAGATTACATTAACTATAGATTACACAGATTATTTATTGTTGATATAATCTCTGTAATCATTATTAATTAATAAATGTTTAAACTAGATAATAAATCAAATAATAAATCCGCTTTGAACGTTAAAGTTATTGGCGTTGGCGGTGCAGGAGGTAATATTGTCAATTTGGCTGTGAAAGATAATTTCTTGGGTGTTGAATTCATTAATATCAATACGGATTCTCAAGCACTGAAGGTTTCTCCTGCCCCCGTAAAAGTAGAATTAGGTATATATACTACTAAAGGCGAGGGTGCCGGCGGCGATTTAGATACAGCAAGAAGAGCTTGTGAAGAACAAAGGGAAGAAATTGTTCAAGTATTAAAAGGCGCTCACCTCGTATTCATTACAGCAGGCATGGGTGGTGGTACAGGTACTGGAGCAGCACCTGTTATTGCAGAAATTGCGCACAGTTTGGGAATAATGACAATAGCAGTTGTTGTGCTTCCTTTTTCTTTTGAAGGGAAGAGGAAAAGGATTAAAGCCCTAAGAGGCAAAGAAGAATTGAAAATGAGTGTCGATACTCTTATTGCAATAGAGAACGATAAATTATTTGCGAATTTAGTTGGAAATACTCCCCTTACGGAAAGTTTCGAAAAAGCGAACTATATTTTGGTAGAACTTATAGAAAGCCTTTCGTCTTTATTAATAAATCCGGGTATTGTAAATATGGATATGGCCGCATTCAGAAAAGTTATAGAAGGAGGCAGAGAAGTTATTTTGGGTATTGGTGAAGGTGAAGGCGAAAATAGAGTTATATCTGCTGTTGACGGAGCGGTCAATTCGCAATGGCTTGAGAAAAACAGTTTCAAAAAACTTAAAAGAGTATTAATCAGTGTTATGGGTGGAGAAGATTTAAACTTTAAAGAAGCCAGCCAAATTGTAGAAATGATTTATCATAGGGTTCATCCCGAAGCATACATTACATTTGGGGCTTTTTCTTTACCAAGATATAATAACAAACTCAAAGTAATTGTTATAGGTGATACGGCTGCGGTTGAATCTATGGAAGACTTTAAAGATACAACCATTTCACCAACAAAGAAAAGTGAAGGAGGCCCTTTCCTATGGAAAGAATGAATTACAAAGACATAAAAAAAGTTGACCCCGAGGTTTGGAAATGGATTAAAGAAGAAACAAAGCGGGAAAGAGAAACTATAAACTTAATAGCATCGGAAAATTTTGCTCCTTTTTCCGTGCTTTCCGCGCAAGGTTCTGTTCTTACAAATAAATATGCTGAAGGATATTCTTTTGCTCGGTATTATGGTGGTTGCCAGTTTATCGACCAGATAGAAAAGTTAGCTATCGAAAGGACAAAGGCGTTATTTAACTGCGAACACGCCAATGTTCAACCTCATTCAGGTTCCCAAGCCAATATGGCGGTTTATTATTCCTCTCTTAAACTAGGAGACGCAATTTTATTTATGGATTTACGTGCCGGCGGTCATCTTACCCATGGCAGTAGTGTAAATTTTTCCGGGAAATTCTTTAAACCCTATTTTTATGGAGTAGATAAAAAAACAGAAACAATTGATTTTAATGTAGTCGAAGACTTGGCAAAGAAACATAAACCCAAATTGATTGTGTGTGGTTATACCGCATATCCCAGGAAAGTAGATTTTAAAACTTTTTCTGAAATTGCATCAAGGACAGGAGCATATCTTATGGCTGATATTGCGCATATAGCAGGATTGGTTGCTGCGGGACTTCATCCTTCACCGCATCCCTTTACCGATTTTACTACAACAACAACCCATAAAACATTAAGGGGCCCCCGCGGAGGAATAGTAATGTGTAAGGATGAATTTGCCAAACAGATAGATTCTACTGTTTTCCCCGGGATTCAAGGCGGACCTCTTATGCACGTTATTGCCGCAAAAGCGATTGCTCTTCATTTAGCTTCTACAAACGAGTTCAAAGAATATCAGAAAAAAGTTCTTGCCAATGCCAAAATATTGGCTAACTCACTTAAAAAATTAGGTTACAGGTTAGTATCCGGAGGGACAGATACACATCTCGTATTGGTAGATTTAAAACCCCAGGGCATAACCGGTAAAGAAGCTGTAGAAATATTAAAAAGAGCTAATATATGCGTGAATAAGAATACTATTCCTTTTGATCCACTATCTGCGAGGTTAACCTCAGGAATAAGATTGGGAACTCCTTCTGTTACTACTCAAGGTATGGGCGGGAAAGAAATTGAACTTATTGTTTCCTTCATTCATCGTGCATTAACAAACAGAAATGACGACAAGAAACTCAAGCTAATCCGAGAAGAAGTAAAAACTCTATGCAAGAAGTTCCCACCATATTAAAGATAAACCATAGACAAAAAACTATCGGGCCCAATAGTTAATCTTTTCTTGAGTTCTTTCATTGGATAAAATCAAGAGGATTGAACTAAATCACATCTTTCTGCGTCTATACTAATGAAACATTAAGGAGAATTGATAGTTGATAACTAACAAAGAGTCTATTTACTACGAACTTCTAATCTTACGCTGTCGGCGCGGAGAAAAAAACGCACTGGAAGAATTGATCCATAACTGGGAAAGACGTCTTTTCTATTATGTGCGTAGACTTGTAGATAATGAGCAAGATGCCTGGGATATTCTTCAAGAGATGTGGTTAAAAGTCATTCAAGGTATAAAATTATTGCGTAAACCTCATAGTTTGCCAGCATGGTTATATAGAATTGCTCGAAATACAGCTATAAGTCACTTGAGATCTCAACATTCAAAACTCGTTTTGATTAACGAGAATGAAAACACTTCCTATGTTGAGGAGAACGACGAAAATTTTCGTTTTGAAGATGCGGAGCAGGTTCACTACGGACTAAGCCGGATATCCTTACCCCATAGGGAAGTTTTAACACTCTACTTTCTACAAGATCTTTCTTTGGAAGAAATTGCAGATGTTTTAGATGTTCCTTTGGGAACAATAAAATCACGACTCCATTATGCTAAAAGTGCTCTTCGAGCTGTATTAGAGAAGGAGGAACGAAATGAATAATAAATCTAACCAATCTTTCTGTGACCAACTGTTAGAAAAAGAACAATTAAATCCATCTTATAAAGAAAAATATGAAAAGGAGGTAAAAGCAATGATTGAACATAAACTTACAGGTATAAAAAAATTGTCACATATAATAGCACTAATTATGAGTTTGGGATTCGTTATTCTTTTTGGTACTTTAGCTGTGGTTGTACCCAAAGAGCTCCCAATATTAGCTCGTTTGGGTTTCGTGGTTGGTGCTATATTCGGTTTAATTTGGGTTGTAATCTTAATACGTATTCTTAAGAAAGGTGTCCTCAACTTAAAAACTGATTCTAAGTTTATGGCAGGTATAACTTGGGTTTTCGTTGTAATCATGATGACATTGTTCTTACTCATTGGAGGAAAAAATCCTAATTCTGTTGCGTCAGTTTTCATGGTTGTTTATGGAATTGTATTCCTGATTGGAGCAGCAGCAGGTTTAATAAACACCGTTATACAACAGTCCGAACTTAACACCCGTGAAAAACTTCTTGAAATTGAATACCATCTTGCTGAAATTTCTGAGCAACTAAAAAAGAAACAAGTTTAAATTAACTACCAACATATTCCAGGATTGTTTCTTGTATCCCTTCTTTTACTCGTTTATAATGACTTCCCACTATTATGATTAAATTTGAGCTGATTCATACTGATAAAAAAACAGGAGCGAGAGCCGGTATTCTACATACTTCAAGAGGTAAAGTTGAAACTCCTGCATTCATGCCGGTCGGCACTCAAGGAACAGTCAAGACAATCACACCGGAAGAATTAAAAGGCATGGGTTGTCAGATGATTCTTTCGAATGCATACCATTTAGCCCTTCGTCCCGGGGCTGAACTTATATCAAAAGCTGGCGGGTTACATAAATTCATGCATTGGGATAAACCGATTCTGACAGATAGCGGCGGTTACCAGGTTTTCTCTTTGGCAAACTTAAGAAAAGTAGAAGAGGAAGGAGTTCAGTTTCGTTCTCATATAGACGGAGAATTGCATTCTTTTACTCCGGAAAGTGTAATTAAATTGCAGGAAGATTATCTGGGTTCAGACATAATGATGCCGCTTGATGAATGTGCGGACTATCCTTGCTCTCATTCTGTTGCTTTATCTGCCATGGAAAGGACATATAAATGGCTTAAGCGTTCAGTCAAAGCAAGAAAGGGAGAAACCTCAGGGCTTTTTGCAATAATTCAAGGCAGTGTCTATAAAGATTTAAGAAAACAATGTATTGATATGATGATTGAATTGGATGTTGACGGATATGCATTGGGTGGGTTATCTGTTGGCGAAGAGAAATCTGCCACTTATGAAATAGTTTCACATTGTTGCCGGTATCTGCCGAAAGACAAGACGAGATATTTAATGGGAGTAGGCAAGCCCGAGGATTTAGTTGAATCAGTTGAACAAGGGATAGATATTTTTGACTGTTCACTTCCTACAAGAGAAGGAAGGACCGGAAAATCCTTTATCTCAAGCGGTGAGATAACTATTCGCAACTCCAAGTTCAAAGAAGATTTTGGTCCTTTAGACCCAGAGTGCGATTGTTATGTATGCAAGAATTATACTCGGTCATATCTTAGACATCTTTTAAATACAAAAGAAATTCTTGCTCCCCGTTTAAACTCTTTCCATAATTTATATTTCTATATTTCTTTAATGAAAAAGATGCGGGAATCTATTATTAAGGACAGCTTCCTTGATTTCAAGGAAGAGTTTATGAGAAAATACGCCCAATCTTTAATTGAAGGGGGTTTATAAAATGGATATGGCATATGCAATGGCTTCAAATGGTGGTGCTACAGGCAGTACGGGAGCATGGGGCAGTATAGGCGCATTCCTCCCCTTTATACTTATCTTTGTAGTATTTTATTTTCTTATTATTATGCCTCAGCGTAAACAAACCCAAGAGCACAAAAAGATGTTGGACGCGCTCAAAAGAGGAGATAAAATAATCACAAATGGCGGTATATACGGCAGGGTAGTTGATATTAAAGAAAACAAATTAATTATTGAAATTTCAAAGGGAGTAGAAATAGATATCTTAAAAGGTGCTGTTGCCAATAAAGTTAAAGAATAAAAGTAAAAAGAAATGAATACAAGAAGTCTAACCTATCGGCTTATATTAGTAATTATTGTTTCCGGTCTTGCTTTGTGGGCTTTATATCCATCTCTAAAACAGATAAAAAGTGGGAAACCCGCAATCAACAGAGGGCTAGACCTGCAGGGCGGAATGCTTATAACCTTGGGGGCGGAGCTAGATAAAATTCCTCTAATGAATATGACGGAAGATGGATTGAAAGCAAATACACCGGAAGAATTACAGGCTATATGCGAGCAACTGCAGTTAGATTATAAGAATAAAAGCAAAGAAAAAATAATCCAAGATATTCTTCAATTGCAGGGAAATAGAAGAAAAGAATCCGTTGACCGAGTTTTAGAGATTATAAAGAACAGAATAGATGAATTCGGAGTTACAGAACCGCAGATACAAAGACAAGGGGCAGACCAAATTGTTGTTCAGCTTCCGGGAGTTGTGGATACCGAAAAAGCTCTGGAAGTTGTCAGTAAGGTTGCACATTTAGAGTTTAAGCTGGTTGAATCTGATCCCAATAAGATAGCCAGAGCAGAGAAAGGACAAATTCCGCCGGGTTATGAACTTAAATATCTGACGAATGAGAGTAACGGAAAGGAAAAAACAGAACCTCTTTTACTTCATAAAGAAGCATCTCTTACGGGTGAACATCTTAAAAACGCATATGTTGGTTATGGTCAATTAGGTAGTCCAGAAGTGCATTTGCAATTCGACGATTTCGGAGCAAGATTATTTTCACGATTGACAGGTGAACATGTAAATGAAAGATTGGCTATTGTTCTTGATGGTAATGTTCATTCTGCTCCTAATATAAGGGAGAGAATTCCAACTGGTAGCGCAAGTATTAGTGGTAGTTTCACTATAGAAGAAGCAAGCACTTTATCTTCAATCTTACGAGCAGGTGCATTGCCTGTCCCTGTAACGGTTCTATCAATAATGAAAGTAGGTCCAACACTCGGTGAAGATTCCATTAGGCAGGGGTTAAGAGCAGCTTTAGTAGGTAGTATATTGGTAGTTATATTTATGGCTGCCTATTATGCTTTTTCTGGAATGATTGCCAATTTTGCTATTGCTCTTTGTATGCTTTTAGTAATGGGAGCTTTAGCAGCTTTCCATGCAACGTTAACTTTACCGGGAATTGGAGGATTGGCTCTGACTGTCGGTATGGGTGTTGATGCCAATGTACTTATTTTTGAAAGAATCAGGGAAGAATTGGCTAAGAATAAGACACTGAGGGCAGCAGTAGAAGCCGGTTATCATCGTGCTTTTCCGTCTATTGCTGATTCCAACATTACAACTCTTATTGCAGCTGTAATCCTGTTTTATTTTGGAACTGGACCCATTAAAGGTTTCGCAGTTGTTCTATCTATCGGAATATTGGCAAGTATGTTTACCGGTTTAATAGTTACCAAATTGATTTTTGATTATTTAATATATGTGAGGAAAATTGAAAGATTGAGTATATAAGAAAAGAGTAAAAAATTATGCAATTATTTAAAGAGACACATATAGATTTCATGAAGTATAGGAAAGTAATGTATCTGCTTTCCTCAAGTGTGGCTGTAATCGGTATGATTATTTTTTTCATGAGGGGTTCGGCAAATTTCGGTATTGATTTTAGAGGCGGAACACTTGTTAGCTACAAATTTCCCCAGGTAATAAATGTGGGTGATGTCCGAAATGCTTTGAGGGAATCCGGTCTAAGCGAAAGTATAATTCAGTCTTCTAATGAAGGTAAAGGCATAATAATAAGAACATCAGGAGATCAACGAAAAGAAATTGAAGAGATTATAAATAAAAAATTCGCATCCTCCAATCCCATAATTGAACAAGAGATAACCATAGGACCAGTAGCTGGCAAATTACTTCAAAAACAAGCACTTCTTGCAGTAACTTTTGCTCTTATAGGTATTCTTGTATATACAGCTTTTAGATTTAAATTTATATGGGGATTTTCTGCTGTTTTAATGCTTTTCCACGATACATTGTTTATGGTAGGAATGTTTGCAATTACGAAGAGAGAAATTTCGCTTTCTGTTATTGCGGCAATTTTAACAGTTTTAGGTTACTCTATTAATGATACGATTGTGGTTTTTGACAGAATAAGGGAAAACCTAAAGGGTTCAGCGTCACGGGGTAAACCTCTTGCTGAAGTAATCAATTCTTCTATAAATCAAATGCTGTCACGAACAATCCTTACCTCTTTTACCACAATCATCACAGTATTTGCATTGCTCATTTGGGGAGGTCCTGTATTGAAAGATTTCGCATTTGCTCTGGCACTAGGAATAATAGAGGGAACCTATTCTTCTATCTATATAGCAGCACCGCTTATTATAGAACTAAGCAAGGGATTTAAAATCAAGCCAACTTTCTAATTTCTTCCATTACTCTATCTGAAAATTCCTGATAAGCATCTTTCTTATTCTTACTTTCCAAATTTTCCATATATAACGGCTTGCCAAATGTAACCCAAACCTTATGGGTCGTAATCCATTTGCTATCTCTGGGCAATGCTTTCCCGCTCCCCTTTATAAAAACAGGTATCACAGGAACATTTGTTTTGGCAGCGATAAGCCCAACTCCTCTTTTACCTTCAGCTATTGTTCCTTCAGGACTTCTCGTGCCTTCAGGGAAAAGTAACAAAACTCCGCCTTTTCTTAAAATTCCCAATGATTGTTTGGCAATGCTAATCTGCATTCTTTCTCTTGAAATCGGCAGAGCGTTTAAGTTTTTTATAATCCATGAGAAAAAGCCGAGTTGAAACAATTCTTCCCTTGCCAGGAAATAAACCTGTCTCGGCGAGGCAATAGATGCTACCACCGGGTCAAGAAAACTTTCGTGGTTTGCAGCCAAAATTACCCCACCTCTTTTTGGGATATTATTTCTGCCTTTTACCTCCATCCTGAAAAGAACTTTTAAAACAACTCTCATTGTACCGTGCACGAAAACGTAAAAGATATTCATATTTTTACTTTCCTATGCAGAATTTTTCAAAAATCCTGTCCAATATATCTTCTTCGACTGTTTCGCCTAAAATCTTTTTAAACGAATTCAAAGTTTCTTTCAAATCAACAGCGATAAACTCTTCGCTTAACCCTTTGTTCACAGCTTCCAAACTGTTCAGAAGTCCGTTATGCGCATCTTTCAAAGATTCTCTGCTCCTCGCATTCACCATAATAGTGCTTTCGCCGGTCAACACTTCACCTTCAAGCACGCTGTCCCGTATAAACTTCTTAATCGCGTCAATTCCTTTTCCTTTCAGCGCAGATATCTCAAGAATCTTTTTCTTGCCGATTAAACTTCTCAGCTTATTTTTAGATATTTTTTCGAGCAGGTCAACTTTATTGATGAGACAAAGTGTCTTCTTATCTTTTATCATATCAGCAATTAGCTTGTCTTCTGCCGTCAAACCCGAAGTCCCGTCAACCATAAACAGAACAAGGTCTGCATCTGCCAGATATTCTTCAACTTTCTTCCGCGCTTCTTTATCAATTATATTCTCTATTTTCTTAAACCCCGCAGTATCCACGAGTTTTACAGGTATCCCGCTGACATTAATCCATTCCTCAATCAAATCGCGCGTAGTGCCTGGGATATCCGTAACAATCGCCCGTTCTTTTCCGACTATGCGGTTAAGTAAAGTGGATTTCCCGACGTTGGCTTTACCTATTAAAAGCACCAACACACCGTCCCGCAAAATCTCACCTTCCCTGCTTTGTTTTATTAATCTTTCCGTTTCAGATGCTATTCTTTTTATTTTACTTATGAATTTCCCTTTTTTTGTAGCGTCAATTTTCTCTTCAGGAAAATCCAGTTCCGCTTCAATCAAAGTTAATAGTTCTAAAGTTTCTTCTTTTAGTTCTTTCACCTTGTCGGAAAACGCCCCTTTTAGTTGCGACATTGCCGACTTAAGCGCAAGTTCCGTCTTTGCTTCAACAATATTTATAACCGCTTCGGCTTGAGTTAAATCGAGCCGTCCGTTCAAGAACGCTCTCTTTGTAAATTCCCCGGGTTCAGCCAACCTCGCCCCGCATTCAAGCACCGCCTCAAGCGTTCTTCTCAAGGGCAGTATTCCCCCGTGACAATTTATTTCCACAACATCCTCTCTCGTATAACTCTTCGGCTTCCTCATAATAGACAGAATCACCTCATCCAGAATTTCTTTGTTTCGGATAATATGACCGTAATGAATAGTATATGTAGAAAGTTTTGATGGTGGGGTTCCGTTTCTACCCTTAAACAACTTATCCGCAATCTTCAGCGCCTTATCACCTGACAAGCGAACGATACCGATTCCGCCTTCACCGAGTGGGGTAGAGATAGCTGCGATGGTCTCGTTCTTATGTAGCATTTTGGTTAACAATTGATATAACTTTTTCAATTACTTGCTCTATCGTCAAACCTGTCGTATCAACGTTTATGGCGTCTTCGGCTTTTTTAAGCGGCGCAATCTCCCTCTCCATATCACTCTTGTCCCGTTTTTCAATATCCTGCTTCAGCTTTTCAATATCACTGCTTTCAATTCCTTTATTCGTCTGCTCAAGCCATCTCCGTTTTGCCCGTTCATCAATCGAAGCATCCAAATAAAACTTATAAGGCGCATCGGGAAATACAACCGTGCCGATATCCCTGCCTTCAACAACAATTCCGCCGTTTGAACCAACTTGACGCTGCATATTCTTCATCTTCTCCCGCACATCTTTCACCTTGCATACCCACCAAATATTATTAGTCACCTCTTCGGTGCGTATCTCGTCGGTAACTTCTTTCCCGTCCAGCCATATCCTCATTCCCTTTTGCTCATCTTTCATCACCGATAAATTCGTTTCATTCGACACATCAATCAGCTTCTTTTCATCTTCAACCCTTATCTTTTCATTAAGCGCCTTCAAAGTCATAGCCCGATACATTGCCCCCGTATCAAGATATAAAAGCCCCAAGCGTTTGGCAACCTCTTTCGCAACTGTCGTCTTCCCCGCCCCGGCAGGTCCGTCAATCGTGATAATAACATTCTTTTTCATAGCGCTCCTTGGTTGATTATTACTGATTAAGAGATTATATTATACATAAAAAGGGAGG
>CAIJMQ010000004.1 GCA_903821905.1 uncultured bacterium
AGACAACATTGCCCAGGCATCATTTGCTGGGGGGTGCGTTGCAATAGGTATCGCATTCTACTTTCTGGTTCGAGAGTGGTTACATTGCATTTCGTGTTTGATGGACGAGGGATTGAAGGAGTATTTGCACGACGTAGCATAAGAACGCGGAGAAATTGCCCGACAGTGACGGAAAAAGCGGCGATTCGCATTAGAGCGATAGCTGTTATACAATGAAAAAAAGACGTATATGCGTAAAATTAAACTTTTCCAGCCCTACGTGAATCCCAAAGCGATACGAAATGTCGAGAAGGTTTTGCGTAGTACTCAGATAATTATTCTGGGAATCTGTTTTGTGATTGCAACAATTACATCAACTGTGATTCTTTCAAAGGGGATTCTGCAGCTGAAGAAGTTTTCAGAGCAGGTGATTAAAGTTACTGGTTCAGCAGAGAAGAATATAACCTCTGATGCGATAGTTTGGAAATTAAACTTTTCTCGCAGGGAAGCAAAAATGGTGGCTGCTTTTGATCTGTTAAAGCAAGATCTTGAGACGGTAAGAGGCTATTTGCTTGGCAAGAGCGTAAAGGAGAGTGAGATCATTGTTGCTCCGGTAACAACCGTGGTACTATATAAGAAAAACGAAAAGGGTAACGACACCAATACCATAGAAGCTTATATTTTAGCTCAAGAGGTAGAAGTTAGGTCAAATGATGTTATAAGGATAGCGGAAGTTTCACGCCAAGCAACTGAGCTGATTGAAAAAGGGCTTGAGATCATATCTCAATCTCCTGAATACTTTTATACCAAACTACCTGAGCTTAAGCTGGCGATGCTTTCTGAGGCATCTGAAAATGCTAAGAAGCGAGCCGATTCAATGGCTAAAGCATCAGGAAATAAAATTGGCCGCATCCGCTCTGCGCGTATGGGGGTATTCCAGATTACACCGGTTAATTCTTACGATGTTTCTGACTGGGGGATGAACGATACGACTTCTCTTGAGAAGAAAGTTAATGCTGTAGTTAATGTAGAGTTTGCGATAGAATAAATTCATCTGTCTGTATACAGAGAGTTTTTTTGCTGAGCTGTATTTCTGGGCTGTATAAGCAGGGATACCGTTTCGGTAGGAAATTATATTATCTGCATGGAAGGGAGAAATATATGAATCCAGAAATTATTTATACAAACTACAGAGATGAGGCGTTTGCAGGAAAATTTTCTGCAAACGCTTATTTTTCTTTCGTAGCAATGCCTTTAGCGGACCATTTTAGTTACCATCCAAAAGAGGTTTTAAAAAAAGTCATTCAAGAAGCAGCAAATTATGCAAACCGAGAGCGGACAGGAGAAATCAAGCAGTTTTTACCACCTGAAACTGCTTTGGAAATACCGGGAACAGCTAACGTTATTACAGAGGATATTGTTAAGAAGATTCTAAGCTCGCATTTTTTTATAGCTGATTTAACAGGAGGAAATGCTGGAGTTTTGATTGAAACCGGCATTGCAATGGCATTTAAATCAAATTCTCAGATAATTCTTATTACTCAACATTCTTTGAATGAGTTGCACTTTGATATTAGAAATAATCGAGTTGTCTCTTACAATCCAAATGGGAATGTTGACGAAATTAAGAAAGCACTTTTATTTGCTGCTGGAAATTTGGAAGAAGACCGGAAGAAATATGTAACACAGGTTTCTAATGGGCTTACTATAGATGCAATTCGCACTATTCATTCTTATGCTCAAATTTACCAGAATCCGCAGGCGGAAGCAGGACAACCAGGACTTTTCGGGAAATGGGATAAAGAAAGACACTTGCAAGGCAATATACCAGAATTTTTTAAAGGAGATTATGGCGAGGACGCTATTTTAATGTTCCAGCTGACTATGCAAGAATTATTAAAGAAGCGTCTTTTTTGGACAGATTACCAAAGTCGGCTGGAGGGAGCTGTTGAACATCACGGTTGGGCATCTCACTTAACACGACTTGGATGGTTGTTGGTCAAGAATCTTTGGCCTCATTATAAGTCTGATTATTGCCATCGATTCAATTGAAAGAATAATATTTAGAAACGCGCTATTCTTTCTCTTTTCCCCAAAACTGTGTCATTTCTAAATACCCTGAAAAAAATGGGACCGTTTCTATTTTTCATAGACAAATAAGATTTTTCCTCTTTCTTCGTCTGCTTTGTTGGAAAAAGGGGATTTGTTATGCCTATATGCGCAGAAATTGTAATCCTGCCTTTTTTCATCAATTTATCCTTTTCCCTACAGCTACCTCTGTTTTTATCCAGTTTAACTCTTTTAGGTAATTTTT
Organism: uncultured bacterium; assembly: GCA_903821905.1. Taxonomy (GTDB): domain Bacteria; phylum CAIJMQ01; class CAIJMQ01; order CAIJMQ01; family CAIJMQ01; genus CAIJMQ01. Next base: position 2,294 of record CAIJMQ010000004.1, read on the forward strand.
CTTGGTAGTGAGCGTGCGGTAGCCGTCGGCAGGGTTGTTGACAAAATCAGGCGACGGCTGACCGCAAGCTGATTGACTATAAGGGCTTAGTATTTTTAAGGTATACGATGCCGATTCCGAATAAAATAATGGGAGGTTAAAGTTGGCGGGGAAGACAAAAATAGAGATTTTGCGGCGAAAAAACTAAACTTTTAATTTTTCTTTCTGCTCGAAAGTATTTTTTAGGTTTGAATGCAATTTCTTAATCTTTTGTAACTTTTCTATCGATTTTTGTAATTTAGCCTCTGATTTACCTACTTTATTTCCGAAATCTGCTATTTGCTTTTTTAATCTTTTTGTTTCTTCCCGGGCGATTCCTCCTTTTCCCATTTTCTCAATTTCTTTTTGCATTTGTTCAATTTCTGAATCTATATTAGCTTCACGAGCAACTTCAAATTCTTCTAATTTCTTATACATCGCTGGGTGTTTCATTTTAAGATAAATTTTAAATAGATCCTCATCATGAAGCGCATTGCACATCCTTCCCATTATATCAGGGGAGGGGAGTTTTCCGTGTTTTTCAATCTGGGTTATATAGACGGGACTAACGTCAACATCTTTGGCTAGTTCGTAAGCTTTCAAGCCAAGACTTTCACGTCTAATTCTGATAGCTGCTCCAAAGTTTTTTCCGCCCTTATTAGCTAGTTTATAAACTTTCGAGTCAATTTCTTCAGTTCTCTCTATTTCAGCTTCGTAAGCTTTGGAATCGTCCATGTTTTTATTATAAACAAAAATTAATTAATTGCAAGTTAATTTTTACTTGACAATTAAAATAGGTATGATATAGTTAATTAACAGTTAATTAAGTAAGCTTTCTTTTAAAATTAAGATATTAATAATAGCAAACTTAGTAATAATGCAAATTTTTTTAAGCAAAAATTCAAGAATTAAAGAAAACAAAGTTATTCAAAAGAGAGGGGATGGTTGTTATGACAAAGAAATATATCAAGGTTAAACAAGCATCGGAGTATTCAAGTATTCCGGAAGGAACGCTTTATTATTATATCCATAAGGGAATATTGCCGCAT
>CAIJMQ010000005.1 GCA_903821905.1 uncultured bacterium
ATTTTATATCTGTTTTGTTCTTCATACTGTTAGAGTGTTGAAATGATAAGAATAGTTTTCCGGAATAAATCTACTTTCTTACCTGCCCGTCTCCGAAAACAATATACTTGTAAGTTGTAAGTTCTTCAAGTCCCATCGGTCCACGTGCGTGGATTTTGTCGGTTGATATGCCAATCTCTGCGCCTAGTCCGAATTCACCACCATCTGTAAACCTTGTAGAAGCATTTACGTATACTGTTGCTGAATCAATTTCATTCAGAAATTTCATTGCGTTTGAATAATCTTCGGTTACTATTGCATCCGAGAGATGTGTGCCATAGGTATTGATGTGCTCTATTGCTTCATCTACGTCCGACACAACTTTAACCGCAAGAATAAGGTCAAGATATTCTGCATACCAGTCGGATTCATTAGCAGTTTTTATATCCTTCATTATTTTTCTTGTCTCGGTGTCTCCTCTAATCTCAACACCTGCCGATTTAAATTTCTTGAGCATTAACGGCAAGAATTTTTTAGCTATTTTCTCGTCCACAAGCATCGTCTCCATTGAGTTGCATACGCTCGGTCTTTGGACTTTGGCATTGAAACAAATATTCATTGCCATATCTATTTTAGCGAACCTGTCAACATATACGTGGCATACACCCTTATAATGTTTAATTACCGGGATGCAGGAATTCTCTGTAACTTTCTTTATTAACTCTTCGCCGCCTCTGGGTATTATGAGGTCTATATAATCGTTCAGTTTAAGAAGTTCATCTATAGCTTTTCTGTCTGTTGTCGGGATAAATTGAATAGCTTTTTCGGAGATTGCTGTTCCTTTCAATGAAGACTTCAGTATCTCCGCTATTTTTTTATTGGAATTAAATGCCTCGCTTCCGCCTCTTAAGATTACGGCGTTGCCTGCTTTCAGGCATAAACTTGCGGCATCACTTGTAACATTCGGCCTGGATTCATAAATTATTCCGATTACGCCGATGGGAACTCTTTTTTTATTTATCAGAAGCCCGTTCGGCCTTTTCCATGTTTTTATAATAGTGCCAACCGGGTTCTCAAGTTTAACAACATCTCTTATATCAGACGCCATCTTCTCGATTCTTTTTTCGTTCAAAGTAAGTCGGTCAATAAAAGCAGATGAAAGTTTCTTCTTGCGGGCGTTTGCTAAATCCTGTTTGTTTACTTTGATCAAAGCAACTTTTGCTTTCAATAGCCCGTTTGCCATCTTCTCTAAAGCTTTATTCTTATCTTCGGTAGAAGCTTGAGCTAACTTATACGAAGCTTTCTTTGCTTCTTGAGCTATTTTCAAAACTTGAGATTTAATGTTCATTTTAGTTACTATTGCTTTCACCACGCTTTTATTCTTGATTTCTCAAGTATGCCATAATTTACAATTTCATCTGTTGTAGTTAATTTTGCTTTACCTACTTGGTCTTTAAATTGTTGAGTGTCAATTTTTGATGTTGTATTTACCCATTTTTCACCACTTTTTAAAACAATAGATATATTGTTGTATTCTATATAAGCTGTTCCGTCTGCATCTATTTTTATTATTTTGAACCTGTGGTATTCATAAGGTAATTCATAAACACCGGAAAGGCTGGTTCCTGCACCTTTCCCAGCAGCTCCACTTAAACTTCCTCCACTTCCATAAACAGCTTTTAGTGTTTCATTTATATCAAAATTAATACTACCCATTAAAGCACCTGTTTTTTCATCAAAACTATAAGTGCCAAAATCAACCGCAAGTCCTCCTGGGTAATTTCCTTCAATAACTTCTCCGTGCGTATGAGTATGATGGTTAATAAAAACATATTTATCAGAACTTATTTTCCATTCTTTCTCAGTTTTTTCTTGTGCCCAGCTACTGACTACAGCAGAAAATAAAAGAACAACGATAAACAATGAACTTAATTGTTTCATTTTTCTATTCTTTTGCCCCTGCTTGTTTGAGCAGTTCTACTATATCAGAGTGTCCCATTTGGGAGGCTACCTTTAACGCAGTATGACCGATATTGTCTTTTGCATTGATATTAGCACCTTTATCAATAAGCAGTTTCACTGTATCGACATATCCATTTAGAGAAGCTGCCATTAACGCAGTATAGCCTTTATTGGTTTTTGCATTGACATTAGCACTCTTATTTATAAACAGTTCTACTATATCAGAGTGTCCCATTTGGGAAGCCCACATTAGCGCAGTAAAACCGTTATTGTCTTGCCCATTGACATCCGCACCTTTATCAATAAGCAGTTTCACTGTATCGACATATCCATTTAGGGAAGCTGCCATTAACGCAGTATGTCCGATATTGTCTTTTGCATTGATATTAGCACCCTTATCTATAAGCAGTTTTGCTGTATCGGCGTGTCCCTCATATGAGGCCCACATTAATGCAGTATATCTAATATTGGCTTTCGTATTGAAGTTCGCTGCTTGTCCTCTTTTAGAAGCCAATATTAACGCAGTAATGCCATAATTGTCTTTCGCACTGACATCTGCGCCCTTATCAAGAAGACTTTGAACAGTTTCTAAGCTTCCCTCTTTCGAGGCTTCCAACAATTCTTCGTTTATATCTGTATTCACATTTGCTCCCGCCTGTTTAAGCAGTTTTACTATATCGGGATGTCCAGATAGGGAAGCTACCATTAACGCAGTCCCGCCATTATTGGCTTTTGCATTGACATCTGCGCCCTTATCAACAAGCATTTTCACTATATCGGTCGTCTGTCCATTTGTGGAAGCCAACATCAATACGGTATAACCATCATTAGTGGTTTTCACATTGACATCTGCACCTTTATCAAGAAGCACTTTTACTGTATCGCTTTTCCCATTAAAGGAGGCTACAGTTAATGCGGTCCAGCCCTCTTTTGCTTTCACATTAACATCTGCCCCATTCTTAATAAGCAGTTTTACTATGTCAGTATGTCCTTCCAAGGAAGCTAACCATAATGCTGTAGCGCCTTCATTTGTAGTTTTCACATTAACATCTGCATCGTTTCTAATAAGCAGTTTTGCTATTTCTTGGTGTCCATTAAGGGAAGCATAGATTAATGCAGTCCAGCCCTCCTTGTTTTTTGCATTGACATATACCCCTTTATCAAGAAGGGTTCGAACAGCTTCTACATTTCCTTCTTTTGAAGCTTTCAACAAATCTTCCTTTGTATCCGCATAGACAATATTTACAACAGAAAATAAAAGAACAACGATAAACAATAAACTTAATTGTTTCATTTTATTCCTCTCTTTTACAGCACAACCAAATTATCCCTATGGATGACTTCGTCGTAGTCCTTGTATTCCAGCACTTGTTTTATTTCCGAGGATTTTAGTCCTTTGATTTTTTCTATTTCATCGCTACTGTAATTACTCAAACCCCTTGCGAATTCTTTGCCCTTTTCATCTGTGATGCTTACTGAATCGCCTGCTTCAAACTCACCTTTTACGGACAATATGCCTGAAGGGAGTAAGCTCTTTCCACCTTTGAGCAGTGCTTCTTTTGCGCCTTTGTCTACGATAATCTGTCCTTTTGATTTAAGAGAGAAAGCAATCCATCTTTTCTTTCCCTTTTTCTTTTGCTCCAGCGGAGCAAAGAATGTGCCCATTTCTTCACCTGAGATTATCTTTCTTAATATCTGTTTCTCTCTGCCGTTAGCAATTACAACGGGTATTCCCGATTCAGTGAGCATTTTTGCCGCTTTGATTTTGGTTTCCATTCCGCCTGCGCCGTCTCCTTTGCATTTAGCCATTTTTTCTATTGACGGAGTAACCTTTTTTACATAAGACACAAATTCGGCTTTATTATTGTCACAAGGAATATCTGTATATAAACCATTTATACTTGTAAGGATTGTCAACAAGTCAGCGTCCATCATAAGAGCAACCAGAGCTGAAAGTGTATCGTTATCACCGAATTTTATTTCTTCCACCGCTACGGTATCGTTTTCGTTAATAATTGGGATGACGCCTTTTTCTAAAAGACGAAGCAGGGTATTTCTTGCGTTTAAATATCTGTGTCTGTTCTGCAGGTCTTCTCTTGTAAGAAGAATCTGGGCAATTGAGATGTTGTATTTCTTAAAGGCAGTAGCATAATTGTGCATCAGTTTTACTTGTCCCACTGCGGATGCGGCTTGTTTTAACGGCAGGTCGGTTGGTCTTGACTCGAGTTTTAAATCTTTTAAGCCCGCTACTATTGCTCCGGAGCTTACAATGATAATCTGATATTTTTTTCTGTATAGCGCTTCGATATCTTTGACTAAAGTTTCTATTACGGAAGAATCAAGTTCGTTTTTTGAGGAAGTTATAACACGGCTACCGATTTTTATGACTATACGCTTTGATTTCGCAAGGACTTTAACTCTATCCATTTAATATGCTCTTGAAAGCGGGCTTACATCTTTACAACCCAAACTTTCGTGGTGGCGGTTACTTCTGCGTCCAGTTTTATTTTGACACTATATATACCCAATGCTTTTATCGGAGTCGGCAGTTCGATTTTTCTCTTGTCTATATCAAAACCTTCTTTTTTCAGAAGGTCTGAAATATCTTGTGATGTTACGGAACCGTATAATTTATCGTTTTCGCCTACTTGAACTGGTGAGGTAAGAGAAAGTTTCTCTAATCTTTGGCATAGTTCGTCTGCTTCTTTTCTGCTTTCTTTCCTTATCTTCTCTGCCTTTATTTTTGCTTTCTCTACAACTTTTTTATTTGCTTCAGTTGCTTCAAGAACCAATTTGTGAGGTATTAGATAATTACGAGCATATCCGTTCTTAACATTGACTATATCTCCAATTTTACCTAAATGTTCTACATCTTTACTAAGTATGAGTTTCATATTATTTGTTCCTCTCCTTGTCTTTGGATGGGGGTAGAATTACCCCTGTTTTTTCTTTTACTTTTGTTTCTATTTCTTTAGTTATTTCCGGATGTTCTTTTAAGTATTTTTTTACGGATTCTCTTCCCTGGCCGATTTTCTCTCCTTTGTAAGCATACCAGGCACCGGCTTTTTCTAAGACGCTGTGTTCGGCAGCAGCATCTACAATACTACCTTCCCAAGAGATGCCTTGGTTGTAGAAAACCTCAAAAATAGCTTGCCTAAAAGGAGGGGCAACTTTGTTCTTTACGACTTTTACTCTGTTTGTGCTTCCGATAATAGTTTCATTTTCTCCGGTGATATTGCCCGTGCGTCTTATGTCTAATCTTATCGAAGCATAGAATTTCAATGCTTTCCCGCCGGTAGTAGTCTCGGGGCTGCCCCACATTACTCCGATTTTCATTCTTATTTGATTGATAAAGATACACACAGTTTTAGATTTACTGATGGAAGACGTCAGTTTCCTAAGTGCTTGGGACATGAGTCGTGCCTGAAGGCCCATATGAGAATCGCCCATTTCGCCTTCAAGTTCCGCTCGGGGAACTAAAGCTGCTACTGAGTCAATTACAATTACATCCATTGCATTAGACCTTATCAGAACTTCCGTGATATCAAGTGCTTGTTCGCCGGTATCTGGCTGGGATACTAATAGATCATCAAGGTTAACTCCCAAAATTTTTGCATATTTGGGGTCAAGAGCATGTTCCACGTCAATGAATGCGGCTTTACCACCCATTTTTTGAGCATTTGCGATTACGTGAAGTGAAAGTGTTGTTTTGCCGCTTGCTTCGGGGCCGTAGATTTCAGTGACTCTGCCTCTTGGTAGTCCACCCACACCCAACGCTACGTCGAGTGTAAGCGCTCCTGTAGAAATGACTTCAACAGGAATATGTGCTCTTTCATCGCCCAGACGCATAATGGAACCTTTGCCATGTTGCTTTTCTATCTGACTTAATGCTAAATCAAGTGCTTTATCCCTGTTAATCTTTTCTGTATTCTTTTCTGATTTTTCTTTTTCAGCCACTTTATCCTCCGGTTGTTAAACGTGAAATTTGTTAAAAGTTATCATATTCCCAGCTAAGATTCAACCATAAGCTGAAATTCGGTTAAAGCAGTGTATTCTGCTCCGGTAGATTTTAATATACTCTGGAAAAGAATTATTCTATCTACTGTGATGGGTTTGGATTGTGGTAAGGACAACGATTTTAGTTTATCCACCAGCATTTGAATATTCTTTTTGCCTCTTACTCGTCCCAGTGTAAGATGACAGTTAAATGAGCGTGTTTCTTTTGGAAATCCAAGAGGTTGCATAACTTCTTCTATTCTCTGTTGTAAATTATTTATTTTATCCTCGTTTTTGTTTATACCTATCCAGATTACTTTAGGGATGAATCGCAATGGTTCATTCCTCATATTTAAAAGAGTAGGGAAGGTACCGAGTTTTCCTATCTCGGTTTCAAAAGCTGTATGTTTGCTGGCTATTTTTTTTAATTCTTCGGAAATTGTTTTGATTTTTACTTCTTCAACTTCACCTAAAAATTTTAAAGTCAGATGTATGTTGTTAGTTTTTACCCATCCAACATCTGCTTCGGTTTCTTTTAACTGTGATTGTATTTTTGAAAGTTCTTGATGGGTGTTATTTGGCAAGGATATAGCAATAAAACATCGCATATTTTTTAATTTGGAGTTGATAAAAGTTATCTTATTAAATGCCGTCTTACCATATCCA
>CAIJMQ010000006.1 GCA_903821905.1 uncultured bacterium
AGAGGATAATAAAAGAATGGATTTTTTATTTGTTTTCATTTTGAGTAGAGTATCTATCTTTATTTTGTTCCCACCATTTTTGCCATTTCTCTGGGCTTCTCCCAAAGTATTCTCCTGTTATATTCTTTAAAATTACTGCTGTTCGCCACTTCCCAAATTCATCCTCATTTTTAAAACCCATAATAAGCGGTTCTACTGCTGGCTCACCTATTTCAATTATAGCTTTTGCAGCCTCCATTCTAACTTGATTATCTTCGTCCTTTAATGCAACGATAAGTGGTTTAGCTGCACGCTCGTCGCCTATCTCTCCTAATATTTCTGCAGCTTTTATTCGAATGTAATTATTATCCTTATTATCTAATATTGAAATCAGTGACTTTACAGCAGGTTTACCTATTTTAATTAAAGCTCTTACTGCTTTTTCTATAATATCTATATCATCATCTTTCAATGCAAAAATAAGGGGTTTTATTACTTGGTCACCACCTATTACATCTAAAGCCTGTACTGCCCTATATCTAACTCGTTTATCTTCATCTTTTACTGAAAGACCAAGCGGTTCTATAGCGCGGTTGTCCTTTGTTTTGCCTAAAGCTCTTGCTGCTCGCCAGCGTATTTCCGGATCCTTATCCTTTAGCGCGGCAATTAGAGGACCTACTGCAAGTTTGCCGAGTTTGGTTAAGTCCTTTGTCGCTTGTTCCTTTACCCGCCAATCATCACTTTTTAATTGATCAATTGTTTTATTTACCTTATACATAGAAAATACCCAATAGCCAGTACCTATAAAAACCACCAGAGCCAAAATCAGCAAGATTAAATTCCTTTTCTTAATTTTCATAATTTACTTAGATAGCATGACGTTTGTTGTAATGAACATCATTATTCCTTTTCTTATTATCATAATTGCTATTGCAGCAAGAAGAAGACTTGCTAATTTAGAAATGGTTTTTGAACCGGACTTACCAAGAACTTTATAAATAGAATCTGATAGCAAGAATACGAAGCCTGCGATTAAAATGTTAACCATAGCTGCAGAGACGGTGGGAATGGGCCCATATTGACCTACCAAAAGAAGTATAGTTGTAAGAACTGCGGGACCTACAATTAGAGGAACTCCTATGGGAACTGCACCTAAACTTTCGTGGTCTATTTCACGCTGTTTCTTTTCTCCCGTAATGATATCGATTATAGATATTATAAACAGGAGCATTCCGCCTGCAACCATGAAATCGGCTACAGTAATGCCGAGTAAGTTAAAGAGGGATTTTCCAACTACAAGGAATACAAGTGATACTATTGTTGCCGTAATAATGGACTGTACTATGACACGGCGTCTCTGGGAATGGCTAAACTTTCCCGTCAAATTCATGAATACAGGCAATACTCCAAATGCATCTACCGCTACAAAAAGCGGAATAAAACAAAGCCAAAAATTAGCCATATGGTCTCCTTTTTAAAAACTACAATGTATCGATTATCGCTTCTATTATTTCTTCTACCACCGAGTCAGGGTTTCCGTCCGGAGAATCGGACTGGAAACGCATATCACACTGGTCGTTCACATAATCGATTACAAAAAAATTGCCGTTATCCAACTGGGTAATTTCTGTAGAAAAGAACTCGAGTTCCGCGAACTTGCTTATCTTTCTGGTTATTCTCGTAAGTTCCCGGGAAAGTTTTCCTTCTGAAGAAGAAAGCCGACGGGAAATATGCGTGATGTCATCCCAGAAACAGGGAATAACTTTACCGCAGACAAAAAAGACCCTGAACCAATATCTTTCGCCGTTAACTATGCGCGGGGTAATTTTCTTTTGGATAATAAGAACCCCATTGGGATTTTTGCTTCTGGCATTCATTATATCGGACACGGAAAAAGCTTCGGTAACTACTCCTTCTCCCCCACCCCCGACTTCCGGCTTTATAACAAAAGGTCTGCCTATAGGATTGAGCATTTCTTCTGTTATTTCATCGCTTGGGAAAAGTATTATGCTTTCGGGAACATTCAAGCCATTCCTCAAACATTCGATATGCATTATGGTCTTATCGTTACTGTGAAGGGTTTTGGCTGGTTCGTCTATTATTCTACAACCTTGTTTTTGAAGAAGATGGATAAGAGGCAGAAAAGCAGTATTGCAGTCTGTCGCTCTGTCGAATACTGTCCTGAATTTCAGAGAACCGTTTATGATTTTATCCATAGTCTCGCGGAGATTATAATTAGAAACCAGATAACTTTTTTTACCTCTTTTGTAACAAAGGGAATCCATGAGTTTTATAAATCTCTCATCATAATACCACTCCCATAAAATACCGATATCCCAAATCATATGTTTATAATTTTAACCTTTTTTCAACCGAATCAAGAATCATTTTAAGCATTTCCGTATATGAAATGCCTGCAAACTTTGCCATTTTTGCAAGATGCCCGTCCCAACACCAGCCGGGGTTGGGATTAACTTCCAAAAGCTTGGGACTGCCTTTACAGTCCAGCCTCCAATCAAACCTGCAATAATCCCGGCACTGTAATCTCTCGAATAATTTAAGACAGCATTCTACAATAAATTTTTCCGTTTCCTGCGATAACCTTGCGGGAATAGTTTTTATATTCCAATATGGTGAATCAGCAATCCATTTTGCTTCGTACCCGCATATTTTGGGAAGTCCTTTAGGCAATGCAGAATAATCTTCTTCGACTATAGGAAGAACTTTATATATTTCAGGCGGATTGCCTATTATTCCTACGCTCAAGTCTTTGCCGCCGAGAAACTCTTCCATAAGGATGGGTTTATCATATCCAAATGTTTCTCTTATTTCGGAAATAGCATTGACCAACTCTTCGGCGGTATTCGCCACATTTTTCTGTGTAATGCCGAAACTGCCGTCTCCAAAATTGGGTTTAACGATTACAGGGAAACCAAAACCAAGTTCAAAAGTATTGTCTTCAGGTTTAACAAATAAAGCTTTAGGTACAGGAATTCCCATCTCTTTAGCAACTCCCCGTACAATTGACTTATCGTAACAGGATGCAAGACACTGCGGTCCTGCACCGGTATAATGTATACCTATAATTTCGAGTAAAGCGGGGACATGAAGTTCTTGAGTGGCTTCATTATTGAAACCCTCATCACATAAATTTAAGACATAATCAATATTCCCTTTCAATTTCATTAATTCTTTAGCCAAAGTATCGTGATTATTAATATATGTAAATTGATATCCTTTTAAGTCTTTTAACACCGATTTTAATTGGTTAATAGTATATATGTCATCTTCATCAAAGACGGTACTAGGTTTCAAGATATCTTTTTTGTTGGGATCTCCGAAAACAACAGCTACTTTTCCTACTATATTTTTTGTTTCTCGTTTGACAGGTGCCCATTCTCTACCATTACGAGCCGAAACTATGAGACGACGCTCCATCATGCCCAAATCCTGATTTCTCTTGGAATCTGTGGCAATTTCGCAATGAAAAGTTATATCATTAAATCCGGCAATCTCAAATAGATGAGCTAAAGTCTCTTTTGTATATAATCTTTCAGCATAAAACTGATCCGCTAGCACACCTTTCTCCACATGGGAAATAATTTCTCTTGAAATAAGGCGTTCTCTATCAGCAGAGAGTGAACGTTCCCGACAGACAAAATGTTTTTTGTCTATCCACTCCCAAGTACGACTTTGAAAATTATTCCTCACAAATTCTCCATCAGCTACATCGATAATTACATTACCATTAGGTTTTAAAACCTTAAAAACTTCTCTCAAGACCCTCAAGTCATCATTCATAGTCTCAAAATATCCAAAACTATTGCCAAGGATCATTACTACATCAAATATGTCGGGGGAATAAGGTAATTTTCTGGCATCTCCTTCCCTAAACTTAACATTCAAATTATCTTTCCTGGCACATCCCTTAGCTTTCTGTACAAGATAATGAGAACGGTCTAATCCTTCTACATATTGAAACTTTCTTCTTGAAAGTTCCAGGGAATGTCTACCTTGGCCACAGCATAAATCCAAAATTTTATTTTCTGTAGAAAGATTAAGAATTTGGGAGAATAGGTCAACTTCTTGATTGGTAATACTCTGGTCATCTACTACATCTGCATCAGTTTTGAGGTAAAGAGAATTAAAAATACTTCTCCACCAGTCAGGCTGAACATGTTCTTCGAGATTTGGAACAGGCCCTAATGTTTTCCTTCTGTGTCTTACGTTTTTATCTTTTTGAGATAGTTTTTCCTCAACGGATTTCTTATCATTCATAAATTTTTAGTACATTATATTAGGCTTTCCCTTTTATTTGGTCAATTGCTCTAAGTTTGGGGAGCAATCCCCGGGAATTAACTATTTGTATAGATAGACCTGGTCTAGCATTCAGTTCCATAACAAGAGGACCTCTGCCTTTATGTAAAACAATATCCACTCCAACATATCCTAAACCCGTTATACTTGATGCTTTAACAGCCATTTTTAGGATTCTTCTCCAGTAAGGAATAAGAATATTGTTAATTGTGAAACCTGTATCTGGATGAATATTGGTTATTTTGTTCTTATAAACACCGGACAATGTCTTGCCGGTTTCCATATCTATTCCTACTCCTATAGCCCCAGCGTGAATATTGGCGCATCCTTTAGAAACAACTGTAGGAAGTCTAAGCATAGCCATTGCCGATACTCCTTTATATACAATTATTCTAATATCTGGAAGACCATTGAGGGCAATTGAACGGAAAATATTGTGTGATTCAACCTTCTCCTCGATAAAAGCTATGTCTGGTTTAGAACCCAAAGAAAAGGTACCGGACAATATCGAAGATATATGTAACGAAATATCTTTTAAACCCAATATATTTCCCTCCTGGTCTGTCCAAAGGTTTTCTTTTTTCTTACTAAGAATAAGAATACCGTAGCCACGAGCACCTCTATCAGGTTTGATTACAAATGAACTAAAAGAATTAATTCTTTCCCTTAGATATTTTAATTCGCAGTGAGTATTGAATACGGCATAAATTTCAGGAACAGGAATATTATTGGAAGTTAACAGTTTTTTAGTAAGAAGTTTATTGTCAACAAGTGGATACTTATTTCTATCATTTACTTTAAATAAATAATCCAGATTTCTGCGGTTAATACCAAGGATTTCGTTTTGGGGAATTTTAGTGAAAGAATGGAACATATTATAATCTGTTTATATGTCTAAATCTTAATAACTCTGTCCATCGCAAGCCTGTATAGCACCCAATAACAATCAATAATCCCAGAACAGCCAATAGGAGTTCAGGAAATAAAGACATGAAAAGTTGAATAACTTCAAAAGAGATAATCCAGTATACTAAACACGCAACCATAATTGTTCCAAGAGATACAATAAGAGAATATTGGGTCCCGCTTTCTAATTGAGTGATAGAAAAACGCTCTACAACCATAATCATAATAATCAAAGGTAAAAGATTGAAGCAGGAAATAGTTCTTACCCCTGCCTGATAACTGACGATAATTAAAGCAACAAGAACAACAATAACAAAAGTGATGGTAAATGAAAGCCGAGAAATAAACAACAACTTAAATTTATCTAATATTAACTTTGCAAAAATACTTATTATTATCACAAAAAAGAAAAGCACTAACCCCCAGATTAAACGCGTTTCCATTAAAACAATAGCCAGTAGCACAGGAATGAATGTACCAAAAGTATTTACGCCAATAACATTGCGGAATATAGCTACAATTAATAAACCCAGCGGCACTACCAGAAGTAAACTAACTGTTTGTTGTATATTAAAAGGCAAAGATAAAACAGTCCATCCCCTCTTTAAAAAAATTATTCTATAAATTACGATTAAACAAGAAAGAATTATCAGAGAGAGCGCAAAATTAATTGATTTTTTCATTGTTACGAGTATTTATAACCAAGGGGATAAAATTTAGCAATATAAACTTCTTATTTTTTTGCAGTAGAAACTTTTTCTCTTCTAATGGTTTGGGAACGTTTGGGACCTATAGAAAGAATGCCTATTTTCACACCAGCCAACTCTTCTATCCGCGCTATATATTCTTTTGCTTTTTCAGGTAATTTTTCGAAGTCTCTTATTTCTGGAGTAGGAATTTCCCATCCCTTCATTTCTTCATATACTGGTACACAATCTTGAAGAATCTCTAATTCTTCGGGGAAATCATATATATAGGTATTTTTATATTTGTACTTATTGCAGATATATATTTTATCCAAATCATCCAGTATATCTAACCTAGTAATAGCCAAAAAATCTATTCCATTAATTAATACCGATCTTCTGACAACCACCATATCTAACCAACCGCAACGACGTGGTCTTCCCGTAGATCTTCCGTATTCACCTACTGGACCTGCATTGCGTAATTTATCTGCCATTTCTCCTTTAACCTCTGTCGGGAATGGCCCCTCGCCTACTCGTGTAGTATAGGCTTTCATAACTCCTACAACCTCATCAATTTTTGTAGGTCCAACACCCGCTCCAGTACATGCACCGCCGGCAGTTGTATTAGAAGAAGTGACAAACGGATATGTACCATGGTCAACATCCAGCATTGTACCCTGTGCACCTTCAAACAGGATATTTTTGTTTTTTTTAATAGCACAGTTGAGTAAAGAAGCCGTATCTTTAATATAATCTTTCAGTTCTCTACCATATTTCAGATACTCCTCCATAAGCTGTTCATAAGACAAACCTTCTTCTCCATATACTTTCTGCAGAATCAAATTAATCTCGTCCAAGTGTCTTTTTAACTTCCAAGCAAGTTGAGTTTTAGATAAAAGGTCAACCATTCTTACACCTACTCTGCCAGCTTTGTCTAAATAGGCAGGTCCGATTCCTCTTCGAGTGGTACCGATTCTACCTATTGTTTCTTCTTCTTTCAGGCGTTCCGTGAGTTTATGATAAGGCATAATAACATTAGCGGATTTACTAATATGTAGATTATGGGGACCAATATCTATTTTTTTCCCCCTCAACATCTGGATTTCTTCCAACAACGCTTTAGGGTCTACAACAACACCGTTACCTATTACACATTCTTTACTGGAACGAAGAATCCCGGAAGGAATAAGATGCAGAATAAACTCTTCATCCCCTATCATAACGGTATGTCCTGCATTATTACCGCCTTGATAGCGAACTATAATATTTGCGTCTTCCGATAATAAGTCTATTATTTTCCCCTTGCCTTCATCACCCCACTGGGTACCCACTAAAACTATGTTCATTACTTCATGCTCCTAATTTCCTTTACAATTGCATCTGCTATTTCTTTCGTGCCTACTGCAGAAGGATCATTTCGGTCTTCTTTCAAATCATAGGTAACATCTTTACCTTTCTTTATTACATTTGCTACGGCTTTAAAGATTTTCTTAGAAGCCTGATCTTCTCCCAAATAGTCAAGCATCAAAGCACCCGAAAGAATATTCGCACAAGGATTTGCTTTATTTTTACCGCGGTATTTAGGAGCCGAGCCATGAACTGGTTCAAAAACAGCTATACCTTCGCCTATATTACCAGAAGGGGCAAGTCCAAGCCCTCCAATTAGTCCCGCACACAAATCAGATAATATATCTCCGAAAAGATTAGTTGTTACTATTACATCATATTCCTGAGGCCTTTTAACAAGTTGCATAGCCATGTTGTCTACAATTCTATCTTCAAACTGGATATCTGGATAATCTTTTGCAACTTCGGATGCTACTCTCAAGAAAAGCCCTGAAGAACATTTCAAAATATTAGCTTTGTGTACAGCAGTAACTTTCTTTCTTCCTTTATTTTTTGCATATTGAAAAGCAAACCTTACTATTCTTTCAGAACTTTTTCTGGTTATAATATTCTGGGAAATACCTGCAGACTCATCTTCATCTACCCAATAATCCACACCACAATAAAGTCCCTCGGTATTTTCTCTTATAATTACCAAATCAATATCATTATAAGCACCAGGCACACCTGAAAAAGATAGAGCAGGTCTTAAATTAGCAAAGAGTCTCAATTTTTGTCTTATTTGAACATTGACTGAACGAAAACCTTTGCCAACAGGCGTAGTTAGCGGACCCTTTAAAGCGATCTTGTTTTTCTTTATTGAATTTAAAGTTTCTTCAGGTAAAGGAGTTCCTGTTTTACCCATACAATCTTCCCCAGCATACTGTTTCTCCCATTGGATATCAACACCTGTAGCTTCAATTACTTTTACAGTAGCTTCTACAAGGGAAGGACCTATCCCATCACCTTCAATTAGTGTAATTTTATAAGACATAGCAACGGCAATTTTATAGTAATGGGCATTTCCTTGTCAAACTACTAGTTAATAATACGATTATTATGATGAAGATTTAGAATTGGCAGGAAATTATAGAAAGGATTTTAGGACCTTTTTTCACATTTTTCCAATTTTCTGGAAAGCTCCTGAACTTTCTTTAAAAGAGAAGGAAGACGAGAAATTGATGCTTTGATTCTTTTTTCTTCATTATGGTCCCTGGCAGGATATCCGGATACAAACTTCCCAGCTGGGACACTCTTTGTTACAACAGATTTAGCTGCAACCTTTGCTCCATCACCTATAGTGAGATGTTCTACTATACCTACCTGTCCAGCAAGAATTACATTGTCCCCTATCTTAACTGAACCACAGATACCAACTTGAGCTACAATTATACAATTTTTTCCGATTTCCACATTATGAGCAATCTGTACAAGATTATCTATCTTAGTTCCATCTTTTATCCATGTCTTTCCAAAAGTCGCTCTATCAATGGTTACATTAGCACCTATTTGCACATTATTACCTATAATTACTTTACCAATCTGGGGGATCTTACGATAAGTTCCATTTTCTCCCGCAAATCCAAAACCATCAGAACCAATCACCGCACCTGAATGTATTATGACATTGTTTCCTATCTCTATATTTTCAGCAATTGTAATTCTGGGGTGGATATGACAATCTTTACCCACTTTACTATTCTCACCTATAAATGTGTGAGGTCTTATTATTGTTCCCTCCCCAATTTCTACGCGGTCGTCTATAACTACATAAGCTCCAATTGAAACATTATCTCCTAATTTTACCTGTTCACCCAGAACAGCAGTCGGATGAATTCCTAATGAATAATTCTTAGCAGTAACCCATAGTTCCATAATCCTACTGAAAGCTGCATAAGGATTGTTTATTCTAATTAATGGTTTGCCATTACCAGGTGTCTGGCAATCTACAATTACAGCAGAAGCTTGGGTCTTCTTTAAGAAATGAGACAACTTAGAATTTGCAAAGAATGTAATATCTCCGTCTTTGGCTTCTTCAAGAGGAGCTACGCCTTTTATTAATACTAGGGGATCTCCAATTATTTCCCCTCCTACCATTTCGGAGAGTTCTCTAAGTGTTTTTCTCATTTTATAATTTTTTATACCCCATTTATTTTAATGAAAAACCGGGCAGAGAGAAGAAGGAAAGGGGAAAGAAGGCTCTGCCCGGAATGCTCGCATAACTATATGATAACAAATTACATGCCAACACTAGCATATTCCGAACTAAACATCCCCAAGCAACCTTATTTTGTATATTCTGCTTCTTCACTCTAAAATGGAAATAAACTCTTAAATGTGGTATTTCACCTACAATATAGTAGTGTTTTCACCTCTACTTATATTTGAACTCTTTAGGGTCTATATTTAAACTTTTAATTTTACGATATAAGTTTTTTCTATCTATGCCTGAAATCTTAGCTGCCATTGTAATATTGCCTTTTGTTTCTCTTATGATTTTTATTATAAAATTGCTATCAAAGGCCGCAAGTAATTTCTTTTTTGATTCCGAGTAATTACCACTATTTTGATAACAAGAAAAATCCTCCGAATGTTTGGTATTTAAAAGAGGTAGTTGTCTTTCTGCATTTTTCCCTTCTAACATACTAAACAAGTCAGCTGTCAACGTATCTGTCTCACAAAGAACAATTGCTCTCTCCATAACATTTTCAAGTTCTCTAACATTCCCGGGCCAAGAATAGGAGATTAAGATATCTAAAGCCTGTTTTTCAATGCCCTTGATCACCTTTTTTAACTCATTACTGTACATTTTAATAAAATGGTCTATAAGATATGGGATATCTTCCACTCTTTGGCGTAATGGTGGTAGATATATAGGAAAAACATTAAGTCTATAGTACAAGTCTTCTCGGAAATTATCTTTTTCAATAGCTTTCTTCAAATCAACATTAGTAGCCGCAATAATTCTTACATCGCATAATATGGTTTTCGTACTACCTATAGGTTCAAACTGTTGATTTTCAATAACTCTTAGGAGTTTTGATTGAAGATTAATTGGAATTGCTCCAATTTCATCCAGGAAAATAGTTCCAGAATCTGCTACTGCAAATTTCCCTTTTTTATCTTCATATGCCCCAGTGAAAGCACCTTTAACATGTCCGAACAATTCTGATTCCAATAAGTTTTCAGGCAATGCAGCACAATTTACCACAACTAAAGGTGCATTTTTTCTGGGAGAATTATAATGAATAGCATTGGCTACAAGTTCTTTACCTGTTCCAGTTTCTCCACCTATGAGAATAGTAGATTTAGTTTTAGCTACCTTTTCAATTAAGTCCATAACTTTCTTAAATGTAATACTTTTACCAACTATTAATTCCCCTGTTTTGCGTGATAGTTCTTTCCTAAGGTAAACATTTTCCTCTTCTAACCTCTTCATCCTAAAAACCTTACCAATAATTTGTACTAAATCCTCCAAATCAATTGGCTTTTTGACGTAGTCATAAGCTCCTTTTTTCATGGCCTTAACTGCTGATTCTACTTCCGCATACGCAGTAAGCACAATAACTGGTAGTTCTCTATCTCTTTCTTTGATCCAATCAAGAAGTTGCAAGCCATCCAGCTGAGGCATTCTTATATCTGTAAGAATAAGGTTATAACTTTCTTTTAACATTTTATCGCAGGCTTCCTTACCGTTTTCAGCCAAATCTACTTTATAACCTTCATGCTCAAGCTTCGTCATCCACAATTTTGCTTGCCTGGACTCATCTTCTACAATCAGAATTCTCTTTTTCATTTTTTATTCCATAGGAAATAAAATTTCAAAATTAGAACCTTTACCTATTTTAGATTCCAAGGTAATTTTTCCTCCATGATTTTCAACAATTTTCTGTGCAATAGATAACCCTAATCCTGTTCCATGCTCACGCGTAGTATAAAAAGGTTCGAAAATCTTCTTTTGAAGATTTTGTGGCACTCCACCCCCTGTATCTGAAAAAACAATTTTTATCGACTTATATTCCTTTTGGTCTTCAAACTGAATAGAGATCCCCAATTTTCCACCTTTAGGCATTGCTTCTATCGCATTAAGTATTAAATTCAAGAAAAGTTGTTGTAATTGGTAAGAATCAGCACGAATTAATAAGATTGAATCAGTATAATTTTTAATAACTTCAATGTTGTTTTTTGTTAGCGTATCGCTTACAAGTTGTACTGTTCTATTCACTACATCTATTATATTAGTTTTCTGCTTTTTCATTTTTCTTAACAGCATATAGAAGAAGAACATGATTTTAAATGGAATGGATTTAATCTTTCTTTTGCTGAATTCATTAAATTCCACTTTTCTGGAATCAGCTTCATGCATTGCAACTTTTATATTATATCT
>CAIJMQ010000007.1 GCA_903821905.1 uncultured bacterium
ACATCATTTTTCTTAAGTGTGCAATTATAAAATACTTGTATAGAAAAAATCATAAATATTATGATAAACTGCATTGGGAGGTGGAAATTTAATATGAAAAGAGAAAATAATGGTAAACCTGGATTTTTGCCACAGTTGACATTATGGAAAATGATACGTTTGGCAATATTCGCAATTTTGACTGCCATTGGCTTTATTTTAAGCCACAATGGATATATAAACAGTTTTGGTTGGGGTTATGCTTTTGGATTAATAGGAATGGCTATTCTGATTGGTTAATGCCCAATTCCTAACTTGATAGTAGAATTTTTAATTGGGAAATGAGAAGGTTCGTTGTTTGTTCATTTTTTGATTCTGCAATTATTCGGATTATAGGTTCGGTATTCGAAGGTCTTATGTGTGCCCATGAACCATCTTCAAATACAATTCTATAACCGTCCTGTGTATCTATATGTTTTATCCTGTCTTTATTCTCCTCAGTGAAGGTAGTCATTTCATCATCCAGAAATTTGTGTATCTTTTTTTGAGAGATTTTAATTTTTATCTTATCCTTTACCATAAAATATTTTGGAAGTTTATCTTCAAGCTCTTTTATGGAAAAATCACTCCATGCCATATATGCCAGTATTAATGCCATTCCAACAGTAGAATTCCTACCGGCGTTTATATCTTTCAGGATAACACCACCATTGCCTTCTGCCCCAAATGGAAGATTATACTTTTCCATAGCTTTTACAACATTTATCTCCCCTACCCTAGTTCTGGTTACCACAATTCCGTGTTCTTCCCATGATGATGTAGTTGATAGGTTTATTGCAATTTGTTTTATATATTTTGTTTTTGACTGTTCCTGTAATTCTAAAAGGAACTTTCCGCAGAGTCTTGGGGTTAATTCTTCGCTCCAAAGAGGCATTGCCACAAGACGGTCTTGGTCAGGGTCAAAAGCGAATCCTATGTCTAAGTTATGTTTTTTTATGGTGTCTTTAAGCTCAGCAAGGTATTGCGGCGAAGGTTCAAGCCGACGTTTACATTTGGAAAGTGCTCCTATATTTATTGAGTAAATATTATTCTCTTCTATACCAATAGCAACAAGAAAACTTTTGGGGATTTGCAATCCTTCACCGCAACAGGCATCAAGAGCTATTTTGGGCTGTTTTTCTCTGATTTTCGAGAAAATCTCATCACCTTTATTTTTCTCCGATGAACACAGGTCTATTACTTTTTTAATCTTTTCTATGACATCTCTGTTATATTCATCAGTACAAGACATTTCAGATGGGAGCTCTCTTATGCTTATTGAGCTATTTTCTGTCTTACCATTCCATTTATCTTTTATCTTTTGCATAACAGGGGCAGAAAGAATACTTGCACCATCTTTATATGAAGATATGAATTTAAGACCGTTCCATTCGATGGGATTATGGCTTGCAGTAACAAATATGCCTCCACTTGCCTTGAAATGTTTTACTGCCCATTCCATAATAGGCAATGTTGTAATTCCAAGATTAGTAATATTATCTATTTTGTTCTTGTAAAGGGCTGCAAGAATTCCTTTAATGAGTTTATTCCCTGTAGGTTTTATATCTCGTCCAATTATTATTTTCAGCGGTCGTCTTTGGGATTCGATATAATTCTTTAAGAATAGATTAGTAGCCGTATATGTTTCTTTTTCCGTAAGGGTTTTACCTACTATTCCTCTTATTCCTGAGAGGGAAATTATTAAATCATTCATTTTATACTAAAAAGACAAGAATCTAGTATTTAGGATTAAAGTTCTTCCAAACAATCTGTGCCTTCTTCTTTGGGAAAAATATATCGTAATGCTTGAATTTGTCCGGTTTTAGATAGTTTCTTTTTTATATGTTTCTTTTCCAAAATACAGCATTCAATATATACATCATTATCTATAATACATCCGAATATATAGGTTATTCCTCTTATTGTGACATTCTTGCCTACTTTCACAGGGTATTTATCATTGCCTAGAATTTTTACTCCTTCACCTATCTTTATACCTTCTTGAAGAATTATATTCCCATCAAGTTCAGAATTTCTACCGATTTTTATGTCTTTATTAAGAATAACTCCACTGTTTAAACGAGCTCCTTTGCCTATATCTAAATCTACCAGAATACCCTCTTTATCCATTTTGAGTATATTATTAACAACTTCTTCAGCTATAAAGAAATCTTCAGGGTCTTGGAAAGTTACTATTCCTTTGAGTTGATCATAAACTCTTTGACGTGCAATCTTGTCCATTTCTTTAAGTGTAGCTCTATCGTTAAATCCTAAGAGCGAACTTGAATCTTCAATCATTTGGGAGCCAACATTAAGATTTCGGTTGTTAAAAATTCTTACTATGTCAGTCAAATAGTATTCTTTCTGGATATTATCTGACTTTAAATATGGCATACATTCTCTAAGTGGTCTAGTTTTGAATGCATAAATCCCAGAGTTAAATTCTTCCATCTTGAGAAGTTCTTCTCTTGTAAATGACAGTGCTTTGCCTTCATGTACAATTTTGTAAATACCTTTAAGCCCAGCAATATCTTTATATTCTTTTATCTCAATCACCTCTTCTTTTTTTCTATCTTTAATGACTCTACCATAATGGTTTTTTGTTACTTCTCCAGTATATTTACCGGTAAGAACTATCATATCGTAATTTGAGTTTTCAAATTTTGCTTTTAAGTTCTGTATTATATCTTCAGTTATTAATCCTGCATCAGCTGGGAAAATATAAACAACACCTTTAAATTTCTTATCTATCGCTTCTAAAGCAACTTTTACAGCATCACCTGTGCCATTTTGTTCTTTCTGATAGACAAAGCAAGTGTTTTTCTTCTTCCCAATAGTTTTTACAACCTCCTCCGCCTTTATACCAACAACTATTATCTGATTAGGACTAAAAATACCTTTTTGTGCTGTTTTTGACACCTTTATTACGGTTGGGACACCCCATATTTCGTAGAGAACTTTTGAGGTAGATGACTTTATTCTTTTACCATGTCCTGCTGCAAGAATAATTGATATATGAGGGATTCTATAGTTAAGACTAGATGAGTATTCTCGGATTAAGGAACTAATACTATACTTTTGATTCATATTGCTTTAAATTATAACAAAAATAAAATTAATGTGCTCATATAAAACAACCCCGGCCTCTAAAATGAGACCGGGGTTCATAAGCGTTATATTTTTAATGTACGCAGGGGTTACCTTAGTATTCCCCCATTCCGCCGGGTGGCATTCCGCCTGGCATCATTCCACCCTTTTCCTTTTCAGGAATATCAGCTATCAGAGCTTCGGTAGTTATTAAAAGCGAAGCTATTGATGATGCATTCTGAAGTGCGGTTCTGGCTACTTTTGTAGGGTCAATTACGCCTGCTTTAGTGAGGTCTTCATAATTGCTTGTGTCAACGTTGAGACCATAATTCACATCTTTTTCTTGGAGTATGGTCTGAACCACAATTGAACCTTCCAGTCCCGCATTTTCTGCTAACTGCCTTGTGGGCTCAGAAAGGACTTTTCTTACTATTTCAGCTCCTATCTTCTCTTCTCCTGTCATAGTCTTAATTTTTTCGTTAAGAACTGAAATACATCTAAGAAATGCCACACCACCACCTGGAATAATACCTTCTTCCACAGCTGCACGTGTTGCGTGTAGAGCATCTTCTACTCTTGCTTTTCTTTCTTTCATTTCTGTTTCTGTTGCAGCTCCAACATTGATTTGTGCAACTCCACCAGACAGTTTTGCGAGTCTTTCTTCTAATTTCTCTCTGTCATAATCAGATGTTGTTTTTTCTTTTTCTACTCTTATTTGTTCTATTCTACCCTTTATTTCTTTGGTATCTCCAGCACCCTGAATAACAGTAGTATTGTCTTTGTCCATTTTTATTCTTTTTGCTTTGCCGAGCATACCAACAGTCACACTTTCTAGTTTCATACCAACATCTTCAGATATAACTTGTCCACCCGTGAGAACCGCTATATCTTGCAACATAGCTTTTCTTCGGTCACCAAATCCGGGAGCTTTTGCAGCTGCGCATTTAAGAGTTCCTCTTATTTTGTTAACAACCAATGTTGCTAGCGCTTCACCTTCTACTTCTTCAGAAATTATCACAAGTGGCTTGCCTTCTCTTGCCACGGTTTCTAAAAGCGGTATTAAATCTTTCGCACTGGATATTTTCTTCTCACAAAGCAGAATATATGGGCCTTCAAGAATAGCTTCCATATTTTCTGTATCAGTTATAAAATAAGGGGACTGATAACCGTTATCGAATTGCATACCTTCTACAATTTCCATAGTTGTTTCAAGTCCTTGTCCTTCTTCAACTGTAATGACACCGTCTTTTCCTACTTTTTCCATAGCTCCACCGATGATATCTCCAATGGTTTTGTCATTATTGGCTGCAATAGTTCCTACTTGAGAAATTTCCAACTTTCCTTTTACAGGTTTGCTTAGTTTTTTAAGTTTGTCTATTACAACTTCTACTGCTTGCTCAATTCCTCTTTTTAATGCCATTGGACTTGAACCTGCTGCTACATTTTTAAATCCTTCCCTACAAATAGCTTGTGCAAGGATAGTAGCAGTTGTTGTTCCGTCACCAGCTACATCGGATGTTTTAGATGCTACTTCTTTTACCATTTGGGCTCCCATATTTTCATATGGGTCTTCAAGGTCTATTTCTTTTGCAACGGTAACTCCGTCTTTTGTGATTATTGGAGAGCCAAATTTCTTCTCAATGACTACATTTCTACCTTTAGGACCAAGAGTTACCTTAACTGCATCAGCTAATTTATCCACACCACGTAAAATGGCTTTACGTGCTTCCTCATCAAAACATAATTGTTTGGCCATTCTTAGATTCCTCCTTTTTCCATTGTTACTTTCCGATTATTCCCAAAACATCATCTTCTTTCATCAGAAGATATTCTTCATCTTCTATCTTTATTTCTGTACCTGCATAAGATTCAAAAATTATCTTATCACCCTTTTTTAATTCAAGGGACTGTCTTTTGCCATTCTCCAGCACTTTTCCAGGACCTACTGCTATCACTTCTCCTTTTTTGGGCTTTTCCTTAGCGGTTTCAGGCAAAACTATACCACCTTTTGTCTTTGACTCAGCTTCCAGCCTTTTTACCAGTATCCTATCATTCAACGGCCTAATATTAATATGCATAATATAAACCTCCTTATTTGTTTTTATTTAATTTTTCAATTAATATTTTTCTATTTGAGGGCATCATTATAACAGTATTTTTGAAATTTACAATAAGTGTTTGTAATACTTCCTGTGTCTTTAGAGTAAATTTCTCTAAATTTATATTTCACATTAAGAATATCTGTTTTATTTCACTTGTATTCGAGTTGTAAATCTCCAATGACGCCCCATATATGACCTTACACAACTAAATTCCACACTATTCTTCTCTTGTATTTTTTCTATTACTTTTCTGTAGTCGTCAATATTATTAACTGCATATCCGTTTATTTCTGTAATTAAGTCTCCTGCCTGAAGTTCTGCACGTTCGGCTAAAGAACCAGGTTGGATTTTAGTAATTATCACACCCTTTTGTCCTTTAAGGTCATATTGTCCAGCCAACTCATCATTGAGTTCTTTTACTTCAAGGCCTAATTTCTCTTGTGATTCTGTCGCGTCTTTTTTCCCTGCATCAGCAGTAAGCGTTTGTTTTTCAGTAATCTTAACCTTCTTGGAAATTTCCTTATCTCTGCGGAGAACAGTGATTTCCACTTCCGTATCAGGAACCAATCCAGCTATAAACTGCATTAATTGTTTAGTCGTATCTATCTTATTGGTAATATTTATCTCTTTACCATCTTTATCAAATTGCTTGCCATCAACCTTCAATATTATGTCATTACTGTTAATCCCAGCTTTATCAGCGGGAGAACCAACCTCTACTTGGCGTACTACAACACCCTTAGTTTGTTTTAATTCAAGGTCCTTAGCAAGCTTTTCATTGAGGTCTTGAATACTAACGCCAAGCCATCCTCGTGTAATTTTGCCTTTATCAATTAATTGGTCCATAATTTTTCTAGCCATATTTATTGGAATTGCAAAACCTACTCCCATACTCGCACCGCTTTTGGAAAAAATAGCTGTATTTATCCCAATAACTTCTCCATCCAGGTTAACAAGAGGGCCACCGCTGTTTCCTGGATTAATGGAAGCATCAGTTTGAATAAAATCTTCATACTGAGCAATTCCTATATTACTTCTTCCAACAGCAGAGATGATACCTGCAGTAACTGTATGCTGTAGTCCAAAAGGATTACCTATAGCAAGAACCCATTCTCCCACTTTTACCTTATCTGAATCTCCAAGTGTTGCTTTTGGTAAATCTTTTGCATCTATTTTAATTACTGCAACATCTGTCTCAGGATCCCTACCTTTAATTTCAGCATCAAGTTCTCTTTTATCCGAAAGAATAACTTTAATTTTATCTGCATTTTCTACAACATGGTTGTTTGTTAATATGTAACCGTCACTGGTTACAATTACACCGCTTCCAAGTTCTGGTATTTCTCTTTCTTCCGGAGCATTATATTGAGGGAAAAAATCCGGGCCAAAACGTCGTCTGAGTTCATCAAAAAAAGGATCATTTCCAAAGGGAGATAATCCTTGCTGTGAAACTCCAATTTTTACAGTTGATATAACACTTACTACAGAAGGATTGACCTTATCACTTATTGATGAGAAAGCATTTGAAAGTTGTCGGAGTGAATCTAAGTCTTCTGCTTTAATTACGGTTAAAAAAGAAAATAAAAGTATCAAACTTATAGAAAATCTTATCAGAAAAAATCTACTTTTCATTTTATTCTCCTTTCAACATCTTTGGTTCTTCTGTTTTTTCAGAATCGGAAATTTTTACTTTAGCGGGACGTAAGAGTCTATTATGGAAAGTATATCCCGGCAATATCTCTTCTACCACTATATGCTTATTACTTTTACTTTTCTCCTCCTTGCTATGTTTTTTATTTACCACTTCCAATGCTTCATGAAGGTTGGGATCATAATTTTTCCCCAAAGCTTCAATTGGTTTAACACCGTGTTGATTCAATAGGTTTTTTAGTTCTTTGTATATCATCTCTACACCTTGCTTGAGAGTATTATTGGGATTGGAATTGGAATTCTCTATATGGCTAAGTGCTCTCTCAAAATTATCCACTATGCTTAACAACTGATAAAGAACGTTCTCAAGAGAAAACCTCTTTGTTTCTTCTAATTGTTTCTCGCTTCTTTTACGGTAATTTTCCAGTTCTGCCAATGATCTTTTCCACTTGTCAATATATTCTTCTTTTTCTTTGGTCAAAGCAGATATCTGGTCATCTTTTTCCTGAACAAGTTCTGTTATTTCTTTTTTTGCTTTACTTTCAGATTGTGTTTTATCCATCTTTAATTCTCATCTTCAACTTTATAATCTGCATCAACTACATCTTCTCCACCGGTTTTATTGCTACCACGTTGTTTAGATTGTCTTGTTCCCTGTCCTGTCTGCTGAGAACCTTGACCTGCATTCCCTTGTCCTTGAGCTGTAGTCTGTTGATAAAGTTCAGAAGAAACCGAATACCAAGTTTGATTCAAATTTTCCGTAGCTTTATTAATCTCTGTTGTATCATCTTTATCTATGACATCTTTTACCTGCTTTATTGCATCCTCTATTTTTTTCTGTTGCTCTGGTTTGATTTTATCTTTATTCTCTTTTAGCATTTTTTCTGATTGATAAATGGCAGTATCTGCTTTGTTTCTTGTTTCTGCTTTTTCTTTTTTCTTCTTATCTTCTTCAGCATAATTTTCTGAATCTTTTATAAGTCGCTCTTTCTCATTTTCAGAAAGTCCGCCCGAAGCTTGTATCTTTATACTTTGCTCTTTACCTGTAGCTCTATCTTTTGCAGAAACATTTAATATACCGTTTGCATCTATATCAAATGTAACTTCAACTTGTGGTATTCCTCTTGGGGCAGGAGGTATACCAACAAGTTGGAATCTGCCTATAGTTTTATTGTCCATAGCCATTTCTCTTTCACCTTGTAATACATGAACTTCTACAGATGTCTGGCTATCTACTGCTGTAGTAAAAATTTCACTCTTTCTTGTCGGAATAGTTGTATTTCTTTGAATAAGAGGGGTCCTTACACCACCCAAAGTTTCTATACCAAGAGTCAGAGGAGTTACATCTAATAGTAAAATATCTTTTACTTCACCTTTTAGAACACCTGCTTGAATAGCTGCCCCTACGGCTACTACTTCATCGGGATTAACTCCTTTATGTGGTTCTCTTTTAAATAGGTTCTTTACCACCTCTTGAACCTTTGGCATTCTTGTTTGTCCACCAACGAGAATTACTTCATTTATATCTTCAGGTTTTAATTTAGCATCTGATAATGCCCGTTTACATGGTGCAATTGATTTTTCTATAAGGTCATCTACCAATTTCTCTAATTGTGCACGTGTAAGTTTAATATTGAAGTGTTTGGGACCGGTAGCATCTGCTGTAATGAATGGCAGATTTATTTCTGTCTCTAAAGAAGTAGATAATTCACACTTAGCTTTTTCTGCTGCTTCTTTTAATCTTTGCAGTGCCATAGGGTCTTTACGTAGATCTATACCATTGTTTTTCTTGAATTCATTAGCTAACCAATCCATAATTTTCTGATCAAAGTTATCTCCTCCTAAATGAGTATCACCATTAGTTGCTTTTACTTCAAAAACTCCTTCTCCTATTTCAAGAATGGAAACATCAAATGTTCCTCCTCCCAGGTCATATACAGCTATAGTTTCTGCTTTTTTCTTATCTAAACCATAGGCTAACGAAGCTGCTGTAGGTTCATTTATTATTCTTAATACTTCTAATCCCGCAATCTTTCCAGCATCTTTAGTTGCCTGTCTCTGGGAATCGTTGAAATAAGCTGGCACCGTGATTACTGCCTGGGTAACTTTTTCGCCGAGATAACTTTCAGCGTCTTGTTTAAGTTTTTGAAGTATCATCGCAGAGATTTCTGCAGGTTTATATTGTTCACCATTAAGAATTGCCACTGCATTGCCATCAGTATCTTTTTCTACCTTATAACCTACAATATCAATCTCTTTGGGAACTTCAGTGTATTTTCTTCCCATAAATCTTTTTATTGAGGTAATAGTGTTTTCCGGATTGATAATTGCCTGTCTTTTTGCTGAAGTTCCTACAAGTCTTTCTCCCGATTTGGTAATTGCAACTACAGACGGTGTAGTTCTTCCGCCTTCCACATTGGAAATTACTGTTGGCTTTCCACCTTCCATAATTGCCATACACGAATTTGTCGTTCCTAAATCTATTCCAATTACTTTTGACATAAGATTCTAGCCTCCTTTCAAAAAACTTTTACATAAATAATATGCAATATCTATGCCAAATTGAGTATGTTTTACTTGGAATGTAATACCTGAAGACAATATACTCCAAAATAAAACTTACTGTTTTTATCTCAACTTAGCTTAATGAGACAATCTGACACAACTTTTATTACTTGACTGACATACAGGGATTTTATGTCTCAAAACGTTTTAAAAGCAGGGTTTTAATATGAATAACTTTGATATTTTTAATTAATACTATTTGCCATGACATATATCGTTTTGCTCCCATCTTTCAAAGTTGCTGAGACCATTTTGGCCTGAAGTGTATAATAAGTAGTGTTTGAATTTACTTTCTTCTCTGCAAAGGTAGGTTGGAATTCAAGTTCCAGTATTAAATTTTTGTAATTTTCTCTTACCATCTTTGCCTTATTCAAAGAAAAAGGAATAGAAGTAGGCATATTATCGAATTTTATTAACCACTGTTCTGTCTTCTCAAAATCTGATTTTTCAAACATTTCCATATAATAATCCCCGAAATTTAATTTTCTAATATAATAAAACCATTCTTTTTCTCCTTGGGGAAATTGAGAAGGTGGGAATATTAATGGAAAATTCTTTTTCTCTATATCATATTTATCTAACGAAAAATTAAGGCACGCTATGTCTTCTTCTATACGAAGATTATTTTCTTCAATTTTCCATTCTTGGACAAAAGGTGGGACTGTAGAGGGAACAGGTGAAGATAAAGCATCATGTACAAAACGTGTCTCAAAGAGCATCATTGTATTTTGGAATTCCTGTAGCCAAGCAACTGGTATTTTAACGTATTTAGTTGATAAGGTTGTTCTCTGAACTTTTGTTTCTTCTATATGTTTATAAGATTTTGCTATATTAAGGCCTTTATTTATGTCATTATCATCAGGGGTATATAAAAATTCTATTTTAAAAACCGTGTTCTTAAATTTCTGTTCGTTATTTATATCATTTTTAATATTTCCTTCTATCCTTCTTTCATAGACTCCCTTTATATCATTTACCCTCTTTTGATGTTCTTCCTTTGATTCAAATTCTTCTATATCAGGTAAAGGAGGTATATAGGTTTTTATTCTTTCCTGTCTGGGAATTTCCTGATAAGTATAGAATGCTTCCCATATCCCTTTTAACTGTTTTGCGTCAGTAATTGTTATTCTGTCTGTTTCTTCTTTTGAAAATAAGTTAATAGACAGTATTAATAAAAATAATACGCTAAGGATAAAATATCTTTTAAAGGTTATCTTCATTCTTATTACCCTCCGATTGAATGGGTTGATAATTTTCTATGAAGTGTACGTCTACTAATTCCCAGCATTTCAGCAGCTTTTGATTTGTTACCCCCAGCTTTTTTTAAAGCGTGGCTTATAACTAATTTCTCAACTTCGTCAAGAGATGCCATACCTTTTATATTTATACTTTCTTCAGTAGCTTTCTCAACTGCAACTCCCCTAACATCTAAAGACAATTCTTTAACACCAAGGATTTCTTTACGTGAAAAAACTACCATGGACTCAATAGCATTCTTTAGTTCTCTTACATTACCATACCAATCATAGTTTTGCAATAGAATAAGAGCTTTTGATGATATCCCTTTTATCTTTTTTTTATTAGCTTTATTCGATTCTTTTAGAAAATGATGGACTAATAATGGGATATCTTCTCTGCGTTCCCTTAAAGGTGGCACTTCAATTTTTACTACATTAAGTCTCCAGTAAAGATCTTTTCTGAATTTATTTTCTTTGACCAGTTTTTCTAAATCTTGATTAGTGGCTGCAATAATTCTCGTATCTATCGCAATTGTCTTGGCCCCACCTACTCTTTCAAACTGTCTTTCTTCTAGAACTCTCAAAAGTTTAACTTGTACTGATGGAGATATTTCACTAACTTCATCTAAAAAAAGCGTACCACTATTGGCTAACTCAAATCTACCTTGTCTTGATTCTATAGCACCTGTAAATGCTCCTTTTTCATGGCCAAAAAGTTCTGATTCCAAAACGCCTTTAGAAAGAGTAGAACACTGGACTGCTATAAAATCTTTATCTTTACGGTCACTTTGATGATGTATTGCCTTTGCAATCAATTCCTTCCCTGTTCCTGATTCTCCTTGAATGAGAACGGTAGCTCTTGTAGATGCTACTTGTGAAATCATATTAAAAATCTGTCTCATTTTTCTTGATTGACCAATTATATTCTCGAATGAATAACGTTCATTAATTCCTTTTTTCAATAACTCATAGTCTTCTTTAAGTTTTCTATAAGAAAGGGCTCTTTCTATAACT
>CAIJMQ010000008.1 GCA_903821905.1 uncultured bacterium
CTGTAAATAAAGGTTATTCAGAAAAAGAAGACCCAATGGGTTGGTCATACTATCCTGCCAATTATTTCACAAGCATTGCTCAAGACAAATCAGGTAACATTCTCTTTGTTAATAGACACGACTTTATACGAAGATGGAATAATCCAGATTCCCGTTTTACACCCATTACTTTTCAAGAGCAATTAGCATCTAGGAACTTCTTTTATTGCATAACTGTAGATAAAGATGATTCTGTCTGGGTAGGAAGTTATGGCGGAGGCATAATTACTAACAACTCCTCGTTTAAATTCCCTTCCCAAAATATCAAATCTCAAATTACATTGGAAGAAGAAAATACTCCTGTTGATTTCTCAAAACAGCCCTATCAAAAAGAATTGATAGCAAAGACATCGAAACTACTAAAAGATTCTCCTTTAAAAGAACAGGCATATTATATTGGCGAGGATTGGCTAACCCAAGGTGATTGGATAGGAAACTATGGTGAATATGCTTGGATATTTCCTTCTTACTATGCTGCCTATCCTCTTCAAAATATTTTGGGAGGTTCTGATAGATTAGGGCTGAAAACTTTTAAGCATATAAATTGGAATGCATATATAGGTGAGAATTCTGACTTTAATGAGGGTATAAGAGGTTGGGAACTTGAACCCGGAGAAATTGATTATGGAGAATGGGAAAACCCAAGAGTTCTTCAAGACCCTTTAGGTGGTGGCAGACATCATGCCTCTTGGGACGACCATGCTGAAGCTTATCCGCGTCCTCTTATTAGAGAAGGTCCTCATATATATTTAGACCTTGACTTTATTGAAGAAGGTATCTTTATTGTTTCATTTTATTTTGTGAACAACGACGGCCATGAAGGCGACTCAATGAATCGATATAGAGATTACACTATTTCTGTAAAGAAAAGAATAGAAAAAAGTATTCCTAAGATATTCCGTTTTGAGGGAACTGGAGTAGAAATTAACTGGAAAACAATTTCAGAAAAGGAATTCAACGATGTTCCTGTTTTGACATCCTGCAGGGTGAATGATTTTAGAGCAGGTGTGTACAAAAGTTTTATACTCAAAGGACCTGCAGAATATACCATCAAAATTGACAAGAAAGAGAGTTTTAATACTATTGTTTCCGGCATATTTATAGATAAAGTTGAAGAACCCAAATAAAAATAATTATAGGGATTAAATAAAGATTCTATAGATTGGATAGCCGTTGACAAATTAAGTTTGGGGTATATAATGAAACACAGTGCAAAGAAAGAAATATCAAACAATCTCAGTAATCTCGTTCAAGAATCCCCGTATAATAATTAAAAAAGGAGGCTGTTTATGAAAAACGGTCTTGGTCGTTCCTTACCAGTAATCCTAATTGGCATATTAGTCTTATCAATTTTTTCCGTATGGCTCTATGAGGTGAACTGTGGTGAAGCAATAGTTGGTGGAGGTGGAGGTGGTGGAGGAGGTGGTGGTGGTTGCAGTGGCTGCGGTTGTTGTACAACAGGGCAATTCTGTTGCAATAATCAGTGCTATGCTAATGATAGTGGTACGTGTTGTTCAAAGATAGTAGACGGTACTACCGTTCAAAGTTACTGTAGTGGAGGTTATTGTTGTAATGGTGTTTGCTTTAAAACAGATACAAATAATGATAGTTGTCAGGACCAGTTTTGTTGTGAAGGCTATGGCACCCTTTGCACCCTTTGCCCATGGGGCAAAATCTGTTGCGAGGGAGGGCCTTCCAACGGCCCATGTTGTACTAAAATAGTGATTGATCCAGAGAGTGGTTCAGGTTCAGGCGTTAGTCATATTCCCTGTGATTATTGTCAGATTTGTGGAGAGAATGGGGATTGTATAGGTACTTGTGGTACCGGACAGAGTTGTTGTCCTAGTAGATGGGGTGGCTACTGTAGGAATGAAATTACAGAAACAAGTTGTTGTGGATGGGCAAACGAATGTTTGTGTGTAAATAGCCAATGTAGGGTACCAACTTCATCACCTTTTGTGTTGACTGAGATGAGAAACCCCAGTTATGGTGTCTATCTAAGAACTGCTGTTCATACTCTCTCGGAAACATCTGGAGATATGTCTGTCCCAATTCAAAAAGGTGGCATTCCTATAAATGAATATTTTATTGAAACTTGTCCGGGCTTAGTACCACATAATGGGCATACTCTTCCAGACGGAACTTTTAGCGATAATCTAGAAACTGCACGTAACCAAGAAGAGTGTCACGCAAAACAGGTTATTAAAACTAACGGCTGCGATATAGGACATTATTATGTAAACTACTACCCTTGGGGGGTAGACAAAACTGGTGGTGATTTTTAATAGGAAGACATGAATATGAAGAGAGCACTTTTATTTATATGGATGTTAGGTATACTGCTTTTAAACTCATCGCTATCTGTTTCTGAAGATAATATTGATGAAGATATTGTGTATAAAGCTCAACGAAAATTAGAGAGTAATGTCGGGCTTATACAAACTGTCTTAGAGAAATATCCTGATGACGCTGAAATACACCGAGGAGCTGCAGAACTTTATAATGGTATCGGATTAATTGTTAAAAAAGATCCAGCCATCTATGAATACCGAAAAGCAATAGAATTGAATCCGAAAGATATTACTTATTATACGGGTTTAGGAATGGCATTGTGGTATAAGTACAAGCACGACTATACATACGAAAAAACTGATGACCCTTCCGAGTTAATAGAAGCCTTAGAGGTAGGAGAAGAGAAGGAACCTAATAATGCATTTTACGATTATATGTGGGCTTCTGTATATTTAATGCAAGGAAAAGAAAAGGAAGGAATAAAGAAAATTGAAGATGCTCTTAATAAAAAGTATCTTAAACAACATTGGCAGCCTAGGATAAAATCAAAAATTAAGATTCTCGAAGAAATGGGTTGTTTTACCAGCACAGAGATAAAAATCAATGTTCCTTATGGTGCAGGAGGCACCGATGAAATGTTAGGAAAGATTATTAGTCATCTAAAGAAGTTAGGCGAAGGTAAAGAATCTCAGGGGGCATGGGAAGGTGCAGCCGAAATCTACAAAACAATGGTGAAGATGGCAGGACAGGTTAGAAGCGATGCTTGGTTACTGGGCACTTCGCATATGAGTAATTACTATGCAAAAACCGCATATAATGGATTATTACGTTGTTATAAAAAATTAGGAATGGAAAACGAGCAATACCCAATAGAACAAGAACTCAAAACTCTCGAAGATGTAATGAATAAAGAATCGGCTGCTTGTGATAAAGGTGCATTATTATTATCTACTCTTAAAGGTGATGAATTAGATAAACTTCTTGACGAAATTATAGAAAAAGGTGAAATCAAGGCATCGGGTTTGTAAAAGTAGAGAAAACAATAAACAAAAATGTAGTTTCCATATTTTGTTCTTTTCTTGTAATGTACTCACTTAGTCAAGTTAATTCCAGTTTCAGTTTTGATATCTGTCTTCTGACTATTTATCTTCTATTTAAATAATTTGCCCAAAGTGATAAGAAAAGATATATTATTGTGTGTATTTTTAGAAAGGAAATCTTAAGAATGAGAAGAGTGTTTTTAAAGCCAATTATTGTTTTAGCTGCTATAGTGATATTTTTAGGTAGTTCTCATGTATATTCTGCCGAGCAAATAGGGCAGACTTTTATATCCATCAACCCACAAGAAGCAGTTAAAAATATGTCTCCTGGCTGGAATTTGGGTGATGCATTAGATGGAATTCCCACCGAAGGTGAATGTTCCTGGTGCAATCCCCCTGTAGAAGAAGATATTTTTGACTATGTAAAGAAAGCAGGTTTCAAGACCGTCCGTATACCTGTAACATGGGCTTACCATATCGGTCCTGCACCTGATTATAAAGTTGACCCCCAATGGATGGACAGAGTAGAACAGGTTGTTGATTGGGCATTAAAGAGAGATTTTTATGTAATCATCGATGCTCATCACGATTCTAGTGTTTGGTTTTCCAAAATGGCTATTGACCCTGAAACAGGCAGATATGTAAACGATTATGACAATCAAATAATCAAGCTTGAAGAGCTCTGGCGACAGATAGCAGAAAGATTCAACAGAAAAAATGAGAAATTGATATTTGAGATTGTGAGCGAACCTCTTGACGGAGATCGGGAAGCTAAACTTGAAAAACCAACGAATCTGGATAATCCCGAAGTAAAGCATAACTTAACTGCTGAACAAATGAATGACTTAAATCGGAGGATTTTGAGAATTATCCGTGCATCGGGGGGCTATAGTGACAAGCGTCTTGTGATGGTATGTGGTTTGTCTGATGACAGTAAAAAAACATTGCAATTTTTTGACGCACCAAATGATAAATATATAATACTTACGGTTCATTACTATGAACCATGGGATTTCATAAGCAACTGGTGGGGAAGAATCACTTGGGGTAATGAAAAGGATAAACAAGATCCTGATTACATTTTTAGACGACTTGGTGAGACATTTGTTGAAAACAGATTGCCGGTTGTTATCGGGGAATGGAGCACTTCATTTAAAATAGATAAGCTTTCAAGATGGTATTATCATAATTATATTGTTAAGACTGCTTATAAGTATGGTATTCCTTGTGTATTGTGGGACAATGGAAAAGATTACTTTGACAGACAAAAGAGGATTTGGCGGGACGAAACTATTAAAGATATTGTTGTAAATGCAGGGTTGGGCATCCCTAATTCTTTTGTATTTCCTGCGGATAATTATTTTAGGGAAAAAACTAATGTAGAAGATTTGACGGTTAAACTTGAATTAAACGGCAATGAATTAGTTGATATTTATAATGGTGAGGAAAAGCTGGTTAAGGAAAAGGACTATGTATCGGATACTCCAAATTCAAGTGTAACAATAAACAAGAATTATCTTTCAAAACTACTTGAATCTGAGAAAACTGGTGTAACTGCAACTCTAAAATTTGATTTTTCACAAGGGACAGATATCCCAGTAGACATTATCAAATACGATTTACCAAAATTCTCACAAGATTCAATAATCGTTGACAAGACCAAAGGCGAAATTGAATCTGATATAGTGATTCCTGTATCTTTTAACGGTACCAAATTGGCTACTGTTGGTGTGGTAGATGAAGCCACTAAAAAATCTGTTGTATATTCATGGACACCTTATCTGCAGATGAATGGGCATTTTGATTACAATGATAAGGAAATTATCCTAAAGAAGAGATTATTAAACTTATTGAAATCAGATTCCTTAATCACCTTTGAATTCTATCCTAGAAGTGTCAAAGTTGAGATGAAGGTAAAAGTTTTGAAAGAGTAACTAATCAATGCCTTTCCTGATTAAGCATGCTATCTTCATAAACTTCTAGTATTTTTGCCAAATCTTTTGTGAATGAAAGCTCTTATCTATCCTTGCCTTTCTTATTCTTTCAACAAGGTTTGTAGATTAAAGCTTGGTGTCCAATAGGTGTCCATAATAGGTCTAAATTGGTATAAATTGATACAAATTGGTACAAATAGAATAAGCAACTAAACAGCGATGCTTGGATGGGATTCGATGTGCTGCGGAGTGACTAAAAATTTATTCAGTTAGCATTACGAATGCATTGCTCTACCAACTGAGCTATCCCGGCAATATAAATTTAAAATCCAAAAGAAAAAGTCAAAATTTAAAGCTAAAAGACGGAATTATTATAGCTTAATTGAGAGGTTTTTGCTTGTTCGCCTTGTCTTGTGCAAAGTCTTACTTTTCTTAATCCTCAAAATTTTCTCCGATTTTTATTCTCGTAACCCCTTGACTATTAATATTTATACTGTATTATTACAGTAGTACACTACAAAAGAAGACCATGTATATAAAGATAAATTCTGACAGCGGAGTGCCTTTATACCTGCAGATTGTGAAACAGGTGAAATATCTTGTGGCATGCGGAGCTCTTAAATCGGGAGATAAATTACCTGCAGTTAGAGAATTAGCAATTCAGCTGCGGATAAATCCCAACACGGTTGCTAAGGCATACCGCGAATTACAACACGAAAAAATTATTGATAGTAAATGGGGTGAAGGTAATTTTATTTCGGAAGAAGTAAAAAATGTATCTGAAACAGAGAAGGGAAAAATCATATCAGAAATCTTGGATAATGCAATCCAACAGGCAGTGGATATCGGTCTTTCAAAAGAAGAATTAACTAAACTTTTTTCTCAACAACTCAAAACAACAAAACCGAAAGGAGCGCAAAAATGAAAGCTCTAATCTGGAAAGAATGGCGAGAACAGCGAATTTTTCTACTGTTGGCTGTCATAATTCTTATAAGTATTAATATGGGCAGTATTATATACCTTAATATGCCCTCTAAAACTACGGTAGACTCTTTATCTTTATATAGATTAGACACTATCAATTATTACAACCTTTTCTTGGGATGGGTAATCCTGCCTTTGCTTTTTGCTCTTATTTTGGGTGCAACCCCTTTTGTAAAAGAATTTTCAAATAATACACAGGATTTTCTTATTCAAAGACCAATAAGTACGGCAAAAATATTCTGGCTCAAATTTTTCTTTGGCATTTTTTTACTTTTGTTGATTATTCAACTTTGTCATTTAGTTTTATATGTCCCCGCTTCTTCTTTTAAGATGCAAATATCAGCTCCCGATTTTAAATCTCCCACTCCTCTTATTATGTTCTATTTACTATCTCTTTTAATATATTCTTCTACATTCTTTTCCTCTTTATTATTAAAAAGAGAATTACCAGCGATGCTCTCCTCACTGCTTGCAATAGTTATCGGGATATTATATATCTTACCCCTTTATCTGATTTTATTTATTATCCTACCTCCTAAGCAATTGCAATTTCTATTTTCGGGGGTAGGGGACGACATAACAGTTTATTATGTCCCAGCATCCATTTTATTTATAGGTTTTGCGCTCTTTAGTTTTGTTATATGGCAAAAAGCAATTTCCAGGGGACTAAAACCAGCCAAAGTATTTTTCTCTATTACTGGGATAATATTTCTAATTTATCTTGTACCCCATACAATTCTTAATTTCTCGGCAGGATTGGATTTAAGGAGAGCTATAAAAGAAGCAGAAACATCCGGTATTAAATTAAAAATAGAAGAAATTATCCCTCCTCCTGTTCCAGATGAAGAAAATGCTGCTTTAGTTTATCAGGAAGCTTTCAATTTAGTGGGAGAATTGCGTAAAACATACAAGGATGAATGGGAATATATGCCTTATGAAAGCTACAAAGTTAAACTAGAGGACTTAACAAAAGAACAGAAAAGAACTATTGCTAAACTATTTTTCGAAGATACGGACTTTATTAAACTTTATACCTTGATAGAAAAAGCAGTTAATCTACCATCATGTCGGTTCGATATTAAATATGAAGATGGACCTGCCATGTTATTACCTGATCTCAATAAAATGCGGCAATTAGCACAATTAGTGGCAGCACGAACATATATATTGACTGAAGAGAAAAAATATAAAGAAGCATTGGAATCTTTTTGTGTTGGTCTAAGAATGGGAGAATCTTTAAAAAATGAACCTACACTTATCTCTCAACTTGTTAGATTGGCTTTGGACGGAATTGTAATGGAATCCCTTCAGCCA
>CAIJMQ010000009.1 GCA_903821905.1 uncultured bacterium
ATTGCTTCTTTAGATGGCAGGACGGTTGTTGTAATTGGAAATCAAAAAGGCCGGGATACAAAAGAAAACTTGAAACGTAATTTTGGCATGGCTAATCCTGAAGGGTACAGAAAAGCTCTAAGACTAATGAAATCTGCAGAAAAATTTTCATTCCCCATAATAACTTTTATTGATACACCAGGTGCATATCCTGGCATAGGTGCAGAAGAAAGAGGACAAGCTTGTGCAATAGCAACAAACTTGAAAGAAATGTCTTCTTTAAAAGTCCCAGTAGTTACTATAGTAATTGGCGAAGGAGGTAGTGGTGGTGCTTTAGGCATCAGTGTAGGTAATTATATTTATATGCTGGAATATGCTGTCTATTACGTATGTAGTCCCGAAGCATGTAGCTCTATATTATGGAGAGATGTATCAAAAGCAGCTATTGCAGCAGAATTACAAGGCATTACTGCACAAGACCTTGTGCGATTCAATATAATTGACGGAGTAATCCCTGAACCGCTTGGGGGAAGCCACAAAAACCCCGAAGAAACCGCTAAAAATATAAAATTAACCCTAAAAAAGACATTTGATGAACTTTGTTCTTTCTCACCTGAGAAACTCATAAGCCAAAGACATGCAAAGTATAGAAAAATGGGGGAATTTTCTTCAATTTAACTAAACTTATGCGAAAAGTAATTTTAATATTTAGTACTATTTTTATCTTTACTTGCGGATGTGCGACTGTGCCTATCAAAAAGAATAATTCTCTGCAAATAACAGAAAACGCATATCCGAATTATAAAACAGCATCAGAACTTATGGTACAGGTTGACAGGAAAGATTATTATTCATATGTAAGCATTTTAAACGCTGGATGGAAAA
The DNA here is from genome assembly GCA_903821905.1 of uncultured bacterium. GTDB lineage: Bacteria > CAIJMQ01 > CAIJMQ01 > CAIJMQ01 > CAIJMQ01 > CAIJMQ01. Next base: position 865 of record CAIJMQ010000009.1, read on the forward strand.
CAGAAGATAAGAATTTAGAAAAACTTCTATCAGATAATGAACCAGCCTTAAAAGAACTCAAAAAAGGATTAGAAAAAGGACAATGCACTATCCGAGTTGTTACGAATCCTGAAGAGCGCAGGGAAATACTGTTCTACCTTGATGGATTCCGGGAACTTGCCAGATTATTAACTTTAAAAACACAGTTTCATATATATAAAAAAGAGTACAATCAAGCCACACAAGACTGCATTGACATTATAAAATTTGGTCAACATTTAGAAAAAGGCGGCAATTCTTTATCAAAAAGAATGGGGATGGCAATAGAGAGTAACGGCTACAAGAATTTAAGGAATGCAGCTTTTCAGGCTAAAGGGTTAAATTATTCTCATCTGTTAGAAAATATTCAGTCTATAAAAAATAATAACTTTGAAACCATGAAACATTTAAAAATATTACTAGAAAATGAATTACATGATATCAGCTTTAATGTTTCACCTTTATTATTGGGTGAAAAAGACTGGCAACAATTCAAAGAAAACTATAATGCAAGTGGATACACTCAAGAAGACATAATGAAAAGTATCGGAGCCTGCTATATTGAAGCTATGGAGTATATTGATTCACCTTATAATGAAGGTTTGAAATCATGGCAATTACCAGAAAAACCACAAAATCCTGTACAGTATATTTTAATGCCTATTTTAAGAAACATGTATATAGAATGTGGTCGATTGGATACTGAAAGAGATGCTACATCAATCGTCATTGGTTTGGAATATTACAACTCCAAGAATAACAAATATCCTGAAAAACTCCTTGATCTAGTTCCTAAATATCTTCCTTCCCTGCCTCTGGATCCTTTTACTGGAGAATCTTTCATCTATCAGAGAATGGGCAAAGGATGGAAGATATATAGCTTGGGCAGCGATTTAAAGAATGACTTCGGAGAAAAGAATAGCTATACATCCAAAGACGGCACGGGGGATATAATTTTTTACAAGGAATAATATATTATCCTATAAATCACTTATCAGAAAATCCTTTAAATTATCCGAAGAAAACCTTAGCTTCTCCAAAAAGTTCTTTACTGACAGCTTTCATTTTTCCAACAGCTTCTTCAAGAGAAACCGATAAAAGTTCTCCCTTTTTCAAGGCAGCCATCTTGCCAAATTCATTGTCTTTAACCATCTGTATTGCTTTAAGCCCCAATCTTGTCGCAAAATATCTATCAAAAGCAGAAGGAGAACCTCCTCTTTGAAGATGTCCCAAAATAACTGAACGAGTTTCTGCGCCAGTCCTTTTTTCAATTTCTTTTTCTAATACTTTAGCAACTCCTCCGAGTTTAACATGTCCAAAAGCATCCGTCCCTTCTTCTTGTGCAAAGAATTTTGTATCACCTTTGGGAAGGGCTCCCTCTGCAACTGCAACAATAGAATAGGATTTACCTTTCGCTTTTCTTCCTTTTATAATTCGGCATACTTCATCTATATCAAATGGTTCTTCAGGTATAAGAATTACATGAGCTCCACCTGCCATGCCGCCTTCAAGAGTTATCCAACCAGCATGACGTCCCATTACCTCTACTACCAGAACCCGATGATGAGATTCTGCTGTTGTGTGAAGCCTATCAATTGATTCAGCTACACGATTTATAGCAGTGTCAAACCCGAAACAGATATCTGTAGCAGAAAGATCATTATCTATCGTTTTGGGAACTCCTACTACTTTTACGCCCTTCTTACAAAGTTTATTTGCAACTCCAAGAGTATCATCTCCACCTATAGCTATCAACGCGTAGAGATCAAGTTGTTTCATGTTTTCTATCACTTTCTGCTCGCCATTTTCTACTTTATATGGATTAGTTCTTGATGTCCCGAGAATAGTTCCTCCTTCACGATGAATGTCTTCTACTTTATCCACGTTAAGCTCACACACGTCTTTTTCTAAAATTCCGCGCCATCCGTCTTTTATACCTATTATTTTGTAACCCAATTTTTCACCTTTTATTACAACTGCACGAATTACTGCATTTAAGCCTGGGGCATCGCCACCACCGGTTAATACACCTACTCTCTTTTCCATCTGTTCCTCCCTATATTTTGTATTTTATCAAGAATTTTATTTGCTAACTCCTTTTTGGAAAGTAAGGACAGCTTTTCTACTTTACTATTTTTATCAATAAAGATTGCTTTATTGGTATCACTGCAAAATCCTGAATTTTTTAAAGTAATATCATTTGCTACAATTAAGTCAAGATTCTTTTTTCTTAATTTTTCTTTAGCTTTTATTATTTGATTCTCTGTTTCAATTGAAAACCCAACAGTAATTTTGTTTTTCTTTTGTTTACCAACTTCTAACAATATATCGGCATTAGGGACAAGTTGAATATCCCACTGCCCATTAGCTCTTGTTCTTTTTTGTTTCTCGAGTTTCTTGGACCTAAAATCACCTACTGCAGCAGCCATTATCAATACATCAGTTAAAGAAAAATTTTTAATCACTTCCTCTCTCATTTGGCTGGCAGTTACAACACTTATTATCTTGATACCATTAGGAAACGGAAGCAAAGTAGGAGCTGAAATCAATTTAACTTCGGCCCCCCTTAATTTTGCAGCTTCAGCTAAAGCATAACCCATCTTCCCAGACGAAGCATTGCCAATAAAACGCACGGGGTCAAGAAATTCCTGGGTTCCTCCAGCAGTAACGAGAACTTTAATACCTTGAAAGTCTTCTTTTGTTAATAATACATCTCTGACACTTTGTATAATATCTTCTATTGGTGGAAACCGCCCTTCTCCAATTTTACCACTAGCTAGTAATCCTTTTGTAGCAGGTATTATATGATAACCTCTTCCACTTAATTTACTTAGATTATCCTTGAATATCACATTTTTATACATGCCTTCATCCATAGCTGGAGTTAAAATTATTGGCCCTTGGAAAGAAGTGAGCGTAGTGGAAAGAAGATCGTCTGATATCCCACAAGCTGTTTTTGATATTATATTAGCAGTTGCTGGAGCTACAAGCATACAATCAGCCCACTGTGTAAGTTTTATATGTACAAGTTCGCTATGATTTGTCCATGTATTGTCCTCTAATGGGCAAAACATCTCTAAATATACAGGATTACCAGAAAGGGTTTGAAAAGTTAGAGGGCTAATAAACTTAGCAGCATTCTTCGTCATTATAACTTTAACTTCTGCACCTTCTTCTCTTAATTTCCTCAACAATTCACAGGACTTATAAATGGCAATGCTACCTGTTACCCCAAGAATAATTTTTTTACCTTTTAGAATCATTATTATTATCTTTATTTAGTAATAAACGCGGATTATAGGGTAGTAAGATATTTACTTTTTCTTTTCTTTGGAAGATTCTTTCTTTTCCTCTGAAATGTCTTTATGCCTGCCAACAGTTATCTTCCCTTGAGCAATTTCTTCTAAAGCTATCTGCATCAAGTCATTACCTTCTGTTTGTATCAACTTGGGAGACCCGGAAACTAATTCTCTTACCCTCTTACTCGCAAGGTTTATTAATACAAAAATATTATCATCAACCTTATCCTTTAAATCTTTAACATCCAATGCTTTAGCTTCTACTTTTTTTACCATTCCCCATTTACCTCCCCCCAACAGTTTTTAATATCCCCATTAATTTTTCTTTCTTCTTTAAAAGCTCTTCTCTTTTCGATTTGCACTTCTCTACTGCAGAATGCTGCGCTTTGGACATAAAATCCTTATTGGCTAATTTCTTTTCTATTCTCATTAGATTCTCATCTAAATTTTTCAATTCTTCTTTTATTCTTATTTTCTCCTTTTCTAAATCTATATCCTTCAATAAAAGGTAAACACATGTACTAGATGAAGTGACTCCAGAAGAGAATTTCCCTTCAGAAGATACTTTCTTCTGAATTTGCAAACTCTTAGCATTTATAAGAGACATTATACTATCTTTCTCCTCAAGAAGAATTTTCTCCTCCTTTTCCGAAGAGGCAATAATTATGAAATCCAGAGATTCATGGAATTTAATATTCCACTCCGCTCTGAGATTTCTACTTGCTTGAATAACTTCATATTTCTTAAAAGCATCTTCAGCAACTTTCTTTTCTATCTTATCGATTTTAGGAATAGGCCACTGTGCAATGACAATACTTTCGGAAAGGGTATTATCATATGAAATTAGATGATGCCAAATTTCTTCTGTTATAAAAGGCATAAAAGGATGCAGTAATCTTAAAGTTTTGCTAAGAACATAGTAAAGTGTATTTTTGACAATCTGGGAATCTTTTTCTTCTCCCTTTAATCTATATTTTACTAATTCAATGTACCAATCACAGAGTTCATGCCAGAAAAACTTGAAAAGCAACTCCCCTGCTTCGCTAAACTGGAAACTCTCTAAAAGTTCAGTAACATCTTTGTTTACTTCTTCTATCCTTCCTAAAATGAATTTCTCGTCTAATCCCAAAGAAAGACCGTAAACATCTTTGACCGGTTTAAAATCATCACCTAAGTTTACAAGAATAAACCGTGAAGCATTCCATATCTTGTTGCTAAAATTTCTCATACCTTCAAATCTATCCAGAGAAAAAATTATATCTTGACCGGCTCCCGTATTGAGTTGTGTTAATGCCATTCTCAACGCATCAACTCCAAACGTGTCTATCAAGTCCAATGGGTCAACAACATTGCCTTTTGATTTTGACATTTTCTTGCCTTCTTTATCCCTAACTATAGGATGGATGTAAACGGTACGGAAAGGGACATCACCTTTAAATTTAAGTCCCATCAAAATCATTCTTGCTACCCAAAAATGTATAATTTCGTATCCAGTTACAAGAGTAGAGGTTGGATAGAATTTCTTAAGGTTGGCAGTATCTTCCGGCCAACCAAGAGTCGACATAGGCCAGAGGGCAGAACTGAACCATGTGTCAAGAACATCTGTGTCGCGCTGCCATCCGTGAGATTCTAGCAATTGTTGAAGCGAAGTACCTTCGTCGGTTAAACAAACAGCAGTACGAATCCAATTTGAGCGATCAGGATGTTGCGCGATAGAAAGGAAATAGTGTCCACTTCCAGCGACAATTTTATCCCACTCACCGCCTATAGCTTGCCTAAAAGCAGCTAACACCTGTGCATTATTGTGATGTCCCGGCACAGGCGTAGGTTTAACATTCGCAGGCAGCTCGATATCACGTGTCCACACTGGTATTTGATGACCCCACCATATCTGTCTTGAAATGCACCAATCTTTCACCTCTTCCATCCAGTTTAGATAAACTTTAGTCCATCTTTCAGGAACAAATTTTATATCACCGTCTTTTACAGCTTCAATAGCTGGTTCCTTAAGTTTCTGGATATTTACAAACCACTGTGTAGAAAGATAGGGTTCTATCATTGTTCCACAACGATAACAGTGTCCTACGGAATGCAGATGAGAATCAATTTTCACTAAATCACCTTCTTTCCTTAAATCATTAACTATTTCTTCTCTACATTTGAAACGGTCAAGCCCCTCATATTTGGCAGGAACTTGTTGCATCTTGCCTTCTTTATCTAAAATTATCAGATTAGCTAAACCATGTGTTTTACCTATCTCAAAATCCACAGGGTCATGAGCAGGCGTGACCTTAACCGCTCCTGTCCCAAATGAAACTTCTACTCTTTCGTCGGCTATTATTGGAATTTCTCTTTTTGCCAGCGGTAAAAGAAGTATTTTACCTACAAGATTTTTATATTTCTTATCTTTAGGATTTACCGCAACAGCTGTATCTCCTAACATTGTTTCTGGTCTTGTAGTTGCTACGGTTATCTGGCCTTTGCCATCGCTCATGGAATAGTTGATGTAGTACAATTTACCTTCTGTATCCTGGTATTCCACCTCCACATTTGAAAGAGCAGTTTGACAGCGTGGACACCAATTAACAATATAATCACCCTTATATATCAACCCATCTTCAAAGAGCCGGAAAAAAGCTTCTTTTACAGCCTTAGAACGCTTTTCATCCATAGTGAATGCAAACCTAGACCAATCACAGGAACATCCTAATTTCTTAAGCTGTAAGATTATTCTCTTCTCGTGTTTATCTTTCCAATTCTCAATCTTGTCAATCAGCTTATCTCGCCCAAGCTCTCTTTTGTTTATATTCTCCTTAGCAAGTTCCCTCTCTATCACATTCTCCGTTGCGATACCTGCATGGTCGCATCCGGGTATCCACAATGCATCAAATCCCTGCATTCTCCTGAAGCGTATAAGTATGTCCTGTAATGTACCGTCTAATGCGTGTCCCATATGCAGAGAACCAGTTATATTGGGAGGGGGAATGACTATACAATAGGGTTTTCTAGAGGATTTAGAGGAAACTTCAAACAGTTTCTTCTCTTCCCAGAACGCATACCACTTATTTTCTACTTCTTTATGGTTGTATTTCGTAGATAATTCCTGCATTTTTTCAATACCTTGTTTACCTGTTTTTCTAACGGCGTAAGTCGTATTTATACAATAAAATTCAGCTTAAGTCAATCGATTAGGAGATAGGAAATACTAATTGGCAGTTTTAAATTCCCTCACATTAAATCCTCTTATGGAATCGCAAAGAACTTAAAGTAATAGTGCTTAAACCGATAATTAACAAAACCAATAATTGCGGCCAGAGAATGTTAATTCCAACACCTTTTAAGAATATCCCTCTTACAATTTCTAAATAATATCTCAAGGGGATAAGGTAGGTAAAATATTGGACTGCTTTAGGCATGCTGCTTATCGGAAAAGCAAATCCTGAAAGCATATTCATTACGGGCAAGAATAAAAAGATGGACATTGCCGCCTCCTGTTGCGTAGAAGATATTGTAGAAATAAATAATCCTAACCCCAAGGTAGTCAACAAATAGATACAGGTTGAACCGACAAGCAACAGTATGCTGCCTCTTATGGGAATTTTAAACAACAGTACTCCCAAAGCAGCAATAAAAGCCAAATCAATAAAACTAAGCACTGCAAATGGTATGAGTTTCCCCAGCATAAGCTCAACGGGCTTAATGGGTGAAACCATCAGCTGTTCCATGGTTCCAATCTCTTTTTCCCTAACTATTGCCATTGCGCTTAAAAGCATTGAAGTAACCGTCACCAACATTGCAATCACGCCCGGTATAAAATAATTTCTTGACTCCAAGTTGTCATTAAACCAGGCACGGTCTTTTAGGTCTACGCTCGGGAATTGCATATTCTGTTTTAATAATATACTGGCACGGTTTTGTAAAACAGAATAAGAATACTTTTGTATAATCTTACCTGCATAAGACAATGCAATGGCAGCAGTATTGGAATCTGTGCCATCAACTATAATTTGTATTTGCGCTCCTTTATTTGCCTCCAAATCTTGAGCAAAGCCATGATTAAAACGTAAAACTACGCTCACCTGTGATTTGTCAATCAATTCTCTTTCCTGTTTATCATTATCCACATACTTTTTTATGCTGAAATATTTAGAAAAAGAGAATGCTCTGATTACCTCACGGCTTTGGGAGGTATTGTCTAAATCGTATATTGCAGTGGGGATGTTTCTTACATCGGTAGTGGCAGCATAGCCAAAAATAAGCACTTGAAGTATAGGAGAAATAAAAATCATCGACCTCATCCGTGGGTCACGGAACACCTGCTTGAATTCTTTAATCAGTATGGTATGTATACGCTCAAACATTAAAACCCCTTTTTAAGTAATCTTTTTTTTGAACTTGCGCCCTGCTAACGTTATCATAAAGAGCGCAAATAACAACAAAAAGAGTATTTGTATCCACAAAATATTCAATCCAACACCTTTTAAATAAATTCCTCTAAGTATAGTAATAAAATAGCGCGCAGGAACCACATAGGTGATTATCTGTATAACTTTGGGCATATTGTAAATCGGAAAAACAAAACCGGAGAGTATAAATGTCGGTAAAAATGTGGTGAGAACCGCCATCTGCGTTGCAAGACGCTGATTTTTAGCAACAATGGAAAAATAAATCCCTTGAGCCAATCCTCCGGTTAGGAAAATACTACTCACAATTAAAAGTAGAACCAAATTACCTCTAAATGGAACATGGAATACAAATTGTCCCATTGAAATGGCTATCAGAACATCAAAGAATCCAATTATAAAGTAAGGAATGAACTTGCCCAGAATAATCTCTCCCCGCCTGATAGGTGTAGAAATCAACTGTTCCATTGTGCCTCTTTCCCACTCCCTGGCTATTGTTAAAGAAGAAAGTTGTGCAGCAATCATCATTATAATCATAGCAATAATGCCAGGGATAATATAATTCCTGCTTTTAAAATCCTCGTTGAACCAAACTCTCGGTCTTAAATCTATGGGTGAAAGATTTTGAATGCCTAGTTTAGATGTAGAGTCCTCTATAAGTTTTACGTTATATCCTGCCACTACAGCGTTAACATATCCCATGGCAATTGTTGCGGTATTAGCATCGCTTCCATCGACTAAAAGCTGCACAGGAGCCGATTGATTGGACTGAATAAATTTGGAGAAATCTTTCGGTATTATCATGGCCATTACAGCTTTTTTTCTATCGATATAATTTTGCAGTTTGTCATAGCTGTCGAGATAACCTACAACGTTGAAGTAGCGCGAATTTTCGAAATTCATAATAAAGTCGGTAGAAATCTGAGATTTATCCTGGTTCCAAATAGCTAAGGGGACATTATTCACATCCAAAGAAAGGGCAAAACCAAACATGCAAAGCAAAATAACAGGGTTAATAAGAGCGAGTGCCAAACTTCTGTAATCTCTGATTATCTGTATGAATTCTTTTTTAATTATGGCTCTAATCCTATTTAAGTTCACACATGCCTCCTACCTTCTCATGTGATTCGATAAGGGAAATAAACACATCTTCTAAAGATGCCTGAATAGATTCAATTGTAAAATCCTTAATATCTGTTTCCTGAAAAAGTTTCTTTATTGATTGTTTTACTTTTACAGCATCATCAACAATAGTATGTATTGCAGTTCCGAAAAGTGCCGATTCTTTTATGCCTTCTACCTTGTCAAGTTTATAGAGCCATTCTTCGGCATTCGACACAGATATTTTAAGAACTTTTTCCTTCATGCACTGCGTCTTCAGATTAATCGGCGTATCCATTGCAATGATCGAACCCTGATATATCAGGGCAAGACGATCACAGTTTTCGGCTTCATCCATATAATGTGTAGTTACGAATATCGTAATACCTTTATTTGCCATTTCCTTAATTAATTTCCAGAAATTGTTGCGCGCAATAGGGTCTACCCCAGCAGTAGGCTCATCAAGAAAAATTATTTTCGGTTCATGTATGATCGCACAACCTAAAGCCAATCTCTGCTTTAAACCCCCAGATAGTATTCCTGTAAACATGGACTTGAATTCCTCGATACCAATCATCGAAATTATCTCTTCTTTGCGCTCTCTTTGCCGTTTTGGGGGAACCTTGTATATACCACTGTAAAAATCTATATTTTCTTCTACAGTTAAGTCGTCATAAAGAGAAAATTTTTGTGACATATAGCCAATGTTTTGCTTTATTAATTCTTGCTCCCGGTTGATATCATATCCATCGACATAACCACTGCCTGCTGTCGGAGTCAAAATTCCACAGAGCATTTTGATAGTAGTGGATTTACCGGCACCGTTGGGACCAAGAAAGCCGAATATCTCACCGCGCTTAACATCAAAATTAATGCGGTTAACCGCAATGAAACTACCGAATTTCTTTTCTAAGTCCTTAACACTTACAGCAATATTATTATCTGTGGCCATATTCATAATTATTTCTAATGAGATTCATTGATTATGGAAATAAACGCCGCTTCAAGAGTATCAACATTACGCTCTCTTTTAATATTTGCAGGTACATCACATTTAAGAAGCTGTCCTTTATGAATGAGACCTACCCTCTTGCAGCGTTCTGCCTCATCCAGATAAGAAGTGGAAAAAATAATGGTGACTTTTTCTTTTAAGAGCTGATAAAGTATCTGCCAAAAATCTCGTCTTGAGACAGGGTCGACTCCATTAGTCGGCTCGTCCAAAAAAAGCACTTTCGGAGTGTGAATCAATGCGCAGGCAAGCCCTAATTTTTGTTTCATACCTCCGGAAAGATATCTGGCTAAACGATTTGTAAACGGTGAAAGACCGCTGAAACTCATCAATCTTTCAATACGTTGTGTTCGTTCCTTCAAGGATACATTGTAAATATCCGCATAAAAATTTAGATTCTCCATAACGGTAAGGTCTTCGTAAAGACCGAAACGCTGAGACATATAAGCAATGTTATCTTTGAGAGCTTCTGATTCTTTCGAGATATGTTTTCCATAAACCCAACCTTCGCCTGAAGTTGGCTCAAGTATGCCTGCCAACAGCCGCATAGTTGTTGTTTTACCTGCCCCGTCAGGACCTACAAGACCAAATATTTCCCCTTCTTCAATTTCAAGATTTAAGTTATTTACTGCGATAAGCGAGGCAAATTTTCTGGTAAGATTCTGCGTTTTTACAGTAATCATTATTTATTCAATAATATAACCGTCGGCAGGCATTCCTGGTTTAAGCTCAAAATTGGAATTCTCTATCTTTATCTTAATTCTATAAACAAGCTTAACCCTTTCTTCCGTCGTCTGAATTTGTTTGGGCGTGAACTCTGCTTCCTGAGAGATAAATGAAATTCTGCCTTTATAAACTTTATCCGGGAAAGTATCTGTCTTGATTTCTACCGGTTGATTAAGTTTCACCTTGCCTAAATCTTTCTCATTAATGTAAGCGGTTAACCAGATACCTCCCAAATCGGCTACTGTAAATATGGTAGAACCAGGCTGCACAAATTCTCCGCTTTCTGCGCTCTTTACAAGAACAAAACCATCAATTGGTGAAGATAATTCTGCAAACCCTAGCCGCGTGACAGCTAAATCAAGCGCTGCTTTCAACGCTTCGATATTCGCTTTGTCCGTTTCGACTTTTGTTTTTGCAAGGTCTCTTTGCTGCTCGGAAATGGAATTACTCTGAAAAAGATTTTCTGTACGGTTATAGTCCAATTTGTCCAGCTCATACTGATATCCTGCCGCTTTTAAAGAAGCTTCAGCCTGATTTTTAATCTGCAACAATTCATCCGTATCAAGTTTAGCTACCACATCCGATTTATGTATATATTCGCCTTCATCCGTTAAGAGTTCATTTATTTTCCCGGGCACCCTAAAAGAAAGCCGCACTTCTGTAGTTTCTATATTCCCCGAAACTTTTATTTTCCCAGGTGTTTTTTCTTCCTTCTGCTTAATAAAAAAAATTGCTG
>CAIJMQ010000010.1 GCA_903821905.1 uncultured bacterium
AATGATTTTCTTGATACGGCTAAACTCTTGGAGCAACAGGGCATGACGAATGAACGGCCACCGTCATATTTTAGCAACTTAAATCGTTGTAATTCTAATCTTGGGGTAATGGCGGAAGCGCTGAACCAACTGTATTATTTTAAGAATTTTCCTTCAATGAAGGAAAAGGTAGTTGAGCATGCTTTAGAGGTTATCACAAAAATTAAAGAACTATGTTTATCTAAAAATATATCTTTTCTTGTGCTTTTTTTGCCAACAAAAGTTGATGTAGAGTGGGAAAAAGATGAGGTTAAGTTAAATGAAATTTGTAATTGTCTAAAGTTGGCTAGTTCAGACTTGCGTACAAATCAAGATTTGAAAAATAGGTTGGTTACGGCCTTGCTCAAGAATAAAATTTCTACCCTTGATCTTTATCTTGTGATGAGCTCTCAAGCAAAAGAACTTTTTTGGAAAAGAGATTATCATCTGAATGACTCAGGGCATAAGTGTATCGCTGACTATGTTTATAAAGAATATAATAATTTCTTCGATCAGTTATATTTAAGGCAATCTATTCCTGATAAGGTGAGCAAAAAACATTAAGTTTTATTAGCTGCGGATTTTGGCTTAAAATACCAGTTTAAATGATCAATTAGCAAGTATTTTCCAATACGTTCGTAGTTATGCTTAGTAAAATAATCTAGTATTCTTCCTGAGGTAGATCTGCCTACTTCGACACATATAAGCTCAGGTCTGTACTTTTCTATATTAAAACCTGCCAGGGCTAGAAGCTCGCTTCCTTCGATATCCATCGATAAGAAATCTATTCTTTCTATGTGGTTTTCTTCTAAAAGCTCATTAAGGGTAATTGTGGGAAGGTGCATTATTTCGTATTTTGTGCTGATTTTATGGTTTTTAGCCATAGCAAGCATACTTTCTTTATTCAGCGATGAACGTCCATCGTCATTTGCTAGCCTATAAAATGGTTCAACAGTTCCGGAGTGATCAGTTACGATGAAATTGTAAAACTTTGTGTTTGGGCGGTATAATAGGTATCCATTGGCAAATTCATTAAGCGCATCAACTGCTATTCCCTTCCAGTCTAGTTTTTCTTCAAGATAGAAGGTAGTGTTTATATTCTTATAATCATTGCAGCCAACATCTAAGAATGTTCCGTTACGGCGGTCATTGAAGAAGTCTCTAATAATCAACTCTTCGTTAAATTGAGAATAAAGCTTTTTCTTCTCGGCAATATTTATTAAAGAAAAGATAGTGTTCTTCTGCCAGGCTAGTGTAAAAATCAAAACTATCGTAAAAAACGCTATTGGAGCTATTAACTGTTTTCTTTTGCCCATGGCTTTATTATAACTCGGATATTCTCCTTGGAAAGATAATTCATATTTTGTTAATTGAGTGGATTAGAAATAATAGTTTTGAAAATTTACTTAGGAAGTGTATACTAAGAAAAAGATAGAAGTAGTATAGGGATTATAAAACAGATGAAAATAGCGTTAATCCAATATCCCCTCGGTCACAAGAAATTTTCCGAGAATTTAAAAGTTATTGATGAGGAGTTTTGTCTTGCTCCGCCAATTGGCCTAGCGTATGTTGCAGCGATTCTAGAAGAACATGGACATAAAGTTATTATTGTAGATGCTAATGCATTGAGATTAAGTAAGGATAAAGTTTTGAAGCTAATAAATGAGTTCTCTCCTGATATAATTGGTTTCAGGGCGGATACGTATTGGTTCCATCGTACGAGAGAATGGGCGGAATATTTCAAGAAGAACACACATGCAAGGATCATCGTGGGGGGAATTAATATAAGTCTTTATCCCAGAGAATCTTTATCGTATGATTGTTTTGATTATGGGGTAATAGGGGAAGCCAATGAGTCATTGCCAAAATTAATTTCAAAGCTGGAAAATGGTGGATGTTTCGATGATCTTCCGGGGATCGTGTATAAAAAAAACGGAGAAATCTTCTTTTCAAGACCCTCTGATGAAGTAACAGATTTCAATAGCTATCCTTTCCCCGCAAGGCACCTTTTACCTAACCAGCTGTATCATTCCTTTACTTCACAGTTAAGAAATTATACCATTATGGTTACTAGTCTTGGCTGTCCTTTTAAATGTTCTTTTTGCGCTATTGTGAGGATTAAGTA
>CAIJMQ010000011.1 GCA_903821905.1 uncultured bacterium
AGATGGTAATGCCTGGTGATAACATAACGATGGATATAAAACTAATAGCTTCTGTAGCAATGGAAAAGGGCTTGAGATTTGCTATAAGAGAAGGTGGTCATACTGTTGGAGCTGGTGTTGTCGGAGATGTGGTGAAATAAAGGAATAAACCATGGCCAAGAAAAAAGAAAAAAATACTAATCAACAAAGGATGAAAGTAAAACTAAAAGCCTATGACCATAGAATATTAGATCAGTCGATTAAAGAAATTATTAAAACAGTTGAACGGACCGGAGCAAAGATGGTTGGTCCTATTCCTTTACCTACTAGAATCGAGAAGTATACAGTTTTAAGGTCACCCCATGTAGACAAAGGGTCAATGGAAACTTTTGAGATTAGAACTCACAAAAGATTATTTGAAATTGTGGATCCTACAAGGAAAACCACAGATGCATTAATGAAACTAAATCTCCCAGCGGGAGTTCATGTAGAGATAAAACTATGATAGGTCTAATTGGGAAAAAAGTTGGGATGACACAGATATTTAACGAAGACGGAAAAGTTATTCCTGTCACAGTTATTAAAGCTGGTCCTTGTAAGGTTGTTCAAAAAAAGATAAAGGAAAAAGATGGGTATAATGCTATTCAGCTTGGTTTTGAAGATATGAAAGAAAATAGAGCTACTAAACCTATCTTTGGTCACTTTAAAAAATTCGGTTTAAAACCCATGAAAATATTGGAAGAAATAAGGATAGAGGATATAAGTAAATTTAAAGAATGTGATGAAATCAAGGTGAATATATTTTCAAACTCAAAATATGTAAATATCCAAGGAATATCTAAAGGTAAGGGTTTTATGGGTGTTATGAAAAGATGGGGATTTAAGGGAATGCCTGCTTCACACGGAACACATAGAAAACACAGACATCCTGGAGCTATTGGCCAGCGTACGTATCCTGGCAGGGTTTTTTTAGGTAAAAAGATGGGTGGCAAAACTGGAAACGAAAAAATAACTGTGAAGAGATTATCTGTGGTTGGAATTGATTCTGAAAAAGATATTTTACTTGTTAAAGGTTCAGTGCCGGGTTCAAGAGGTTCAGCTTTACTTATTGTTTCTTATGAAGGGAAATAAAAATGCCTGAAGTAGATGTATATGATATAGACGGGAAAGTAGTAAAAAAAACAAAGTTAAATGATTCTATTTTTAACTTTGAGCCAAATTCTCAGGTAATTTCTGAAGTAGTAACTATGTATTTGGCTAATATGAAAATTCATACAGCATCTACAAAGACAAGGAGTGAAGTAAGTGGTGGTGGCAAGAAACCATGGAGGCAGAAAGGTACCGGCAGAGCAAGAGCAGGTTCTATTCGATCTCCTATATTTAGGGGAGGTGGCATTGTGTTTGGTCCTAGACCAAGAATAGTCATTTGTCATATCCCTAAAAAGAAGAGAAAGATAGCTTTAAAATCCGTTCTTTCATTGAAAATGCAGGAAGGTAAAATAAGAGTGGTAGAGGATATCAAATTAAAAGAAGGTAAATCTAAACAATTTAATGAGATTTTACAGAAAATTCGTATTGATAATGGTAAAAATAGAAAAGCATTAGTAGTTATAAATTCACCATCTGAGACTATTTGCAAGGCAGTAAGCAATTTAAAAGAAGTAAGATTGAAAAACCCGTCTATTCTTAATGCTCTTGATGTAATTTCTTCTGACTGGTTAGTATTGGAACTTAGCTCTTTGTCTTTATTGGAAAAAAGGATTTGAGAAATGGTAGAACCTATTAAAATTATAAAAGAACCGATAATAACAGAAAAGACAACCGCAAAAATGGAGTCGGAACGTAAATATTCTTTTAAGGTTGATCCGAGAGCAAATAAAAGTGCAATAAAGAACGCAGTAGAACATATGTTTAACGTAAAAGTAATAAAAATTAATACTAAAATAAGAAAATCTAAACCGAGAACAGTTAGATTAAGACAAGAAGGAAGAACTGCCTCTTGGAAAGAGGCGATAGTTACATTACAAAAAGGGCAATCTATAGATATATTAGGTTAACTTAAGGTGATATTATGGGATTAAAAACGCACAAACCGGTTACAGCGGGTCAAAGGTTTATGATAACGCCAACATTTGAGGACTTAACAAAGAAGTCCCCAGAGAAGAGACTAACTTGGGGCTATCATAGGAGAGTAGGCAGGGCTTATCAAGGTAGCATAACAGTCAGGAGGAAAGGTGGTGGGTGCAAACGTCTTTATAGGATGATAGATTTTGGCATGAAAACAGAAGGTATAGTAGGGGAAGTTTCAAGTATTGAATATGATCCTAACAGAACTTGTCGTATTGCATTAATAAAATATGGAGATGGAAATAAGAAATATATAATAGCTCCTACAGGACTAAAAATTGGAGATAAAATCTCAAATGGAGAAAATGTTCCCTTGACACCTGCCAACTGTATGCCTTTGAAAAATATACCCGTTGGTACGCTCATATATAATGTTCAATTAGATAAGAATAAAAATGCTCAACTTGTAAGATCCGCAGGAACCTATGCTCAAATTTTAGCTAAAGAAGGTGATTTTGCTCAAGTTAAATTACCATCAGGGGAAATAAGGAAATTTACAGTGGACTGTAGAGCGTGTATTGGACAAGTTGGCAACATTGAACATTCTGCCATAAGAATAGGTAAAGCAGGTAAAAACCGACATCTTGGCAGGAGACCTAAGGTGAGAGGTGTTGCGATGAATCCGATAGACCATCCTCTTGGAGGTGGTGAAGGAAGAAGTTCTGGAGGCAGACATCCCTGTTCTCCTTGGGGAAAACTTGAGAAAAAGACGCGTAAGAAAAAACTTTCAGATAAATATATAGTAAAAAGAAGGAAATAAAAAATGGGAAGATCAGTCAAAAAAGGTCCCTTTGTGGACGTAAGGTTAATCGAAAAGATAGAAAAAGCAAAGAAGGAGAACAGTCGTAAACCAATAAAAACATGGAGTAGAAGTTCTACAATTACTCCAGATTTCGTAGGGTTGACTCTTTCTGTTCATAATGGTAAAACATTCGTCAATATTTATATTACGGAGAACATGGTAGGTTATAAAATTGGTGAGTTTGTGCATACTAGAACTTTCAGAGCTCACGGTGCTCATACTGACAAAGCTGCCACAACGACATAGTTAAGATCAACATTAATTTATTTAATGATGTTTAACTTTGGAGGGAATTTTTAGTGATTGGAAAAGCAGTGTTACGTTTTGCTAAAATATCACCTGCAAAACTAAGGCTTGTAGCTGACCTCATTAGAGGAAAAGATGTTAATAGAGCTTTAGGTATATTGAAATTTACAAACAAAAAAGGAGCAGGGATTTTAGAAAAAGTTCTTGAAAGTGCTGTTGCCAATATTTTGCAGAAAGAAAGCGGTATAGATGAAGATTCTCTTCTTGTTAAAGCAGTAATGGTAGATGATGGTTCAAGGATGAAAAGAGTAAGATTTTATGCAAGGGGAGGAGCTTCTATTATTCAGAAGAAGACATCACATGCAACTATATTTGTAGAAGGTAAACCTAAGCCAAAAGAAAGCAAAAAGAAAAAAGAGTCAAAAGATAAAGGTAAATAAGTATGGGACAAAAAATCAATCCTAAAGGTTTCCGTATAGGTGTAATGTTCGATTGGGATTCCAAATGGTATGCCGATAAAGATTATGCAAAATTATTACACGAAGATATAAAGATAAGAAATTTAATAAAAGAGAATTTAAGATTTGCTGGAATACCAAAAGTTGAAATTAATAGACTTCCCGATCAAGTAGTTATTGATATCTTTGCTGCAAAGCCGGGTGTAGTAATTGGCAGGGGTGGCACAGAAGTGGATAAATTAAGAGAACAGATTCAGAAAATAGTAAACAATAAAGAAATAGTGCTGAACATAAGAGAAGTTAAAAACCCCAACTCAAATGCTCAATTGATAGCGGAAAATGTTGCTGTACAGTTGGAAAAAAGAATTCCATTTAGAAGAGCCATTAAAAGAGCTATTAGTCAGGCAATGGAATCAGGAGCCAAAGGAATAAAAATTAAGTGTGCAGGCAGATTAGCTGGAGCTGAAATAGCCAGATCTGCGCAATATAAAGAAGGAAAAGTTCCTCTTCATACAATAAGGGCTTTCATTGATTACGGTTTTATTGAAGCGAATACAATGTTTGGAACTATAGGTGTTAAAGTGTGGGTATATAAGGGTGATATTATAAAAGAAAAGGGAATTAATAATTTAAAAAATACGGGAGAAAGATAACAATGCCTCTTATTCCAAAAAGAATAAAATATAGAAAAAGACATAAAGGACGTATAAAGGGTAAAAGTTCAAGAGGTACTCAGCTAACTCATGGGGAATACGGACTTAAAGCTGTTGAAGTTGGAATAATTAATACTAAACAGATGGAAGCTGCGCGATTAGCTATAGCTCGTACTATTAAGAAAGGCGGGAAGATATTCTTCAAACTTGCTACTGACAAGCCAATTACAAAAAAGCCATTGGAAACAAGGATGGGTAAAGGAAAAGGGGAAGTTGTAACTTGGGTTGCATTGATTCATCCAGGTAGAATCATAATGGAAATTGAAGGTGTTCCAGAAAACATTGCAATGAAAGCTTTAAAAGTTGCTGCTGACAAATTACCTGTAAGAACAAGAATAATATCTCGTCACAATTTTGGAGCTTTAATATGAAACCGGAAGATTTGAGACAATATTCCGATGAAGAGTTATTTGCAAAAAGGAATTCTTTATATACAGAACTTTTTAACCTTCGTACTCAAGTTATTACTGGACAGTTAGGAAATCCTAAAAGGATAAAAGAAGCAAAAAAAGATATTGCTCGTATATATACAATATTAAAAGAAAGACAATTGAAAAATGAGAAAACAAAGAAAAGGTAAAGTTATATCTGATAAGATGCAATCCACAGTTATTGTGGAAACAATTAGTTTGGTGTCTCATCCTATGTATAAAAAGACACTTAAGAGAAGAAGTAAATTTGTAGCTCATAATCCTGACAACAAGGCAAAATTAGGCGACACAGTACAAATAGTAGAAACAAAACCTCTATCCAAAACTAAACGATGGATGGTAATTGAAATATCCAAAGCCACTAAGCAAGAACATTTGCCTGTTGCTCATACAAGTGAATCTAAAGTGAAGAAATCAAATAAAAAGGGTGCAAGATGATTGGTTTAGCTTCAAGAGTAGAGGTAGCAGATAATACTGGCGTCAAAAAGATATATTGTTTCCAAGTATTCGGTGGGAAAAAAAGCTTTGCCACTATTGGAGATATTATAGTAGGTTCGGTAAAAGAAGCGGACATTGGCGGAAACATAAAAAAAGGTGAAGTAGTCAGGGCTGTTGTAGTAAGAGTTAAAAAAGAAATAAGACGAAGCGATGGTACTTATATAAGGTTTGATAAGAACTCTGTAGTATTGGTAGATAAAACGAATAACCCCATAGGAACACGTATTTTTGGGCCGGTGCCAAGAGAACTAAGAGATAAAGAATTTGCAAAGATAATCTCTCTTGCACCTGAGGTAGTGTGAAAAATTAAAGAGATAGAAAAATGAGTATATCGGTGAAAAAAGGTGATACTGTATTAGTAATATCTGGCAAAGATAAAGGTAAGACCGCGAAGGTCAGGAAACTTCTTCCTAAGAAGAATAGGGTGATTTTAGAGCGTATAAATATTGTAAAAAAGAATACTAAACCTTCCAGGAAAAATGCACAGGGTGGAGTTATTGAGATTGAAGCACCACTGAACTGTTCCAATGTAATGATTTATTGCCCAAAATGTGCAAAGGGTGTAAGAGTAGGAGTAAAACGGTCAGAAGATGGCACCCGAAGTCGTTTTTGTCAAAAGTGTGGAGAGACAATAGAAAAAGGTTAAAAAAGACAAATTCGGAGCTAACAATAATGGCAGAAGATAAATATATTCCCAGGTTGAAAGAGAAGTATATAAAAGAAATAGTACCGTATATGATGAAAAAGTTTAAGTATAGTAATCATTTACAAGTACCTAAAATGAAAACTATAGTTATAAATATGGGTATTGGAGAAGCCAAAGATGATAAGAAGTTTATTGAAGAAGGATTGAAACTTCTTACAGTGATAAGTGGACAAAAGCCAGTTGCTACAAAAGCTAAAATATCGGTATCCGGATTCAATCTCAGAAAAGGTAAACCCATAGGATGTAAAGTTACTTTGAGAAGAGACCGTATGTACGAATTTCTGGATAAACTAATTTCTTTTGTTTTACCTCGGATAAGAGATTTTAGAGGTGTTAATCCTGACTCGTTTGATGGAAGAGGTAATTATTCTATGGGAATACAGGAACAACAGGTTTTTCCAGAAATAGCACATGAGCAAATTACTAGTATCATGGGAATGGATATATGTTTTGTGATTAAAGCTAGAAACAATGAGGAAGGGCATGCATTATTGGAAGCTTTTGGTATGCCTTTCAGAAAAGAAGAAAAATAAATATGGCAAGGAAATCGTTAATAGAAAAGTTAAAACGGGGAAGTAAATTTAAGGTTCGCTCTTATAATCGTTGTCAGCTGTGCGGTAGACGCAGGGCTTATATAAGGAAATTTGGACTTTGCAGAATATGTTTTCGCAAATTGGCCCATAAGGGACAAATTCCTGGAGTTACTAAATCCAGCTGGTGAATGGCGAACATACTTAGAAATAACTTTATAGATGTTAAGGAGAAAATATGAGTGTTAGTGATTCGATAGCAGATTTTTTGGTGACTTTAAAGAATTCTTCTGTTACTCATAAACTTGAAATAGTTACCGCTTTTTCAAATTTCAAGGTAGATATTCTAAAAGTGCTGAAGAAAGAAGGATTTGTAGAAGATTACGCTACTCAAACCGAAGGTAAGAAAAGCAACATAGTAGTTAAATTAAAATATTTTGGTAATGAACCAGCTATTAAAGATGTAAAAAAAGTGAGCAAGATAAGTAATAGAAGATATGTAAGAAAAGATAAAATACCCTCCAGAGAAGGGAATAGAGTGTGGGTTGTTTCTACTTCCAAGGGGCTAATGACAACAGATGAAAGCAGAGAGAAAGGCATTGGGGGAGAACTTTTATTTTATGTTGAATAGGAGAGATAAATAATGTCACGAGTTGGCAGGAAACCGATTTCTATACCCAGTGGTGTCAAAATAGAAATCAAGGCAAATATTGTTTCAGTAGAGGGGCCAAAAGGGAAATTGATTAAAAGTTTCTCTCCTTTAATTGAAATCACAAGAAATGATAATCAGATTATTGTAAAACGCTCTTCTGATGAAAAGCTATCACGGGCTCTTCATGGTACTACACGAAATCTAATTGCTAATATGGTAAAAGGAGTTTCTGAAGGGTTTGAAAAACAGCTGGAGATAATTGGAATAGGTTATTCTGTTAAGGTAGAAGGTGAAAAATTAGTTATGAAACTCGGGTTTTCCCATCCGATTGAATATACACCTCCTGCGAGTATTAAGTTAGAAGCGAAGAAAACAAAGAATTTCGAATTAATAATAAGGGGTCCAGATAAACAAACGGTAGGAGAAGTAGCTTGTAAGATTAGAATGTTTTCCCCGCCTGATGCCTATAAAGGTAAAGGTGTAAGATATAAAGGAGAACAGGTAAAATTGAAACCAGGCAAAACCGCTGCAGCTGGAGCAACCGGTGGTGCCACTGGAGCAGGGTAAAAATTGTATTTAACTAAACAATTAAATAAATTACTATGAGTAGAGAACTGAAGAAAAAACGTATAAAGAGAGAAAGAAGACATAGAAAAATAAAAGCGAGAATCCATGGTATTTCTTCATGCCCTCGTATGTATATTTTTAAAAGTAACAAACATATATACGTAAATATGGTAGATGACGAAAACAATAAAGTGTTAATGACTTTCTCTTCCCTTTCCAAAGAATGTAGAGAGAAGAATGTAAAGGGTGCTAGTGTTCAGGGAGCTTTTCTTGTGGGAGAACTCGCTGGTAAAAAAGCGATAGAGAAAAGCATTAAAAAAGGCGTTTTTGATAGGGGAGGATATCGATATCACGGCAGAATCAAAGCCGTAAGAGAGGGATTAAAGAAAGCTGGAATGTAAAAGAGCAAGAGAGGAATTATGGAACAGATAAAAGGTGAAATCAGGAAAAAAATTAAAGAAGAAATAGAACAGACAACTTTTAAAGAAAAGGTTGTATATATAAACCGTGTAGGCAAAGTAGCAAAAGGCGGAAGAAAAATAGCTTTCAATGCAGTTGTGGTAGTGGGCAATGGTAACGGCAAAGTAGGATATGGTTTAGGAAAGGCTCCAGAGGTAGCAGAAGCTATAAGAAAAGGAGTCAAGATAGCCACGAAAAATATGGTTGAAATACCTATAAAAGATAATACTATACCTGCTTCTATAACGGGTAAATATGTCTCATCTACAATTATCCT
This sequence comes from uncultured bacterium, assembly GCA_903821905.1. Lineage (GTDB taxonomy): Bacteria > CAIJMQ01 > CAIJMQ01 > CAIJMQ01 > CAIJMQ01 > CAIJMQ01. Next base: position 8,446 of record CAIJMQ010000011.1, read on the forward strand.
TAAGCCCGCTTTGAAAGGTACCGGAATTATAGCTGGAGCTCCTGCTCGGGCAATATTGGAACTTGCAGGTGTTAAAGATGTGCTTACTAAATCTTTAAAATCTAATAACCCTCTTAATGTGATAAAAGCTACTTTAAACGGGTTACAGAAGATTAGCAAAAATATGGAACGTTACCAAATGAGGACTGGACAGAAATGAAATTACATAACTTATTACCTCCTTTCGGCAAAAAACATAAAAAGAGAAGAGTTGGAAGAGGAGATTCGGCAGGTCAGGGAAGTCATAGCGGAAAGGGAATGAGCGGGGAAAGATCTCGTTCCGGTCGTGTTCATTACCTAGGTTTTGAGGGTGGACAGATGCCTCTATACAGAAGACTGCCCAAAAGAGGATTTACTCCGTTAGTAAAAGAGAGGTATCAAGAGGTTAACATCTACTCCCTCAATGATTTCAAAAATGAAAAGGAAATTACCCCCGAAATACTTTATAACAAAGGTCTTATTAGGAAAAAAGATGGCAAAGTCAAAATTTTGGGTGGGGGCGCCATTGAAGTAGTTCTGATAGTAAAAGCACATAAGTTCAGTAAGAGAGCAAAAGAGGAGATAATTAAAAAGGGCGGAAGTGCAATTGAAATTGGCAAAGAACTACAGAGTGATAAAGCGCCGGTAGTAAAAGAAAAGCCGAAGAAAATAGAGAAAAAGATAGAAGAAAAGAAAGTTGAAAAGCAAGAACCCAAAAAAGAACCAAAAGTAGAAAAGTTACAAATAAAACAAGAAAAGAAGATAGAAGAAAAAAAGGTAATAGTAAAAAAGATGGTAAAAAAGGAAAAGATTACAAAGGCAAAAAAGACAGTAAAAGGTACAGAGGGGAAAAAAGAAAAAATTACCAAGGATAAAAAGAAAAGTAAGTAAACTTTATAGATATTCCTTTAAAATAATATGGCTGTTAATCTTGGCGGTTTAAGAGATATTTTTAAGATTCCGGAACTATCAAGGCGGATATTTATAACATTAGGTTTTTTGGCACTATACAGGGTAGGTATATATGTCCCGACTCCGGGGATTAATAGTGCAGCTTTAGCAGAGTTCTTTACCAAGATGCAGAGTACTCTTTTTGGAATGTGGGATCTCTTTGCGGGTGGTGCTTTAAGCCAAGCATCTGTATTTGCCCTGGGTATAATGCCGTATGTCACGGCTTCAATCATAATTCAGATGCTGGTGCCTGTTGTTCCGTATCTCGAAAAACTTTCTAAGGATGAAGGAGAAGAAGGCAGGAGAAAAATAGTCCAATACACTCGTTATGGCACTATTTTTATTTCTATAATCCAGGCGATAGGTATTGCTAGAGTATTGGAATCTCCAGGTGCTTTTGGTGGCATTGTTATGGTTAATTCTCCCGGCTGGTACTTTAGATTGATGACAGTAATAACAATGACAGCTGGCACGACTTTTATCATGTGGATTGGAGAACAAATCTCTGAAAAGGGTATTGGCAATGGCATTTCTTTAATAATTTTTGCAGGTATTGTTGCACGTTCTCCTCGAGATGTAGTTAGAACTCTAGACTTGGTAAGAAATAGACAAATGAATCTTTTCTTATTAATTTTTATTATAATCTTTGTTATAGCTATAGTTGCAGGTGTTGTACTAATTACCCAAGCCCAAAGGCGTATCCCGGTTCAATATGCAAAAAGGGTGATAGGAAGGAGGGTGTACGGTGGGCAATCTACTTATATACCTTTAAGAGTTAATCAGGCGGGAGTTATACCCATAATATTTGCAGTGTCAATAATGCAATTCCCGCAGACTATAAGCATGTTTTTTGGTCATAATACTGAATCTAAATTCTTCCAGATACTTTCTTTTATCTCCTTGAGTAAACCTTTAGGCATGTTTATTTACGCAGTCTTAATAATATTCTTCACCTATTTTTACACCGCTATGACTTTTAACCCAACAGAAATGGCAGAAAATATTAAAAAGTACGGAGGATTTGTTCCAGGGATGAAACCTGGCAGGACTACAGCTGACTATTTTGAAAAGATAATGTCAAGAATTGCACTACCTGGCGGTATATTCTTGGCAGTGATAGCTCTGCTTCCAATGATTCTTGAACGTAAGCTGAATTTACCGTTCTATTTTGGTGGTACATCTCTTCTTATTGTTGTGGGTGTTGCGCTGGATACAATGGGACAATTGGAATCTCATTTGTTAATGCGCCAGTATAGTGGATTTATCCAAAAAGGTAAGACTAAGGGTAGGTACTAATAAAATCAAATTTACAATGAAAATACTAATAATGGGGCCACCTGGAGCTGGAAAAGGAACAATAGCTGAAATGTTACAAAAAGATTTGGGTGTTATGCATCTGTCGAGTGGCGACATATTAAGAGAAGCAGTAAAAGAGAATAATCCATTAGGTTTAGAAGCGAAGGCTTATATGGAAAAAGGCGTGCTTGTCCCAGATAGCATAATTATCAAGCTAATGAAAGAGAAATTGAACGAAGACAACTTTGTCTTAGACGGATTTCCAAGAAATTTAGCCCAGGTTAAACAATTAGAAGATGAGGATATAAAAGTGGATGCAGTATTAAATTTAAAAGTAAGTGAAAAAACAATTGTTTCCCGTATTTCTGGCAGGCGTATATGCACAAAGTGCGGCAAAATATATCACCTTCAGAATATGTCCCCCAAGAAAGATGCAATATGCGATAATTGTGGAAATAAACTTTATCAAAGAGAAGACGATAAACCTGACACTATAAAGGAACGGCTAAAAACCTACAAGGAACAAACGGAAGAATTAATAAAATACTACAGCGACAAGGGTATATTAAATAATATTGATGCGGATGGAAATAAAGAGGCTATTTATGCTAAAATAACCGGTTTGCAATGGATAAAAAAGAGAAAATCCAAGTTAAGGGCAAGATCGTAGAAACTCTACCTAATGCATATTTCAGGGTGGAACTTGAAAACGGTCATAAGGTTTTAGCTCATGTATCAGGAAAGATGAGAGTGCATTTTATAAGAATTTTAGCAGGAGACGAAGTGACAGTGGAGCTTTCTCCGTACGATTTAACAAGAGGTCGGATAACATATAGGCATAGTAGATAGGTAAATAAATGAAAGTAAGAGCTTCAGTAAAAAAAATATGTGGTAAGTGCAAACTTATAAGAAGAAGAGGACGTCTTCATATAATTTGTTCTACTCCTTCACACAAACAAAGGCAGAAATAAAAATGGCAAGAATTATAGGTGTTGAAATACCGGATGGTAAAAAAAGCAAAATCGCACTCAGATATCTTTATGGTATAGGGCCTGCCAGGGCTCTTTTTGTATTGAATTCTGCTGGTATAGATCCAGAAAAGAAAGTAAAAGACTTAACAGGCGAAGAACTTAGCAAAATAGCTTCAACAATTCAGGCAAATTTCAAAGTAGAAGGTCCCTTAAAACAAGAAATTTCAACCAATATCAGAGAACTTACAAGTATTGGTACCTATAGGGGATACAGACACAAAGTAGGGTTACCAGTTCGTGGGCAAAGAACATCTTGTAATGCCCGTACAAGAAAGGGACCAAGAAAAACGGTCGGTGTTTTAAGAAAGAAAGGAAAAGAAAGAAAGCCAATTTCGGATAAAAAGGAATAATAGGATATAACTATGGCAAATCCAAAATCAGATAAAGAAGATAAAGAAAAGAGAGAAAAACCAGCTGAAAAGCAAAAAAAGGTTGAAGAGCACAAAAAGGCTGACACGCATAAAAAAGCTGATGACAGCAAAAAACCCGAAACTAGTAAAAAAGCTGCTGATAGCCAACCAATTGATGAAAGCAAAATAGTTGAAGAAATTAAAGCAGCAGTTGGCGAAGTTAAAAAGAAGAAAAAGAAACTACAAAAAATTCCTAGAGGGATTGTTCACATAAAATCTACCTTCAATAATACAATAGTTACAATTACAGACCCGGAAGGTAATTGTATTTTTTCCTCTTCATCGGGTTCTGTTGGCTTTAAAGGTACAAAAAAATCTACCCCTTTCGCAGCTTCACGCGCTGCAGATACTGCAGGCAAGAAAGCTGTAGCATTAGGTATGAAAGAAGTAAGTGTTTATGTTAAAGGGCCTGGGGCTGGCAGAGAGACAGCAATAAGGTCATTAGAATCGGCGGGGCTTACAATTACACTTATAAAAGATGTAACCCCTATTCCACATAATGGGTGTAGACCACCTAAAAGAAGAAGAGTATAAAATATGAGATATACTGGACCTAATTGTAAGATATGTAGACATGTTGGGGAAAAATTATTTTTAAAAGGCACCAAATGCAATACAGCTAAATGCATTATCACAAGAAGACTAGAGAAACAGGATAAAAAAAGTAGAACCAGCAGAACTACTTCAAGAAGAAGAACAAAACTTTCAGATTACGGCGTAAGACTTTTAGAAAAACAAAAACTAAGAAGAACGTATGGTCTTTCCGAAAAAAGTTTAAGAAGGTTTTTTGGTATTGCTTCTAAAAGGAAAGGCAATACAGGGGAAGTGCTTTTAACCATTTTGGAAAGCAGATTAGATAACGTTATTTTCAAAATGGGTTTCGCAAATTCGAGACCGCATGCAAGACATCTTGTGAGTCATAAGTTTTTCATCGTTGGCAAGAGAAAAGTTAACATACCTTCATATCTGGTAAAAGAAGGTGAAGTAATTAAGCTGAGCGCCAGCAAACAAGAAAAATTAAAGAAAACTATACCAACCGAGGCGGAAAGAGAAGTGCCTCTATGGCTTTCAGTAGACAGGGAAAAATTGGAAGGTAAGATGTTAAGACTTCCCAAACGCTCAGAGATTTCTGTCCCTGTGGAAGAAAATTTAATTGTTGAATTTTATGCTCGTTAGTAACCTTTGTGCTAACGGGAAAGTTTTTCTAACGGTATAAATAAAGGGGATAACAATTATGGAAGAAAAGAATAGTATCGAGTTTTTAATTATGCCGGATAAGTTGGAATGGGAAAACTTAACTCCATCTTATGGAAAAGTTGTCATATATTCCCTTGAGAGAGGTTTTGCTACGACGTTAGGTAACTCTTTAAGAAGAGTACTTCTTTTCTGCGTTCCAGGGACAGCTGTAACTTCTGTGAATATTGAAGGTGTAAAACACGAATTTTCAGCAATACCGGGTGTAGTGGAAGACGTTCCACAATTAATTGCTAATCTAAAACAGACCATCATAAAAATGCATGACGACAAAGGCGGTAAAAAAGAACTTTCACTTGACGTACAAAATGAAGGAGAAGTGAGAGCTGGTGATATAAAAACCGACAAAGATGTCGAAATCCTGAACCCTCACCTGCATCTTGCTACATTGAGCATAGGCAAACATCTAAAGATGAAAATTGAAATTCAAAGAGGCAAGAGCTATGTGCAAGCTAGAAAAGTATCAACTGCAGATTTGCCTATTGGAACAATAGCCATAGATGCACTATTCTCACCAATTAAAAAAGTGGATTTCAAAGTAGAAAATACACGCGTAGGAGACCGAGTAGATTACGAAAAACTGCTTTTAGAAATGTGGACAAATGGAACAATTACTCCTGAACAAGCAATGGAATATGCAACAAAAGTTTTGATTAAACACTACGAATTTATTCTGGACAGCTTTAATAAAAGAGGAGTTAAGGAGGAGATGGAAGGGGAAATTCTGGAAGAAAAGAAAGAAGATAAAAAAGAACTGCTTTCCAAAAATATTTCGGAATTTGACCTTTCAGTCCGTTCAATGAATTGTCTAAAAGCGTCAAACATAAAAACAATAGGCGAACTTACAAGGAAAACAGAAGAAGATATGATGCAGTTTAAAAATTTTGGCAAAAAGTCCCTTGAAGAATTGAGAGATTTACTTTCTAAGTTGGGACTTTCGTTTAAAATCTAATAACAAAAAGTTAAAAATGAGACACCTTAATAAGAAAAAGAAACTTGGAGTCAATGCAGCTCACAGGAAAGCTTTGCTTAGGAATCTATTTACTTCACTCCTTGCCTCTGGGAAAATAAAAACCACTGCATCAAAAGGCAAGGAACTTGTGAGAACCGGCAACATTCTCATAGAAAGAGCAAAGAAAGGCGGTTTAGTTTCCCAAAGGAAAGTCGCTTCCCATATAACTAACAAAAAAGTTTCCATAACTTTCTTCAAAGAGACTCTGCCGAAATTAGCTTCCCGTACGGGTGGCCATATTAGATTACTTAAAATAGGCACTCGAAAAGGTGATGGTGCTAAAGTAGTCATGGTGGAACTGATTACAGAAGAAGGAACACAAAAAACACCTGCCTACCAGACGGCAGGCGGGGATAACAGAGAACAGAAAATAGAAAAATCTGTGACTTGATTTATAGCTCCAGGTATCTGATATCTTATTTCTTACCTCTGAATCATGAGCATAAAAGTTATCAACGACAAATGTACAGGTTGCAGATTGTGCCTCAAGGTTTGTCCTATTAATGCAATAGAAATCAAAGACAAAAAAGCAATAATCCTTTCAAACTGCACTATTTGCGGTGCTTGCGTAGAGGTATGTAAATTCAATGCCATAGTAATCACAAAAGAAGAAAAAAAAGCAAAAGAAGGCTACAAAGGTGTGTGGATTTTTGCTGAAAGGAAAGGCGATACACTCCACGATGTAGGAATAGAACTGCTTTCCTGTGGCAGAGATATAGCAAATAAATTAGGCGTTGAACTCGTCTCGGTGCTCTTAGGAGACCATTCGGAAAATGATGCCCACATACTCATCTATCACGGTGCCGATAAAGTATTCCTAATAAAAGACCCAAGATTAAATACAGCTGAAATAGGTCTTGCCACAAAAGCATTCGCTGATTTGGCAGAAAAAGAAAAACCCGAAGTCATACTTATGGGTGCAACTTCATTGGGCAGGTCTTTGGCTCCACGCCTTGCAGGCAGATTAAATACGGGTCTTACCGCAGATTGTACAGAAATGGACGTTGATACAGTCAAGAAACTTTTGCTTCAAACAAGACCTGCTTTTGGCGGCAACATAATGGCGACAATCATAACCCCTTCAATGCGTCCTCAGATGGCTACCGTCCGTCCCAAAGTAATGAAAAAACCGCCGATTGATAAAACAAGAAAAGGTAAAATAATAACAATAAAGCCTGATATTAATGACAAAGACCAACTTACAAGAATCCTGCGAACAATAAGAGAAGAAAAAGATGTAGTTGACCTGCAGGAAGCAGATATCATAGTTTCCGGCGGAAGAGGTATAGGCAAAAAAGAAAATTTTGCTTTAATCGCAGAATTGGCAAAAACATTAGGCGGTGCTGTAGGCGCATCAAGAGCAACAGTCGATGCTGGCTGGATTCCTTCTTATCACCAAGTCGGACAAACAGGTAAAACTGTCCAGCCAAAACTCTATATCGCTTGCGGTATATCAGGTGCTATTCAGCACCAAGTAGGAATGCGTTCTTCGGATATGATAATAGCAATCAACAAAGACTCAAGTGCTCCTATCTTTGACATCGCAACTTATGGAATAGTTGGTGACTTATTTGAAATAATTCCAGCTTTAATAAAACAACTCAAAAAATGAGTAAAATAGTCTTACCTAATTACGTAATAAACCGTATGGAAGCACGCGGAATAACCGAAAGCCAGATATCAGATGCCTTAAGAAACATTTCCAAACAGGAAGAAAAATTAGACAGAATCCGCATCACAAGCTATATTATAAACAGATACCTTACACTCATAACCCAAAGCAGTTACCATAAAACTACAGTCGTTACAGCATTCTGGAGGCAATAAAATGTTTATAGAATACGATTCCGAAGCACATGCAGTTTATATAAAAGTAAAACCAGGCAAAGTAACAAAGACCATAGAATACAAAGATAACCTTTTAATTGATTTAGACGACAAAGGCAACCTTTTAGGTGTAGAAATACTCAAGATAGAAGATAGCAAATACCTATACGAAATAAGTCAGAAATTTGCGTCTTCAGAACTTGCAAAAGTCCATCTTGAAAACTTGAAACAAGTATATTCTTAATTAAAGTAAAGCTATGAGTTGTAAGCTTTAAGTTATAAGGCGAAAATCTATAACCAAGAGAAAACATGTCATTTAGTTTTGAATTTACGCTCCTGCCTAAAATCAATCAATCCATCATAGAAATAGAAAGAGTAAGAGGCTTCTTAGATGCAATCAAATCCAAAGCAACCTGGCTATCCGATATGCAAAACGAAGTTCTTACCATAGAATCACACTACTCTACACACATAGAAGGGACAGCTTTAACCCTAAACCAATCAAGGGAAATTTTAGAAGGTAAACCAGTTAAAGGTATAAGACTGGAAGACAAACAAGAACTTCTCAACTACAGAAAAGCACTGGATTTCATTGGCGAATATTTAAACAAAGACATTCCCATCACAGACCGACTAATCAGAGAACTTCATAGAATAACTGTAAAAGATGTAAGAGGCAATCAAGCTGACCCGGGCAACTATCGCAAAATCCAAAACTACGTAATCAACCAGAAAACACAGAAAATTATCTATACTCCGCCACCCGCTTCAAAAGTCCCAGCGCTAATGAAAGAATTAGTAACTTGGCTTAATAAAGAAAAAGAATTCCTATCTCCAATTTTGACCGCAGGCATAGCCCAAATACAACTCGTTAATATACATCCCTTCATCGACGGCAATGGCAGAGCAGCACGGCTTCTTGCAAACCTGATCCTTTATAAAAAAGGCTATGATTTCAAACAACTTTTCACCATCTCTGAATATTATGACAAAGACAGGACTGCTTATTACAGGGCTATCCAGTCAGTACCATTAACTAATATGGACTTAACCTCATGGCTTGAATACTTTGTTGAGGGGTTGCAGATGCAAGTATCAAAAATTAGAGAAAAAGCCGAATACATAATTCAGTCTGAACTACTAATCGAACAATTAAAATCCTTCAAACTCAATGACCGCCAAGAAACAATTATCGGACATCTCCTGTTAAAAGGAAACATCGACAATGAAGAATGCCAAAAAATATGTTGTTCTACAAAATCAATTGCTAACCGCGACTTAACTCATCTCGTCGAAGAAAAATTCCTTGAAAAACAAGAATCTCCCAAAAACATCTTATATATACTCTCCCCTATAATGCTTGAAAAAATAAAAGATATCAAAAGACAAAGAGGGGAATAGATTTCAGCTATAAGCTTATAGCTATTACAAGGAGGTTGTATTTATGAAAACATTTATAGTGATAGTCACTGTCCTATTATGCGTGTTTCTGATACTCATATACACAAAAAAGATTAGCTGGCAGGATATAAGAAAATCGGGCGAATCTGTTAAACAATCTATACAAAAAGTCGTAGAATCCATTAACACTCCCGACAAAATAAAAGAAACCACCCAACAAAAGCTCAAAGAGTTCGACCAGAAACTGGACGAAAGACACAAAAACTTACATAAAGGCGTAGAAGAAGGCGAATAGCTTGCAGTTATAAGTAAGTCTTAAGTCTGCCCATAATATCGGGGCGAGACCTCGCCATTTTAGAAATGGCGGATTTTAAGTCCTAAGTTGAAAACTCAAATTTTAATTAAGCGATGATAGATACTTGCAGGAAAGTAAACAAAAGTATATTATTGCAGGAAACCAACTAACAAAAAGGAGGAGTCATGGAAGGGTATTGTGTAAAGTGTAAAGCAAAGAAGGAAATGAAGAATGTTGAAAATACAACTTTGAAGAATGGCAGAAAAGCAGCTAAGGGCAAATGCCCTACTTGCGGCACAGGTATGTTTAAGATACTTGGTAAATAACCGACAAACGTAAGTACTAAATACTAGCTTATAGATGCCCACGCATTATCCCCGAACCGACAATGGTTCTGGTATAGTGCGTGGCGTCGTTTTGGATACAATTAAAAGAATGACTGATAGTAGATACACTCTCTTTATTAAATTCAAAAACACTTCTCGGTTTCAATCCCAATAGAAATTCTCTTTTCTTACGAGTAAAATAGATGTTGGTAATATCCATTTTCCCAAAGTGACAAAGGATTTATAAAAATGAGAAAATTTTTAGTGAAATTTGTTACTCTTATAGTTGTAGTTAGTCTTCTTTTTATATCCTTCTACGTTATTAAATCAATTATTGAAAGCCGGAGTTTAAAAAAAATTATCCAGCGGCTTACTGCTGATTCAAGGATTGCAGAGGTTGTGGTGACGGATGTTAAATCCGACCCTGTAAAAAACAAAACGTATACAACTATTAAGTTTTTTGAATATGATACTAAGATGAAGCCGCTTTCTCCTAAATATTTTACTTTCTCGGGGAATATTATTCAGTTTCAATCTATGGTTATAAGGTTCGATGATTTTTATGTAAAAAAAGGAGACCGTTTAAAAGGCAAAAGCGCATATGTGTTTATGAAGGCGTTTACTCTTAAGGATAACGGAGCCGAGGTTTTTGATATCAATAAGACAAATGAAGTCCCTTCGGGATATGAAGTTGAAGGGGTGACGAAAAAGTTCGAGAAGGATTTATGGCAGAAGTTTTGGAAATATGCGCTTGAAGGTGATGAGGCGAAGAGGGTTGGGATAAAGAATGCGCAGATAGAAGCGCCTGGGACAAGGTTTGTTCCAGGGATGCTTTATACTATTTATATAGAGCACGATGGTGGAATGCGTATAGATGCTAAACCGTTGCCGGATATTTTAAAAGGTGAGAAGTTGAGTTTCTGATTACTAAAAGATGAGCCCAATTAAGATAGATAAGATAATCCGCTCAAGACGCAGGACTTTAGGGTTGGAAGTTACGCGTGATGCTGGTTTGATTATCCGTGCTCCGCAGCGTATCTCTTTAGGCGATATACAGAAGATTGTATTAAGTAAACGGGATTGGATAGAAAGTAAGCAAAAGATTGCCAGAGAGAAACGTTTAACATCAGCTCCCAAGAGATTTTTAGACAGAGAGGAATTTTTGTTTTTAGGGGATAGCTATCCTTTTTTAATTGTGGAGAATGCAGATCGCCCGCTTTCGTTTAATGAGGGATTTCGACTGATGAGGAAATATCTCACCTTTGCGGAAAAGTTATTTATTGATTGGTATAAGAAAGAAGCATATCGAAAAATTAAAGAAAGAGTGGATTGGCATTCTAATTTGTTGGGCTTTAAGTATAATAAGTTCGGCATATCAAGTGCTAAGAGGCGCTGGGGTTCCTGCAACAGCAAGGGCAATATATATATTTGTTGGCGGCTGATTATGGCGCCGCCGCATATTATAGATTATGTGGTTGTGCATGAGTTGGTCCATTTGGTAGAAAAGAATCATTCCAGAAAGTTTTGGAGTAGGGTAGGGGAAATTCTGAGCGATTATAAAGATAGCAGAAGGTGGTTGAAAGAAAACGGACATTTGCTGGTAATTGATAGGAAGGAGGAATGAATTATGCCAATGTTGATTAAAATGTTTGGTATGTTTATGGCTATTGCGGGTATAGTTTTTATATTAAGCCCGAAGGTTATTAAGAAATTTATAGCTTTTTTGAAAGAAGGCAAAAAACTTTATGCCGTTGGAATATGCAGGTTTTTAGTAGGTGTTATTCTCTTGCTGGCTGCTCCACAGTGCAGATGGAATTGGTTTATAGCGATTCTGGGTATTCTGATTATTATCGGGAGTATTTTTATTTTCACTCTCGGGTTAGATAAGACAAAGTCAATGCTTACTTTGTGGGAGAAAAAACTGGATACTCTGATGCCCGCTGTGGGGCTTATCCCTGTGATACTCGGTGTGCTGATTATTTTTGCAGTGTAATGTAAATTGTTTGCCAACTACTCATATCTCAACGCCTCGATAGGATCAAGTCCCGAAGCTTTTTGGGCTGGCCATAGCCCAAAGCCAATGCCTACGATTAAAGAAAATGTCGTTGCTAAAATTACAGAAAATAAGGAAATTTTAACGGTCCAACCAGCAAAAATAGTTATGAGCATGGATATACCGCCACCAAGTAAAATTCCAGTAATGCCGCCAAGGAAGGACATTAATACTGACTCAATTAGAAACTGAATCATAATGTCTTTTTTAGTTGCTCCTATTGCTTTGCGCAGACCTATTTCACGCGTACGTTCAGTTACCGATACAAGCATGATATTCATAATGCCTATGCCACCCACTAAAAGCGATATAGCAGCAATAGAACCCAATAATAATGACATTGTTTTAGTAGTAGATTCCAACGTGTTCTTGATGTCCGACATATTCCTTATCTGAAACGAATCTTTTTCATCTTTCGTGACAAGATGGTGTTGTTTTATAATAATCTTGGATATGGAATCTTGAGCAGCATCTATTGCCGTTGGGCTCATTGCTTCCACAGAAATTGAATCAAGATACTGTTTTCCAAAAACCCGGTACATGGCGGTAGTAACAGGAATAATTACTATATCATCCTGATCCTGAAAACCCGTTGCGCCCTTTACGGGCAGTATCCCGATAACTTTAAAATTTTTGAGATTTATCTTTATTGTCTCACCGATGGGATTGGCATCTCCAAAAAGCTGTTTTACTACTGTCATACCCAGTACTGCTATTTCATCTTTTCTCTTTACCTCTTCATCAGTAAAAAACCTTCCCACTACTGGAATTGAGGCGCGTATAGGAGCATAATTGACGCCATCCCCTTCTACCCGGCTGCTCCAGTTTTTATTTCCATACACTAACTGTCCTCTTCCGTTAACTGAAGGGCTAATTCTTTTTACTTCATCGGTAAGTTTTTCGATTGCCGCTACATCTTGAAATGTAAAACGTGTAATTACACCTGCCCCGGAAGATACTCCACCAACTCTTGATGCCCCCGGCATCACTAAAATAAGATTTGACCCTAGAGACGATAACTGTTTTTCTATTGACTCTTTTGCTCCCGTTCCGACGGCGAGCATGGCTATGACTGCAGCAACACCGACTAATATCCCGAGTATGGATAAAAAAGAACGCATCTTATTTGATGTCATTGCCTGGCTTGCCTGATGAAGATATTCTAAAAATTTGGTCTGTCTTGCTTTTCTTTCTTGTTTGGATAATACCATTTCGATTATTTTATCTGCTTTGGTTTCTTCGGAAGGTTTAGATATTTCTCCCTGTTTCACGTCGGAAATAACTTCACCGTCAAAAATGCGTATGACACGCTTAGCATGCAAAGCCATATCCTGCTCATGAGTTACCATAATAATGGTTTTGCCTTTTTCGTTTAAGTTCTTCAGAAGCGTAATTATTTCTTGCTGACTTTTTGAATCGAGGTTCCCTGTGGGCTCATCCGCAAAAATTACCAAAGGGTCATTTACTAAAGAACGGGCTATAGCTACACGTTGTTGTTGACCTCCTGAAAGTTCATTGGGTCTGTGATTCATTCTATCTGCAAGTCCAACTTCTTCTATTCTCTCTACGGCCTTTTCTCTTAAATGACGTTTTCCTGCATAAACTAAAGGTAGTTCCGCATTCTCAAGCGCAGTCATTCTCGGCAAAAGATGAAATTGCTGAAATACAAATCCTACCAGCCGGTTGCGCAGAGCAGCCAACTCATCATCGGATAGGTCGTTAAGCTTTTTCTCCGCCAGATAATATTCTCCGGAATCAGGCCTATCAAGCAACCCCAATATATGCATAAGCGTGGATTTACCGGAACCGGAAGGTCCCATAATGGCAACGAATTCGCCCGAAGCAATTTTCAAAGAAACATTAGTCAAAGCTTTCACCTCAACTTTGCCCATATGGTATGTCTTTGAAATATTCTTTAATTCAATCATATTATTTCTTAACGGCCCCCTGTTGTCTTCTCTGGCCAAAAGGCATAAATGGATTGCTACCTGTGTTGCTGTTTTGAGGTAGAGAATATTTTTTTGATTTTGCTATTAGAATGTCATTCTCATTAACTCCAGAAATAACTTCTATATTTTTATCGTCTGTTATACCCAACTCCACGCTGGTTTTTACTGGTTCTTTGCCATTAGACTGTTTTATCAAGACATAACTTTCCTTGTTTTTATACACTGCATCTACCGGAATAACCAGAATGTTTTCTTTATCCTGCACTATAAAATCTACACTCGCATTCATCCCGGAACGGAAAAAGGGCGGCACTTTTTGTGGTATCAAATCAATAAGATAAATAGTGACATTGTTAACGGTTTGCGACTCATAATATATATGCTCGACAGTGGCTTTTATTTTTGCATCGGGATATGCATCTAGTGTGACAATTGCTTTCATATCCAAAGCGATTTTACCGATATCTGTCTCGTCAACCTGTGCCCGCACAATCAACTTGTCCGACAATACAACCACCGCATCAGTAGTAGTAACCGTCTGTCCGGGCTGAGTTGTTTCCACAATAACTTCTCCGTCAATAGGAGAAATTAACGGAATCGCTTTATATACTTCCTTCCAATATTTTAAGGCCTCTTCTCCCTGTCCCCGTGCCGCATCCAAAAGCGCAGCTCGTTCAGTCGAGCTCATCCAAGCCAAAATCTGACCTGTTTTTACTTCATCACCCTCTTGGATAAGGATTTCATCTACTCTGCCGCTAACAGGCGGTTTTATTTCTAATCTGTTTTTTGGCAATACCGTACCGGTACTAGAAATTATATTCTGTATACTGCTTCTGGATGGTTTTATCTCTTCAGTCATCTCACCGGTAGACACGGAATGTCTCATTTTATATTGCCAAAAAAATATTAATGCAGCAACTGCAACAACCAAAATAAAGGATATTATTTTTACTTTTTTATTGTGCATATTCCAATGTTTCTCCTTTCGCCTGAACCCAATTTGCTTCAGCCAAGAGACCATTTGCTTGGGCTTGCAAATATGCTTTTTTGGCTGACACTAAATCATTTTCTATGATAATCCAGTTATCAAAATTGATAAACCCAATTGAATATTGAGCCTCCGCTATTTTAGAACGCTCCTGTGCTGCTTCCAACGATTTACTCTGAACTTCAACTGTTTCAATAGCATCCTGTAATGAAGCCCAGGTTTGTTCAAGGGTCACAACAGCGGCATCTCTTGTATTGCGTTCGTCTGCTTCCGCCTGTCTATACTGAGCCTGTGCTTGAGATACCTGAGCAGTTCTTAACCCTCCCTCAAATATCGGCATACTTAAACTCAGTCCCAAATTCCATTGTTCGTTTTCGGGCGGCCAGTCAGAACCATTTTTACTTGCTCCTGCGGTACCCGAAATTTCTGGTAAAAAATTACCGTATGCAGATTTGACACCATACGAAGCTGAGTTCTTCTTGAATGTGGCTTGCAAGAGTGAAGGATTATTTTTTACTATTTCTTCAAAGTCCGGCTTTTCTTTTGTAGTATCACGAACAGTGAAATCTCCTTTTACAGATATAGGTTGAAATTCCAAGCGTCCCATCTCTTTGGTAAGTTGTCTTTGAGTGAGTTCTACATTTCTTTTCGCCTGTGCAAGTTCAAATTGAGCTTCGGCAAGATTAGCCTCTGCCGTCAACCGAGCGCCTTTATGCTCAAGTCCAGATTGATACTGCAGATTTATCAGCGCTAAATTGTCATTTCTAATTTTTACTATTTCTTCACTTACCTTGACCAATTCTTGTGCTTTCAGAAGATTAACAAATGCAGTGCGTAAGTTTAATCGCACTTCTGAAGAAGTGAAACGATATGCCTGCTGTGAAGCTTTTATATTTTCAGAAGCTGAGTTTACGTCATTAATGGTCTTTAACCCGTTAAATATAAGTTGTCTGCCGGTAACACCATAAGAATAAGAATCCACAGCAGGATTTGACTTGTCATTAATAGTTGTTTTTGTCCTTGAAGTATCTGCACTACTGTTAATTTGGGGATATAAACTGCTTGCAGTTATGGTTTTTCCCGCTTTCTGTGCATTTACTGTTTCTTGAGCAGAAATTAAATTAGGATTATTTTTATTCGCTTCAGCAATACAATTGTCCCAGGTTAAAATCTCTTCAGCCCAAGCATTGTGCGAAAGAAAGCCCAAAAATAATATGGTTATTGTCGCTCTTATAAATTTATTCATTTGGTTATATCCGGGTTATCTTTTTTTATCTTTGCAAACATTTCAGTCATATTGGTTAAGAATTCATTGAATTGTCCCGCAGGGATAAGATTAATAAATTCTTTTCCCTTAGAGAAGACAAACAGTTTATCTCCTGCCTTTATTCCAAAATATTTCCTTAATTCTACGGGTATTGCAATCTGACCTCGTTCTCCGACCGTTACAGTGCCATATATTTTAGGCCCGTGAAATTTAGCCATTTTAAAAACCTCCTTTTACTTTATTTCCCGTAATTTCTAGTTTTGGATGAGACTGTCCAGGAAAAGTTTACTTATTATTTATAGTATGATTTGTATGCTTTCCATGATTTATGCACAAAAGTATAATTTATTATATTTAGTCTGTCAAGCGTATATACGAGCCATATTCCCTTGATGCCTGTTCCCATAACGAGTAAAATCACTTTTATAATTAAAAGATGAATATATGAAAAATAATAAAGTAAGAGAACTGTGGGAAAAGATTAAAAAGGAAACACTATCTCGTACAAGTCCGCATCAAATTGCCCTTGGCATTGGTATTGGTACTTTTGTGGGGATATTTCCTATAGAAGGGTTTAAAACTGCAGTGGTTGTTGTTATAGGAAGTTTATATAAAAAGGTAAATGTCATATCAATGTTTCTATCAAGCAATGTATTCTCTTTTATACCGATGGTCCCCTTTGTATATTTTTTTGATTATTGGGTTGGGACTAAAATTTTGAGGATACCATTGATTTTTTCAGTTAGTTCTTTTAAGAGTTTTCATATAAAGATACTTGGCAGTGCTGTTGGAGCTTTGTTTTTAGGTGGTGCGGTTGTGGGGATAACAATCGGAATAATCGCTTATTTTGTGTCGCTTATCGTTATCCGCTTTCGGAGGAAACCAACAAGTATTAACTCATGAATGCAACAAGGTACCTTGGTAAATATTGCACTGAATGTATTGGCGGATACACGATAACCCCCATCGCTTTGATTTGTGACTTGTCCCTCCATTTAGATTTGCAGTAACAAATCTGGAGGGGAGCAAATCAGATGGAGGTAAACACAATCAGAGAATAAATAAGGTATTTAATTGAAGTGAACTTTTAAAATGTAAATAGTATGTTTAAAGCTTATAGCTCATTTCCTCGCCATATTTTCTTTTATTCGTTTTATCTCGTCTCGTATTACTGCAGCCCTTTCAAATTCAAGTTCTTTGGCGGATTTGAGCATTTCGGTTTCAAGTTCGGAAATTAAAGATTCATCTTCAATTGTGTATCTTATCCCTCTTTCTCTCACTAAAGAAATAAGATGTAAACTTTCTGCTTTTGTTTTGATTTCTCTCTTCAGCAGATCAACGATTTCTTTCTTTATTGTTTTGGGAGTTATGTTGTTTTTGAGGTTATAATCCGTCTGTAGTTTTCTTCTTCTTTCTGTTTCTCGGATGGCTTTTTCCATAGAATTAGTTATTTCATTGGCATACATTACTACTTCGCCTCCCACATTCCTTGCGCATCTTCCGATGACTTGAATTAGTGATGTTTCCGAGCGAAGGAATCCTTCCTTGTCAGCATCAAGGACGGCTACGAGTGATACTTCCGGCAGGTCCAGTCCTTCTCTTAATAAGTTTATTCCTACAAGACAATCGAATTTGCCTCTTCTTAAATCGCTTAAGATTTCAACTCTTTCTATTGTTTCTATTTCGGAGTGGAGGTATCTTACCTTTACACCCATCTCGGAAAGGTATTCAGCTAATTCTTCAGCCATTCTCTTAGTGAGTGTTGTTACAAGAATCCTTTCGTGTTTTTCCGCTCTTTGTCTTATTCTTTCAAGTAAATCATCTATCTGGTGTTCCGTTGGTTTGACAATGATTTTCGGGTCTACAAGACCGGTTGGCCTTATTATCTGCTCGACAATTTGTTTGCTTCTTTTTAATTCGAATGGAGAAGGTGTTGCCGATACAAAAATTACCTTATTCATTATCTTTTCGAATTCTTCAAATCTCAAAGGCCTGTTATCTAAAGCCGATGGCAGACGAAAACCGTATTCTACAAGCGTTTCTTTTCGGGCTCTATCGCCGTTATACATACCGTGAATTTGAGGGATTGTAACGTGTGATTCATCTATTATTAAAAGAAAATCTTTCGGGAAGTAGTCAATGAGAGTGTAAGGTTTCGAGCCGGGTTTTCTTAAAGAAAGATGGCGTGAATAGTTTTCTATTCCCGGGCAATGTCCTAATTCCTGAAGCATCTCCATGTCGTAGTTTGTACGTGTTTCTAGCCGCTGTGCTTCAAGAAGTTTATGTTGTTTGTTCAG
Source organism: uncultured bacterium (assembly GCA_903821905.1). Lineage (GTDB taxonomy): Bacteria > CAIJMQ01 > CAIJMQ01 > CAIJMQ01 > CAIJMQ01 > CAIJMQ01. The sequence continues at coordinate 26,821 of CAIJMQ010000011.1, forward strand.
GTCAGCAAGACGGGTCTTGAGTTCCATCTTTATTGTCTTGATTGCGGTGTTTAAACTCTCCTGACTGGCGACAAAATGTTTTGCAGGGTATATCATTATCTTATTTAAATCTCTGACAGTGTGGTTTGTTAAAGGATTGATTTCTTTCATCTTGTCAATCTCATCGCCCCACATTTCTATCTTTAAAGCGGTTTCTTCATAGGCGGGGAAAATTTCTATTGTATCGCCTCGTACTCTAAATGTTCCTCTTTTGAAATTGATGTCATTTCTTTCGTACTGCATTTGAATAAGTCGCTCAAGTATATGCTGGCGATTATATTTTTTGTTTTTCTCAAGTATCAATGCCATGTTTTGCCATTCTTCAGGCGAGCCAAGCCCGTAAATGCAGGAGACACTTGCAACAATTATTACATCATCACGCGAGAATAAACTTGAAGTCGCTTTCAATCTTAATCTGTCAATATCCTCATTTATAGAAGAGTCCTTTTCTATATAGAGGTCTTTCATGGGAAGATATGCTTCGGGCTGATAATAATCATAATAGCTGACGAAATATTCAACGGCGTTATTGGGAAAAAATTGTTTGAATTCGGAATAGAGTTGTGCTGCCAATGTTTTGTTGTGCGAAATTACAAGCGTGGGTTTATTTATGTTGGCTATGACGTGGGCGGCGGTAAAAGTTTTGCCTGAACCCGTAACGCCCAGAAGTGTCTGCTCTTTGTAACCGCGTTTCAATCCTTCGGTTAATTTTTCGATAGCTTGCGGCTGGTCGCCTTTGGGTTTGAAGTTAGATACCAGGTTAAACATAAATGTTTTTCTATTAAAGGTTTGATTGAAAATTTATTCTAACATATAATCCAGCAAGATAAATAATCAAGTGAAAGAAAATGGATAAAGATAGAAATAAACTTGTTAGGATTATTAAGATGTATTAACACAATACGTTTGATGTAAAGCCTAA
>CAIJMQ010000012.1 GCA_903821905.1 uncultured bacterium
GCTCTTAAGGCGTTTGTTGATATCGTAATAGGACAGCTGCTTGTAAAAGGAGTAAGAATCATCGAGGGTAAGGAGGGTTTATTCGTAACAATGCCTCAGGTTTCAGGAAAAGACGGGAAATTTTACCCCACGGTGATGTGCCTTGACGACTCTCTAAAGGAAAAATTAGAGAAAGTTGTCCTGGAGGCATACAGCGCGTAAGTTTCTGGACTTTAAAACCAGACCCTGAGGAAGGATGAAAACATCTTCCTTACTTGCCTATATAAAGACAAGGACAAGAGCGGGGAAAAGCTAAAATCAATACCAATACCAAAGAGTCCTGGGCATGACTTTTTCTAAACTGCCCTTTTTACTCTGAATGTAAATCGCAAAAAAGAAAGGAGTTATTCAATGAACAGATTATTTAAGATTGTATTTGGAATGATGCTTTTGTGTTTGATTTTATGTGTTGCTCAATTGATAAGGATTGAATTTGGCTATGATATGATGAATTTGTTGAATGAGCGAAATATCATGACATTAAATCCGCGGCAGGTTGCAAAGCAGTATATTCTTGCCTTAAAAAAGAAAGATTACAGACTGGCTTATGAGTATCTCACGCCTGAATCAAAAGAAATATTTTCGCTTGCTGATTTTGTTGTACTAAATGAAAAATCAATGACTCTAATGAATGAAAATAAAACATGGATATATTATCGGGAGGTCAGGGTTGGGATGCAGATTTATGAGGATCCGGGATGGTGGGGATTTATTCTTGTGAAAGATATGGGTAAATGGAGAATAAGAATGAAAGGAGGGGTACCTTCTTTTCCGTTTGCCGAGAAAGATGCTCACTGTCCTGAATAACACAGGCAGGTATTTTGCTTGACTGCCTCAGATTTTATTGATATATTGCCATTAGGTTCACCTTTCATCAGAAGAGTGAACCTTTTTTATTCTTCGAAAATAAGCAATCCTCGTCGATAAATATCTTTAATCTGCTTATAACCCTGCCTTTTACTGCCTATTTATTCACATATTGTTTATGGAAAACTTAATTATGCGCAGCCCTACCTAAGCAAGGTCTATTTGGTTCCTGTTGACAAAGAAGATAATGCAAGAAAAGAGATCTCTATGTCTGAGGCTAAGTCTCTTATAAACAGCAGCAGAAAATAATTCTAAAGAAAGATATTTTTACTCACTCGTTCGCGTCATTGATCTTTAGAAGATTTCTTCTTTGCTTCATGAACAAGCTCATAAAACATCCGAATACTTTTGTAAATATCTCTTAATATATTATCTTTATCTTCGGAGTTTAACTCGGCTTTGTAGTACTGAGGGCTCTCGCTGTTCAAATAATGTCTTTCCAATCGTATGTTTTCTTTGTATTCCATTTTCTCCCTCAGCTACAAATTTCTCTCGCCAATAGCAGCTAAAGCACACTTCAATAGTTTTTACTTTGTCGTTTATGACCCGCGTGCTAAAATTAAGCTTCAAAGGATCTTTTTCATTACAATAAAGACACGCCATAAAAATAAATAAAAAACGGCGGTTTTATTGTCTTTTCAGCAATCTATATTAATTCTCATAGTCAATGCCTTCCGGGGTGCTGTAATAATTGCCCTTATACTTTATCACATGGCACAGCTTCATGCCTAAGTCCCGCAGCACATTGTCTATGTCATTCATTTTCTTCTCTATCCTAAGCACGGCCTTGCCTGCTCGCGTTTCCAGGTCTTCCTTAGTCATTTTTCCCTCAACTCTTTATTTTCTCTATGTCTAGGCCGTAGCTTTTATTCTTCCCTGCATTCTCAAGGATTGCCTTGATGTAGTTTACCGACTTTATGATCGGCTGCTCAACTCCCGGCACCCTTATAATAAGCCACTTGCCATCCCTGCTGACGCGAATTTTGGGCTCGATTCTTTCTGCCTGATTTTTGTCTAGATTTTCTTGTTCCATTTTTATTTTCCTCCCGTTGTTTTAATTCCAAAGGAGTAACACTTTATATACATTTTCAGCAAAGAATATTAATTGGGAATTTTGAATAAAGTTGAAAGAAGATTATGTGGGGATTCAATAAATTTTTAAAGTGATGATTATATAAGATGTATCAAGCTCTTGTATGGCTTGAAACGCCATAGAGAGTTTGGAAAACACATCCCAGCATAGCACGGTGGGAAATATCAAGTTCCTTCATGGTACACAGAAAAGCTTAAAACTGATAAATCTAACTAATTAACCTAGGATGTTGTGAACTCAAGCGACGTAAGGTTAAGAAATCAATTGCCGACGTGGGACAATGGGAAGGTTTTTCTTAACCTAGAAACGCTACATTTATAAACTGATCTTTCCTTTGTTTTCCATGTTTAAAGAATACCCTAAGTTCAAGAGAAACGAGATCTGGAAGTTTTATGAAGAATTGCCTAATTCTGAGAAGGAGTTTTTAGAAGAATATTCAACGTATAGGAAGGCAAGGGGAATATCTGCTGAGAATGATTTAACTGATGTAAAAAGATACATACTTCAGTTAAGGTACATCTTCCAGAAAGACTTGAGAAACATTGACCTTAATGAAGTAAGGGAAATTACAGCTATAATCAATACCTCTTGGCTCAAAACTGAAGTAAAGAATGGATTGAAGATTGACTTTAAGAATTTTCTGAAATTCGCCTTCCCTGATTGGAGCATGAGATTTGCAGGCTTAGAGGATATTAGGCAGAACGCAAATCCAAGGAACGAGGAAAGGATTAATGCACAGACAATCTTCTCCCATGAGGATATCGAGAAAATGGTAAGGCATGAAACTCAAATGTTCTGGAAGGCATTTGTTTTAACTCAATATGAGGCAGGATTAAGGACAATAGAAACAAGGTCTCTAAAATGGGATGATATAAAATTTAATGTAGATGGAGATATAAGCGAGGTTAATATCTATTCAACAAAGACAAAAAAGGCAAGAACAGTCTTCGTAAAAGAGGCGACTTTCTACCTTCGGAAGCTTAAAGATGAACAGCATAATCATGGAATAATAAGCATATATGTTTTTCATTCAAAAGAGCATAATGTGCCTGTTTCCAAAAATGCTGTTTCTATGTGGTTCAGGGAATTGTCTAAGAAAGCATTAGGAAGACAGGGGTGGAATTATTTATTAAGACATTCAAGAGCTACCGAGCTTTATAGGCTTGCAGATGAGAATAAAATATCAAAAGAAACAGCAATTAAATTCATGGGGCATTCAAAAGACATGAGCTATACATATACTCACCTGGATAAGTCAGAAATAAAGAATATGCTCAAGAATCAGGTTTACAAAATCGAGGATTTACCGGAAGAGAAAAAGCATGAATTGGAGAAAGAGATAAATGATTTGAAAATGGCAAATAAAAAACTATGGGAGCAGTTAGAGAGAATTGCTGCGATGGCCAGAGCCTCCTATGAGGCAGTAACCAAAGGCAGAAATACTGAGATAGCTCTAAAAAACATAAAAGGTTTTAGTGAAAAAGAAGGTGGTATTTAAGCTGGGATTTTAACTGGTATTTTAGACCCCAGGTACGAAATCGTAACCGCTTGTTTCGTAGGTGGTTATGAACTAGGCGCCGTTCGGCTTATTATATATTTGTTATTTTTTTGTGCCTAAAAGATTATGCGTGGAAACGAAAGATTTATATATTAGTTTGCTTTGGTTTTGGGTATGGAAGAAATAGGAGAAA
>CAIJMQ010000013.1 GCA_903821905.1 uncultured bacterium
GGTTGAAAAAGCTTCTTTTGCGATATGTTCTAACACCAAACCTCCTTATCTCATTTAAACAAATATAACTATATAATATTTATATTATAAAATAAAACAACTTCTATTATTAAAATAGATGGAAGGTATCCCATAAGAATTGAAGTAACTCCAGAAGGCAGATTCACCATAATTACACCTCAAGGTTTCTATCAAGAACTCTGTACTGGATGGCTTCGGCGATATGAGAGGATTTGATTTCATCTTCACCTTCCAAATCAGCAATTGTTCGACTCACCTTTAATATTTTATGATAGGCTCTGGCACTTAAACCTAATTTTGCCATAGCTTGCTTAAGAAGATTACTGCCAGCTTCATCCACCTTACAGTAAATATTAATGTCCTTGTTGCTCATAAAAGCATTACAAAAATATTTTTTGTGTTTGAATCTTTCAAGCTGAATTTTTCTTGCTTTGTTTACTCTTTCTTTTATATTCTGAGATTCTTCAGCGTCTTTACTATCTGAAACCTCAGCAAATTTGAGTGGGGGGACTTCTATTTGTATGTCTATTCTATCAAGTAGAGGGCCTGATATTTTAGAACGATATTTTTGTATCTGGTGTAGAGTGCAAGTGCATTCTTTATCCGGATGAGTGAAATAACCGCAGGGACATCCATGCAGTACAGAATACAAACTTTTTGCCCCCATTAGTGTATACACTTGAATTATCAATTAACCTGAATGATTTTAAACCATCTTACCCTAAAAATCCACAAACCTTGGGAGAGAGAATAAGAAAGGCGAGGATGGATAAGGGATTATATGCAAAAGAGCTGGCTAAGTTAATAGGCATTGATGAAGATACAGTGATAAATTGGGAGAAAGACAGGAATATGCCACAATATGGAGATGTCAGGAATCTGCAAGATACCCTTGATTTAAAACTTCCTGCTGTTCTGATATATAGAGATTATCCCTCTAATCCTATCACGTTTAGCCAAAAATTCAGGCAAAAAAGGTTAGACTTGAATCTTAGCCAGAAAGAAGCTGCAAAGAAATTAGGGCTTGAAGTTACTACAATTAGAAGACTTGAATGTGAAAAAATGAAGAAACCTCAAAAAGCTACCATGGGAAAATTGAAGAGTTTCTTACTTGACTGAACTATTCCAATTTTTCAGGATGATGCCTTACTACTTTGGCTTTAACCATATAAACAACATCTTCTGCAATATTTGTCGCATGGTCACAGATACGCTCAAGATGACGGGCAATAAGAAGTAGTGACACTGCGCGGCTGGCAGTTGAAGGGTCACGGCTCATATAATCATTAACTAATTCTTCCTGCACACGATTACGAAGTTGGTCTGCTTCTGAATCAGATAAAATTACTTTTTTAGCTAAATCCACATCTTTTTTGATAAAAGCATCTATAGAGTTGTGAACCATTTTTTGCGCAATAGCAGATAATTTGGGTATATCTATGAGTGGTTTCAGTAAGGGTTTATCTACTAACTCCAAAACTCGTTGGCAGATATCTACCGCTAAGTCCGCAATACGCTCTAATTCCGCATTTAGCTTCATCCCCGTAGTTATAAAACGCAGGTCTTGAGCAACGGGTTGATGTTTTGCAATTAAATCTATACACTTCTCGTCTATCTTTAACTCCAGCGCATCAACCCGAACATCATTATCCATTACGCTTTGTGCCATTTTTTTGTCGCGATTTCTGAGTGACTCTATAGATTTAAAAATCGCCTCTTCTGCAAAAGTGCTCATCTTCAATATTTCATTCTTTAACTCGTATAGTTCTTCATCGAAATGGGTAGCCATTTTATCCCCCTGATTTTAATTTGATTTCTTGTATCAATCCTTTTACTTTATCCTCTATAAAATCTCTTATCTTCCTGAAATATTCTATATCTTTTCCTTTTGGGTCATCAATATGCCAATCAATGTGTTCTTTTGCAGGTATAAAAGGACATACATCCCCACAACCCAAAGTAATTACATAATCAAAAGTTGTTATGGGTAAATCTTTAAAACCCTTGGGTTTATAAGACGAGATGTTGATGCCAAGTTCTTCCATAACTTTTATTGCATCCGGGTTTATTTTCTGAGAAGGTTTGGAACCTGCACTATATGGTTCTAAAATATCTTTACCAAACTTTCTGGCAAAACCTTCAGCCATCTGGCTGCGACAAGAATTCTCTATACAAACAAATAAAACTTTTTTCATATTTTAACCAAACCTTCCTGTAATATAGTCTTCGGTTCTTTTATCTTTTGGCGCCTTAAAGATAGTCCCTGTCCTATCAAACTCTATTAACTCGCCTAAAAGAAAAAATCCAGTGTAGTCTGAGACACGTGCCGCCTGTTGCATATTATGTGTAACTATAACAATAGTATAATCTTTTTTTAACTCTAAAAGTAATTCCTCGATTTTTCTAGTAGAAATAGGGTCAAGGCTGGCGCACGGTTCATCAAAAAGAAGTACTTCCGGATCAACCGCAAGACATCTGGCAATGCAAAGCCGTTGCTGTTGTCCCCCGGACAGTTTTAAGGCACTGTCATGCAATCTATCTTTTACCTCTTCCCATAGAGCTGCTTTTTGAAGTGATTTAACAACTGTTTCTTCAATAAAGCTTTTATTTTTTATGGCATTTACTACCAATCCGTAACTTACGTTTTCAAAAATAGTTTTTGGGAAAGGGTTTGGTTTTTGGAATACCATACCAACACGCTTTCTAAGTTCTACTGGATCCATACAGGAGCTGAAAATATCCTGCTCATCTAAATAAATTCGCCCGGTTAATGTAGTGTTGGGAATAAGTTCATTCATGCGATTAAGCAATCTAATGAACGTTGATTTTCCACACCCTGAAGGGCCAATTATTGCGGTGATTCGGTTGCTAAGAATACCCAAATTTATATCTTTTAGGGCGCGGTGCTTGCCATAGAAAAAATTAACATCCTGCACTCTAATTTTTATTTCTTTATCCATGGTAAGAACTCCTCTGTTTCTGGCGTAAAAAAATCGCAATAAAAGAAACTGCAAGAACCAGAATCAAAAGAAGCAAACTACATCCATATGCAATCGCAGTTTGTTTTTCCGGGTGTGTGCCTTCTGTCATAAGCGCATATATATGATATGGCAGTGCCATTACTTCAGAGAAAATAGATTTAGGGAAACCCCTTATGTAGAATGCCGCCGCTGTAAATAAAATAGGAGCTGTTTCACCTGCAATCCTTCCTATACTTAAGATTACACCGGTAAGTATACCGGGTGTAGCAGCAGGTAAAACTATCCTTTTTATTGTTTGCCATTTAGTTGCACCCAATGCTAAAGATGCCTCGCGTAAGGACTGAGGTACCGCCAACAGAGCTTCCTGAGTTGCAGAAATAATTACCGGCAGTGCCAAAATCCCAAGTGTTAGACTGCCGGAAAGAATAGATACTCCGAAACCAAACAATTTTACAAATACTGCTAAGCCAAATAATCCAAAAACAACCGACGGAACCCCAGCTAAATTGTTTACTCCCATTCTAATAAGATTGACAACGTAACCCTGAGGAGAATACTCACAGAGATAAATCGCACAAGCCAATCCTAAAGGCAAGGAGAACAAAATTGCACCCAGAGTAAGATATAATGTGCCTAAAATAGCCGGCGCCACACCTCCTTCTGTCATGGCATTACGCGGCCCTTGCGTTAAAAATTCCCAAGAAATAACTTTTATGCCTCTTGCTCCCACAAAATAAATAATCAAGAATAAGAATAAAATAGTGATAGCCATAAAAAATCCTAAAAAACTAAAACCTATTTTTTGTGTAATATCTTTTCTCATCCTGCAAGCCCCAGTTTTAATCTGAATCTTCTACTTACTAGTTCAGCAATAATATTAAAGATGAAAGTAATTAAAAATAGAACAAGTGCAATAGCAAAAAGCGCATGATAATGCGGACTTCCCATTGAAGCTTCTCCCATCTCGGCGGCGATTGTCGCAGTCATAGGTCGTACCGGGTCAAAGAATGATTTTGGTATTACTGCCGCTCCTCCAGCAACCATAAGCACGGTCATTGTTTCACCTACTGCACGGCTCATTCCTAAAATGATTGCCGTTGAAATTCCAGAACCAGCTGCAGGTATAACTACCCGAGTAAGCGTCTGCCATCTGTTTGCGCCTAAGGCGAAAGAGGCTTCTCTAAAAGTGCGAGGGACATAGCTAAGTGCATCTTCGGCGATACTACATATGGTTGGAGTTGCCATAATTCCTAAAGTTAAACTGGCAGTAAAAGCACAAAGACCAATTGGTAAATGCAGTAATTTTTGCAAGAAAGGTGCCAGAATTACCATTCCGAAAAAGCCATATACAATCGAAGGGATACCAGCCAGGATTTCAACCATCGGTTTTAATATGGCTTTTTGTCTATTGCTGGCAAGTTCGTTAAGATAAAGTGCACTTCCTACACCTAAAGGTACGCATACAAGCATTGCTCCTAAGCAAACCCAGACAGAAGCCAATATCAAAGGCAGGATCCCAAATTCCGCTGGTGAATATGTCGGATACCAAAACTTTCCGAAAATAAATTGGAAAGGTGTAACAATTTTAAATATAGGCAGTGCTTCTTTAAAAAGTACAATTACTATACCGACAAGAAATATCAAAGAAGCAAAAGCAAGGGCTGCAAAACACCATTTATATATATTCTCTCTTATACGGCTCATAAATATAACATGTTAAATTGCTAAGTTTGCGAGCAACAGCTCAAGCCGTTGCTCGCAGGGGTTAAGGAGAGTTGTTTGTTTTTTATTTTAACCCCACAAAACCTTCCTCTTCTACTAATTTTTGGCCTTCGGCGCTCTTTATAAAATCAATCAATTCTTTAGCTAATCCTTTAGGTGTTCCATTTGTATACATAAACAAAGGTCTACCTATTGGATATTTATTGGTAAGTACTGTATCTTTTGTGGGCATTATTCCATCAATAGATAATGCTTTTACAGATGAAGAAATGAACCCTAATCCCACATATCCAATTGCACCAGGTGTGCTCGCTACAGTAGAAGAAACTGCCTGATTTGAGGCTTGCATTAAAGCATCCGTTCTGACTTTTTCGTTATTTAAAACCAATGCACCAAATGCCTCAAAGGTGCCACTTGAAGTATCACGTGAGATAACTACTATCTTTTGGTCACCCCCACCTAATTGTGACCAGTTTGAGATTTTTCCAGTATAAATGTCTTTAACCTGATTCTTGGTTAAGGCGCTTATTTTATTCGTGGGATGGGCAATCACAGCAATACCATCCATGGCTATGACGTGCGCTTTTATATCTCTGCCATTGCTAGCAGCTTTTTCTAATTCAGCGCTTTGTATAGGCCGTGAAGAATCGGCAATGTCACATGTCCCATCAATTATTGAAGCAATCCCAACACCAGAGCCTCCCCCACGCACAATTATATCGGCTGAAGGATTTTTTTGCATAAATACCTCTGCTGTTCTTTGAGCAATCGGCAAAACCGTTGTTGAACCTGCCAACACAATCTTTTCCGCAGCATGGGATAGAAACGAAAATCCCAAAAGAAATCCCATCAGGGTTACTACTGTAATTAGCTTTTTCATCGTATCCTCCTTTTTCTATTCCAATTTTATACTCTTAATTATTATTTGATATTAAGTTTATGTAAAATCTATGTAAAATTTATTTCGTTAAAACTTCATATTCCAATCTACTTGTACTACACCCTCAGGAGTATGGGGACTTTCTAACATCTGAGTGCGGTAAATATCAAATGAAAGCCAGGTGTTTTTAGCAAGACCATACTGGAATATTAGTTCGTGCCCTTCTATGTCTGTTTTACCCCCCATACGGTCTGAATCCGGTAATATATCCAAAACTGCATCTTTTTCTAAACTGGCATAATTATAAGAAATTTGCCAATCTCCATGGTTTGCAATACTTGCAGCACCCAAACCTAAGCCAACCATATATCCTTCATTATGTGGTTTAGCATCTGTAAGCATATTTTTCACATATTCACCGAAGAAATTAAGCTGGGGAACATCGGCAAATAAGTTAAAATCCTTGAATGGTGTATTTATTGTGAGCTGAAAGGCAGGCATTATATTCGTAATATCTTGCCGGGGAGTACAAGTAGTCCCGGCGGACCAAGAATTGCTCGCGGAGCTACCCTTTAAGGCAGGATGTCCTGTACTATGCCCAACCTCAAAATCATCATAAGCTAAAGCTGCTTTTAAAGAGATTCTATCGTTAAAACTATAGATGATACCGGGTTGGACATGGAATAAGACGTCATCTTTTTTAGATGCGTCCTCTTGTAAAACAAGAAAGTCTCCTTTAACAAAGAAAATTGTAGCAGGATTCAATTGCTTGGAGACGTCAAGCACAACTCCTTCGGGAGTTATATCAGTGTCCCACATCAAATCTCCCGGCTCCCACAGCGCATCTTTTAACAATACCTTTCCTCCTATAACATTCAGCCACGGTGTAGCCATATATTTTGCGTAGGCATAGTCTAAATCTATAGGGTGTTTTGAGAACGAATCTGTAAAAGTTTGGTTTGTGGAACGGATGTAATCTTTATTAACTGTGGAACCTCCTGTATCACTAAGACCAGTTGCTAATCCTGCGCTGATTAATAACTTGTCGTTAGCTTTATAATCTGTCCCTAATCTAAGTCTAATCCGCCCTCTATTTCTATCGTCAGCATTTTCATTCACATGGTCATTCTGATATCTTAATCTAAAATCTCCTTTCATCTTTACATTCTGCACCCACTGTGGAAGGCTTGAAGATTTTCCTTCAGCTACATCCTTTTTAACTTGTTCTTCTGTTTCTGTTTTTATTTCCTGTGCTTCACCAGCACTTAAAACTCCTTTTTCAACTAACTTTTGCAAAAGAATATCCACGTCACTCGCAAATACCCTACCTGTAAACAACATCATTACGGACACCAACATTGTTAAGAACTTCTTTTTCATGCTCCCTTCCTCCTTTTCTTTTTCCTATAATTAAGTGATACACCCCATCTTTTCTTTTTACTATAGATGTGTGGAACAACTGACGTTTAGTTTCTTTTAAAGAAATATTTGCCACCCCATTTTTTACCCCTCCTTTCTTAATGGTTTCCATTTCAATTGAATGCATATAAATTAAAACCTCTTCCGATTCAGACCCCCAAAGTGCGGTTATCAAAATCAATGACTCTTCTCGCTTCTTGGTCTATGATTTTGTTAAAGAAGTCTGTTATGGAGTTTAGTATCTGTGAAAATATTCTTTTCATACCACACCTCCTTTTTATTCTTTGAGTAAAGTATAAAATGCAGGTGTTAAGTATGCTTCAAGAAGAGGTTAAACGTAGGTAAAATTAAAAGAAGTAAAAAAGTGGTTATTTAGGAAGGTAAAAAAAGAATTTTGAACCAAAGCCCTCGGTGCTCTCTACTCCGACATTACCATCGTGCAATTCAATAATATGTTTTACAATAGAAAGACCTAGGCCTGTTCCGCCAAGCTGGCTCGAACGAGCTTTATCTACTCGATAGAACCGCTCAAAAATACGAGGGATATCTTTTACGGGGATACCAATTCCAGAATCTTCAATTACGATTTTAATTTTATCAGGCAAATCTTCGTGTCTAATATTAATGGTTCCTTTCTCTCGGTTAAACTTTATGGCATTATCTATCAGATTAGTTAACACTTGCTCTATTTTATTTTTGTCAATTTTTAATGATAAATTAGCGGGTAACTCGTTATTTAGCTTAATATTTTTTAGCTGAGACTTAAAGCTATCTAAAACCTGCTTGGATAAATTTCTAATATTGGTATCTTCTTTTTGCAGGATTACTTCCTTCGATTCCAGATATGACAATTTCAGCAAGTCATTAACTAAATTATCTAAACGATTAGCATGTTCCTGAATAACTTTAAGAAAATTGCGACTATTAACTTTATCTTCTAATGCTCCATCTAATAAAGTTTCAATGAATCCTTTAATAGAAGTGAGGGGAGTTTTTAACTCATGAGAAACATTTGCTACAAAATCTTTTCGGACAGTCTCTAATTTTCGTGCTTCTGTAATATCATGTATGACTAAAAGACATGCGCTGGGAGTTTTATTTTCAAAAATGGGGATGGCATTTATTTCAAAAACCTTCTTTAGTGGCCAAACTAAATAAAGCTCTTTAGATATGAACTTGCCGTTTTGCAAAGCAGTTTTAATAATTTCTTCAATATCATTATTGCGAATCACCTCCAGAAAATTCTTATCTTTGGACGATTCTTTTGTAATGCTAAATATCTTTTCTGCACTGGAATTTAAAGAGATTATTTTATTTGAACTGTCTACAACCACAATACCTTCAATCATGCTTTCAAGGATTGCTTTTGATTGCTGGTTCTGCAGTTGAACTTGAGCGATTTTTTCTTCCAGATTCTTTGCCATTGCGTTGAGAATTTGAGCGAGTTCGCCTATCTCATCATTTGAGGCAAGCAGTATCTCATGCTTAAAATCACCTTTAGCAAAGTTACGAGAGATATTCATAATTTTGTTGATAGGTCTAATAATACCGGCTGCAAACATAGAACCCAGAACAAGAGCAACACCTAACGCAAAAAACAAGCTTAAAAGAATGGTTCTCCTGATTATGCCCAACGTATTCTTCACATTAGACAGAGGTAAGGCTAACCTTAGAACACCACGTGTTGCACCTTGATACATAATTGGTTTTGCTATATACAACATGTCAATTTTTAAAGTTGTAGAGTATCTAATCTCTTCGCCAATTTCTCCATCTAAGGCGGCTTTCACCTCGGGGCGAGAGGCATGATTTTCTAACTTGGCAGTCGCTTCCAAGCTTTCGTCTGAATCGGCAAGAACTTTGCCTTGGGTATTAATAATCGTAACTCTTGAATTAGCTTTTTGACCTAATTGTTTTGAAAATGAGTCCAGATAAATGATATCTTCTTTAATTAGATTTTCTATGATTAACTGGTTTCCAATGAGGTCTATATCTTTTAAGAGTGATGATTTGATTTCCTGAAGTAAATTTTCTTCCAGATTTTTGTCTAGAAAATATGCAACGAATCCGAACGAAATAAGAATTATGAGGATATAGGAAAGAGCTAACTTGATTTTAATGCTTTTAATCTTCATCTACTTTAAAGCGATAACCGTAATTTTTAACCGTGACGATGTGGCTTGCCTCACTCTTTAGTTTCTTGCGGAGACTACGGATATGCACATCTACAGTCCTGGTCTGTATTTCTAAAGCTTGGTCAAAACCCCAGATAGAATCCAAGAGGTAATTTCTTGATAAAACCCTGCCTTTGGCTTTTATCAAAGCGGTTAATAACTCAAATTCTTTTGAAGTGAGTTCTATAAGTTTATTTTTAATACTAACCGAAATTTTTGAAGAATCTACTATTAAGTCGCCTATTTTTATAACTTCAGGTGTTTTATCTTTTTCTTTTACCCGGCGTAAAACTGCTTTGATTCTGGCAATTAACTCGCGCGGGCTAAACGGCTTAGTTACATAATCATCGGCCCCCAATTCAAGGCCTACAACTTTATCTGATTCATGAGTTTTTGCTGTAAGCATAATAATAGGGATAGCAGATGTTTTACTTTCTTTTTTTAGAATCTTGCAGACCTCTAACCCATCAATTTGGGGTAGCATTAGGTCCAATATAATTAAGTCCGGATGTTCTTTCTTAGCTAAATCTAATGCGTCCTCTCCATTATTTGCTGAAACTGTTCTGAAGCCTTCTTTCTTTAAGTTGTAATCCAACATTTTTACTATGTCTTTTTCATCATCCACAACTAAAATTTTTTCTTTCATGATATCCTTTAAAATGTATTAATGGAGTTTACTAAAGTTATTTAACAGAATCAATAGACATAAAACTTCCCTTAAAATAATTTGAAGAAAAAGTGTTTTTTGTGTTCTTATAGAATGTATCTGAATATGAGTTAGTAGAAAAATCAATTCAGGGAATGATAACCCTACATTAAAAAGGAGGTGTTAAATGGAACAGGATATAGATCCAAAAGATATACCATTAGTATATACATTGAATGTCACAATCAATCTTAATGATTACAATCCCAAATACCCAAAAAATCCGAAGACTTTTGGTGAAAGGATTAGAAAGAAACGGATGGATTTAGGTTTAACAATGAAAGAAGTTTCCCAGAAATTAGGAGTTTCGGAAACAACTATACATAACTGGGAAATAAAAGGAAGAAAACCTTACAGAAGAACAGAAGAGAAACTTAGGGAAATTCTTGGCTTAAGGAAGAAAAAAGTCTCTATCTAAAGTTCTATATTGAATTGCTTCTGACAGATGCTCTTTATTTATCTGTTCTACACCGGCAAGATCAGCGATAGTTCTGGATACTTTCAATATCTTATCATAGGCTCTGGCGCTGAGACTCAGATGAAACATTGCCATTTTTAACAGCTCCATTTCTTCTTTGCCTAAAGTACAAAACTTGCGTGTCTGTCTATGACCCATCTGGGCATTACACATAATATTTTCATTCTTTTTACCTTCAGAAGAAAATCTTTCTCTTTGAATTGCTCTTGCTTTGTTGACTCTTTCTCTGATTTGAGCGGAACTTTCAGCAGGTATGTCGCTACTTAATTCCTGATAATTGATAGGAGGAACCTCAATCTGAATATCTATTCTGTCAAGCAAAGGCCCTGAAATCTTGGAGCGGTACTTCTGTATTTGGTATGGAGTACACCTACATGAAGATTTAAGTTGCCATTCTGTACCACAGGGACAAGGATTCATTGCACAGACTAAAGTGAAGCGAGCAGGATAGCTTAAAGAACCACTTGCTCTTGATATGTTTATCATTCCGTCTTCAAGCGGCTGACGAAGAGCTTCCAGAACATCACGATTAAATTCCGGTAATTCATCCAAGAAAAGAACACCGTTATGCGCAAGACTAATCTCCCCCGGATGAGGATACTGACCGCCTCCCACAAGTGCCACATCGGATGTCGTATGATGAGGAGAACGAAAAGGCCGTGATGCCACTAAAGGGCTATTGGGTGTCACAAAACCTACCACCGAATGAATTTTAGTTGTCTGGATAGCTTCTTCAAGAGTAATGTCAGGCATAATAGTAGGCAATCTTCTCGCCAACATTGTTTTCCCGGCACCCGGCGGCCCAATCATAATAATATTATGGCCTCCCGAAATAGCTACTTCTAAAGCTCTTTTGATGTGATATTGACCCCTAACTTCAGAAAAATCCATAGAGTAGGAACGGGTATTCTTAAAAATTTTCTCAATATCAAGTTCGACAGGTTCTATCTTTTCCTCGCCATTCAAAAAATTAACACATTGAGCTAAATTTTTTATGGGATATACATTCAGATTTTCAATTATGCCTGCTTCAATATGATTTTCGTACGGAACTACCAAAGAATATTGCTTCTCTTTAGTAAATATAGCTATAGGAAGAATGCCTTTTGTACTTCTTAAGGTGCCGTCTAAAGTTTACGAAGCGATAATAACTGCCAAGGAAACCGCGTCGTTGGCAAAACCTAGCGCATTAAATATAGGTGTGTCAAAAACGGATA
>CAIJMQ010000014.1 GCA_903821905.1 uncultured bacterium
CACTTTTGAAAAATCAAACGCAGGAATTGGCGCACAAGAACGATCCGGAGCTCATAAAACTTTTGCTTTCCGACAAAGCCGTAAAACAACACTTCTTTTTTGAGGTTGCAAAGGTATTGATTTTTGATAAAGAAAAATTCATTCGCTTCGTATCCAACAAACAGTTTTTGCCGGATTCTTATACCACCTTCAAAAATAAGATCGGTCTAACTTTTGGTGATGAGTATTTGAGCGAGGGCAAAGAAGTCGTTTTGGCTTGGCCCTACAAAGACTGTGTCTTGGAAGGTGGAATGACAAAAGAAGACCAAGAGCGCGATGAGGTTTTTTATAACGAAACCTTGGCACCGGACGATATTAACCGTTTGCTTGATGCAAAAGTTTTTACAAATTTCAAAAGAATAGATAAGAAGGGGGAGCACAAGCTAGATGGATTTAAGCGCGACGAAAAAGGAACAATCAAAGACAATTTAATCATCAAAGGAAATAACCTGCTTGCGCTTACATCGCTCAAAAAAGAGTTCGCCGGTAAGGTGAAATTAATTTATATTGATCCACCATATAATACCGGCAATGATGGTTTTAGCTATAACGATAACTTTAATCACAGCACCTGGTTGGTTTTCATGAGAAATCGCCTGTCGCTTGCAAAAGAAATGTTAAATAATGAAGGCGCAATTTTTGTGTCAATTGATGCTAAAGAAATTGCATATCTTTTGGTGATTCTGGATGAGATTTTTGGTAATCAAAATTTCAAAAATATAATAACTATTCGCAGGAGTGCAATTTCTGGGCCCAAGGTTATCAATCCCGGGGTGGTTAATGTTTCTGAATATTTGTTAGTATATTCTAAATCAAATAATTGGGAATTTAACCGTGCTTTTGCTGTGCGGCATAGAGATCCGAGGTATGGGGTCTTTATTGAAAACATTACGGATGGTCATAAAAAATGGCGATTTATTCCTTTGGTTCAAGCGTTTGTTAAGGCGCGCGGTAAAGATGTAAAAGCTCTTAAGAAAGATTTGGCCGAAAGTTGGGATGATGAACTAGATCGCTTTGTTATTGAAAATGTGTCTAGCGTGATACGTTATGCGAATTTAGATGAGAATTCAATAAGTGCAGAAGCCACGAAGTTAAAGAAAGAATCCAAAAATAACAAAGATGTTATTTATAAATTAGAACGAGAAGGGCGTGAGCCATATTATGTTGTTAATGGGCAGGTCATTCTTTTTTATAAGGATCGTGTTCGTAAAATAGATGGGAAACTTAGCCCATCAGAACCTGTTTCAGATATTTGGACAGATGTGCTACCCAATGACTTGCACAATGAAGGTGGTGTTGATTTTAGAAAAGGCAAGAAGCCGGAGAAGCTAATTTCAAGAATTATTGAGATTGGGTCTAATCAAGGCGATATTGTTCTAGACTATCACTTGGGAAGCGGGACAATGTCTGCGGTAGCCCATAAAATGGGAAGGCAGTTTATTGGCATAGAACAACTTAATTATGGGAAAAATGACCCGGTTGTGCGGATTAAAAGAGTTTTAGATGGCGCTGATGATAGAGGTGTTTCGAAGGTTCTAAATTGGAAAGGTGGCGGGGATTTTGTTTATATGGAACTCGCTAAATGGAATGAGGAATGGATTGAAAAAATTGGCAAAGCAAAAACAGGAAAAGAGCTTGTCGAAATCTGGAAAGAGGCGAAAGAAACCGCCTTTTTGAGCTACAAAATTGATCCAAAGACAGTTGACGCAAATGCCAAAGAGTTCGCAGATTTGGGAATTGCCGACCAAAAGAAGTTTTTGGTTGAATGCTTGGATAAAAATCAGCTTTATATTAATTTGAGCGAAATTGAGGATAAAGAATACGGAGTGAGCAAAGAAGA
>CAIJMQ010000015.1 GCA_903821905.1 uncultured bacterium
ATACTAGACGGAACCCCAAACAAGAGTAAACTCGGTGCCAATGCAATGCTTGGCGTTTCTATGGCTTGTGCAAGAGCTGCTGCAATAGAAAAAGGTATCCCGCTCTATAAATATCTCGGGAAAAATTCTAATCTACTACCTACTCCCTGCTTGAATATCTTAAACGGCGGTATGCATGCAGACAATAATGTAGATATACAAGAATTTATGATAGTCCCTGCAGGCGCACCTTCTTTTAAAGAAGCATTGCGTATGGCAGCTGAGATATATCAGACATTAAAAGGAGTATTACAATCAAAGAAACTATCTACAGCCGTAGGAGACGAAGGCGGATTTGCACCTAACCTCGCATCAAATGAAGAAGCTATAAAAGTGATAATAGACGCTATCCGCAGTGCTGGATATAAAGAAGGGAAAGATGTATACATGGGACTTGATGTTGCAAGCTCAAATCTACTCAAAGACGGAAAATACGTGATGGAAAGCGAGGGGAAAACCCTTTCCTCTAAAGAAATGGTTGATTATTATGATTCATTGGTAAAAAAGTATCCAATATTGTTCATCGAAGACGGCCTGGCAGAAGACGACTGGGATGGCTGGAAATTAATGACTGAAAAATTGGGTAGTAAAATCAGATTAATAGGCGATGACCTATTCGTCACAAACCCGATCCGACTGAAGAAAGGCATCCAGATGAAAGTAGCAAACTCCATTCTCATAAAACTTAATCAGATAGGAACATTGACAGAAACTCTTAACACCATTCAAATTGCAAAGAAAGCGGGTTATACCTCCTTGGTTTCCCATCGTTCCGGTGAAACGGAAGATGCTTTTATTGCTGATTTAGTAGTCGCAACAGGCGCAGGTAAAATTAAGACCGGTGCACCTTGCCGTTCTGAACGCACCTGCAAATATAATCAACTCTTAAGGATAGAAGAAGAATTGGGTTCTCTTGCAAGATATGCAGGGAAGAAGCCGTTTGAATTATGAGAAATCCGAGAAATGGGAAAAAATGGCTTTTGATAATAGCTTGTACCTGCTTGGGGGGATTCTTAATGTACCTTTTTATCCCCACCTATTCAACGCTTGTAAGGTACGGGAAAGAAGGAGAAGATTTAAGTGTGAGAATAAAAGATTTAAGAAAAGAAAATGAAAATCTGCAAATCGAGATTAACAAATTAAATAATGACCCAGTATATATTGAAAAAATGGCAAGAAAAGAACTCGGAATGATGAGACAAGGTGAAATAATGTACAAGATGACTCCTGATGAAAAACCTCAGGAAGAAACAGGCAAGAAGGAATAAGAAAAAATGTTTCAGAATTTAACAGATAAATTACAAACTATCTTCAAAAACTTAAGAGGACAGGGAGTAATCAGTGAGAGCAACATAAAAGAAGGATTACGCGAGATTCAGCTTGCTCTGCTTGAGGCAGACGTAAATTATCGTATAGTAAAAGAATTTATTGAAAGCGTCACTCAAGAAGCAATAGGTCAAAAGGTCCTAAACAGTATTACTCCGTCTCAGAAACTGGTTAAGATCGTAAATGATAAACTAATAGAACTCCTCGGGCAGAATGCATCACCTTTAAATCTTTCCTCAACACAATTAAACATAATTATGCTTGTTGGACTTCAAGGGAGCGGTAAAACAACAACCTGCAGTAAACTGGCTAAATTTTTACATAATAAAGGCAAAAGTATTCTTCTTGCGGGAACAGACACCCAAAGGCCTGCGGCAAGAGAACAACTGCAGTTCCTCGGGAAAAATCTGGGACTGCCTGTTATAACAGAAGGGGAAAACCCGCTTGATATCGCTTTAAACTCCGTAAAAAAAGCTAATTCATCAGGAGTAGACACACTAATTATAGACACCCAAGGCAGACTTCATATAAATGATGAATTAATGGATGAACTTTTAAAGATGAAAGAAGCAATTTCTCCTAAAGAAATTCTATTCGTAGCAGATGCCATGACAGGGCAAGACGCGGTCAACATTGCAAAAAGTTTCAACGAGAAACTGGGCATTACCGGTGTAATCCTTACCAAATTAGACACGGATACCCGCGGAGGAGCAGCAATTTCAATTAGAAAAGTTACGGGTGTACCTATTAAATTTATAGGCATGGGAGAAAAGGGAGAAGATTTAGAAATATTTTATCCCGAGCGCCTGGCTTCACGAATACTTGGCATGGGGGACATTCTAACTTTAGTAGAGAAAGCCGAAGGTGAAGTAAAGCAGGATGAAGCCGAAAAATTAGTAAAAAAACTTAAAGCAGAAACTCTTGACCTTGAGGATTTCTTATCGCAACTTCGGCAGATGAAAAAAATGGGGCCTTTATCTAAAATGATGGATTATCTGCCGGTAGAACCTTCTTTGAAAAATATGGATGTTTCCGAAGAACGGTTTAAACATATAGAAGCTATAATTTTATCTATGACTCCCGAAGAAAGAAGTAACCCGAAGATAATAGATGGAAGCCGAAGGAAAAGAATAGCAAGCGGAAGCGGAACAAATGTCCAAGAAATTAACCAGTTATTAAAACAATTTTATTCTGTCCGCAAGTTCATCAAAGAGATGATGAACAAAGGGACTGAAATGAAAAAGAAAGGTTGGCTACCTAAACTAGCAACTTAAATTTCAAATTGGAGGAATTATGGCAATAAAAGTTAGGCTAAAGAGAATAGGTAAAAAGAAACAAAGTTATTACAGAATAGTAGTTGCAGATGTACGTTTCTCAAGAGATGGCAGAACAATAGAGGAGCTTGGCTCTTACGACCCTAATCAAAATCCTGCCAAAGTAGAGGTAAATAAAGAACGTTTAACGTATTGGCTTGGGAATGGAGCTCTCATTACTCCTACAGTTGCAAATATTCTTAAAACCAGACCTAAAAAAGCCGTTGCTGAGAAACCAAAAGATAAAAAAGCAAGTTAACGCATAGTTAGCTGATATTAACCATAAGGAAAATGGACATCCACATAATTACCCTATTTCCAGAAATGTTTCGGGGTGTTTTTGAGGAGAGCATAATAAAAAGGGCACAAGAAAAAGGACTTGTCAATATTTTTATGCACAACTTAAGAGAACTTGGCTTGGGTAAACACAAAAGTACAGACGATTATCCATACGGTGGTGGAGCCGGCATGATTATGATGATAGAACCCATTTATAAAGCAATAAAAAAGATTAAAAGCGGTAACAAAAAGAAAAAAATAAAAAGCAAAACGATACTCTTAACGCCGCAGGGTGAAGTTTTAAACGAAGATAAGAGCAAAGAATTAGCCAAAAACCCATCTATTACACTCATATGCGGACATTATAAGGGATTAGACGAAAGGATAAGAACAAATCTTGTCGATGAAGAAATTTCCATAGGCGATTACGTTTTAAGCGGAGGTGAAATTGCCGCTATGGTTATTGTAGATGCTGTAGCAAGACTAATACCCGGGGTTTTGGGAAACAAAGAATCGATGGAGTTAGATTCTTTCTACCAAAACATATTAGAAGGCCCTTTATATACACGGCCGGCAGTCTTTAAAAATATGAAAGTACCTGATATACTTCTATCCGGCAACCACGGAGAAATTTCTCTATGGAGAAGAAAAGAAGCTTTAAGAAGGACCTATTTTCAAAGACCGGAAATTCTTGATATGATTAGCTTGAACAAAAAAGATAGGGAATTATTAAAAGAAATAAAAAAAGAACAACGGGGGGCAACAAAATGTTATTAGATATTAGACAGACTGTAGAAAATCCCAGATTAAGAAAAAATATTACACCTTTCAGAGTTGGAGATACAGTAAGGGTTTCAATTACAGTTAAGGAAAGAATTACAGAAGAAGAAAGAGATAAAAAGAAAGGCAGTAAAGAAAAAATCACTGAAAGAGAAAAAACCTATCCGTTTCAGGGTATAGTGATAAAAAGAAAAGGCGGCGGGATAAGAGAAACTTTCACTGTCCGTAAAGACAGTTTCGGCATAGGAGTTGAAAGAGTATTTCCACTTCATTCACCAATAATCAGTGAAATAAAAGTGTTGAAAAAAGGCAACGTCCGCAGAGCAAAGCTTTACTATTTGAGGGATGGAAAGAAGAGATAAGATTAATTCTTGATTCTGGATGCTCGATACTAGATACTCGTAAAAGCAAGTAACAAAGATTTATAACGATTAAAACTATTTGTTCTGTTTCTTCAACTCGTCATAAAATTTGAGCATTAGTCGTTTTGTCCTGTCGCCCAACAAATACTGGACTGCAAAGACTGCATGAGATGCAGCAAAGATAAGGAGCAATCCTTCAGTCGCACCAAGCATTATTCCTATGCGAACTCCAGACTCAATTGTCTCATTTAATTTGTTTATTGTTGAATCTCCTGAACCATAAACCTTCTGCCACAGTAACCAGTATGCTAACAGAAAACCGACGGATAAACATCCAAGAAACAAAGCAAGCCATTTTGAGCGTCCTACATGTTTTCGAATAAGTTCTACGTATTCAGCATCAGTTTTCGGTTTCGGATAGAGCTGCATATTGGGGTATCCCTCCTATATTATTTCCCCAAAATTTCTTTTTTAAGAAACGCTGTTAGTTCTTCCGCAAGTTTCGCGTGGGTGTCTACTCTTGGGTGGTTATAGCTGAATGCAGTAAATATATACGAATATAATTTGTTATCTGTGGTTTTCAATTCATCTATGGCTTTACCAAAAGCTGCTTGCAATTCCTTTGAATCGTGATATGCGGACATCCCTCCTTCAACACAAACAATTTTAGCGTCGGGATATAAACTACGGATATTCCGCACAAGTGGAACATATTTTTCTGTAAAATCGGAAGGGAAAGGCAAACCTTTACTTGCGGGATATCCATAATCATTTTGCCCGAGATTTATAACTACGATGTCAGGTTTTCTTCCTGAAAAATCATACCTCTTGCTTATTTTATCGGGATACAGTTTGTCGTAAACATCCGCCATAAATATGGGGTTCCAACTATAGCAAATACCTGTCCCGCTTACAGCAATGGATATATATTCTGCATTAAGATTGCGCGCAGTAATTGAACCATAGGATAAATAATTATTGTGTGTTGAATAATCTGCGTACTGGTCTTCAGCAGGGTCTTCATTACAAGCACCCGCAGTCATCGAATCACCAAAAAATTCAATCCGCAGCGGAAGAGGTTGTGGTTTGGAACCAAGTTTTGCATTTTTTTCAAGGATTAAACCGCAAAATGCCGATTTACTGAATATTGACTCTGTCCGCTTATATAGTATGAGTTCGTGTTGTCCTGCGGGCAAGGTTTCAGTTAGCAAATAGTCATGAGTTCCTCCTTCATTAAGCTTGAGTATGGTTATTTTCCCGTCAATGATAACATTGAAAAAATTCTGTCCTGAAGCATTCTCAAATTTAAAACCGATATTCTTACCAGAAAAATTTGCGCGAACTTCTGTCCCCTGCCAGATTAATATTGGTGCTTTTGGGTCATTAGTATCAATCCTGCCTATGTAATACAAAGCTGAATTATCTGCAGATATAAATTGCCAGTCCTTTTCTTTAATATTGTCTATTGTAAACATTGATTTTGATGGTTGTTTGGTTGTTTGTTCAGAAACAGGTGTTGAACTTATCATTTTTGTAGAAGCAGATTCAGAGATACCCCCAATCATTATACTTACAATATCGGCTTTTTTACCGCTACCCTGAAATTTATCATTTTTCATCCTGATATGAAGAGTATGTTCACCTTCGGGCAAATCTCTGGCAATTAAATGATATGCCCAGCCAAGATATCCAGTGCGATAAGAAACATAACAGGTAAGTTCAACCGGTTTATTATCATCAACCCATGCTTCAAGATTTCTATATTGGTCACTTTCGGAATAGAAAATACCGACCATTTTTCCGCTTACTTTAAACTCAAGCAAGGCATCATCAGTTGTTGTACTCCAACCTTCCTTTGAACCGCCGTGTGCAAGCCATTCGCCATGTATATCACTCCCCATCTGCCAACCTTTTATTGTTATTGGTTTGATATCCTTGTTGCCTAAATTTTGCGTGAACTCATAATAGTTGGAATATAAAGGTGCAGGAACAGGCAGTATTTTGGGTAGTTTTTCATCTTTTGGTAAATTTTTCCATACATTATCTAAATATTCATTAATGCATTTGGCAATAAACTCATGTCCTTTATTGTTGGGATGGATAACCTCGCTACCATTGAAAACATCATCCCATGAAGCCAATTTTTTATCTACTTCACTTTGGAATGAATCACCGAAACTCACCATTGGAAGTCCATAATATTTTCCGATTGGTTCCTGTTCCGATTGTTGCCCTTGTTTTAAATTTGCTTTTTGATTAAGGAATAAAAGCATAACAGCAATATCTCCTGGAGCATCCAAGATTTGACGAAGAACGCCTTCGTAAGTCTCTTTCCTGCAGCTCGGGTCTAACCATTGGTCATTCATCGCAAACTCTACGATAACAAAATCGACTTTATTATCAATGATTTGTTGTTTTACACGACAAGCTGCTGCAGCAGAATCAGTACCACTTACCCCTTCATTGTAATATTGTACTTTTGCATTACATTCTTTGGCTTTTGCCTGCCACCAATTATTTACAAGATTAGCCCAACCGGCGGATTGCGGCGGCACTGCTGCATAACCGGTTGTTATTGAACCTCCCATACAAGCTATGCTAACGGTTTCTCCGCGTCTTAGCTTAGCCATCACATGTTGAAGCCGTGCGTTAGACAATGAATTCTCCTCTTTTATGTTTTGGGTTTGTTCGGACATAACCGTAATATAACTGCTCAATATGAAACAAACAATCACAACAACTGAAACTAATCCCAGTTTTTTCATTAATTCTTCTCCTTGTGTTATATATCATAAACCAGAATAGTACTAAGAAACAATTGCTATTTCTTCGGTTATATTGTCAATTTTTCATTCTTGGCTACTGACCTGATATATTCTGCAGCCAACTTATAATCGTTCTCATTACTGAGATGTTCTATTATAAGAGGCATATCATTTCCAAGCGCTGCAATTTCCTTTAAATATGTCCGATAATCAAGTTTCCCTAGCCCGGGTCTGACTTCGTCTAAATGTACGGTAAGAGTACTTCTCAGAATTATATCTTTGGCATGACAGGATTTTATATATGGTCCAAGTTTTGAAAAGAAATCCTTCAGAAAAGTCTTATTGTTAAAATAAATTTGCGGACTGCAGATAATATTTACGGGGTCAAGATGCACTGCAAATGCTTTTCTGTCGATAGCTTTTATAAGACGCACATAACTATCCGTAGAATCAGGATACATCCAAGGCATTGGCTCGAGAGTATAAAAAGTCCGCTTAGGATTTACGTTGTCAATAATATCCCTCACAACATCAACAACCATCTGAAATGTTTCTTCCGAAAAGTTGGACTCTGCAGGACCATCCCACTGTTCTCCACGTGAACCGGAAATATTCACACAACAAACCGCATCAATCCTCTCTGCCAACTCCAAAGATTTTTTACAATGTTCAACCGCTTTATTACGAGTTTCTTCATCCTTGCTCAATGGATTATTCCAAGCTCCAACTTCAGCAATAACGATATCATTTTTCTTTGCTATAGATGCATATGCCTTAATAGTCGCTTCATCGGTATCAACCGAAACAGGACAAAGAGCAGCTCTGCATCCCATTCTCTTTATGATATCCACCCAAGATTTTGGGTCAGTATACTTACTAAAAACCTGTCCGCCGAGTCTCATCTTATTATTTTATATTTTAAAAATAGCTAATTTGGTATGTTGCAACAATCAACCGTGTCTGATAACATTATTTAAGTTATATTTTATGTGGCAATTATAACATAGTACCTTTCACCGGCAGGAATTTTATGTCTGAAAATATAGACCTAATCTTTTATGAAAGAAGCATATGGCAAAATAATATACAATTCATAGGCGGCATAGATGAAGCCGGAAGAGGCCCTTTAGCAGGTCCGGTAGTAGCCGCAGTGGCAATTTTTTCCCCTTTCAAAAAAATAGAAGGAGTAAAAGACAGCAAAAAACTTTCGCCTTCAAAAAGGGAACAACTTTTCGAATTGATAACTAAAGAAGCTTTGGACTGGGGAGTTGGTATAGTTAGCGAAAGAATAATAGAAGAAATAAATATCCTCCAAGCAACACGTTTGGCAATGACAAAAGCTGTGCAAAATTTGAAAATCTTTCCTGAGTTCCTTTTAATAGACGGGCCGATTTCCCTTGACATAAAAATATCACAAAAACCCATCATAAAAGGCGATGAAAAATCTTTTTCTATCGGCGCAGCTTCAATAATAGCAAAAGTTCTAAGAGACAGATTAATGTTAAAATATCACAGATTATTTCCGAAGTACGGATTCAGTGAAAACAAGGGATACCCAACTTCTAAACATCTTAACGCACTTCAAAAATATGGACCCTGTCCCATCCATAGGAGGACTTACTATCCTGTTCAAAAACTTCTTTGGAAAGATTAAACTCTCTATCACCCCTAAAAAAAGAGATACGGGTAAAATTGGGGAGGATATAGCAGCTAAATTTCTCGCCAGGAAAGGCTATAGTATCTTAGAAAGAAACTGGAGGATGAAAGGCGGGGAAATAGATATAGTTGCAAAAGACCGCGATACTATTGTTTTTGTAGAAGTTAAAGCCCGTTCATCCACAGAATATGGAACAGGAGAAGAAGCAATCACTCCTCAAAAGAAAGAAAAAATAATTAACGCTGCTAAAGCCTGTTTACAATACAAAGGAGAAGACCAGCCGTGCCGTTTTGATGTAATCTCTATACTCTTTGACAAAAGGAAAAGAGTGAAAGAAATCAATCATATTGAGGATGCGTTCACTTTGTAGCAATTTTAACCAAACAAAAATGTACCCTATTTATTTGGAATCATTCGATAATGGAAAGTTATCAAAGGTAATCGAAAAAACTTTTAAGCTGTTGGAATCCTGTGTTATATGTCCGCGTAAATGCAAAGTAAACCGTTTAAAAGGCGAAAAAGGGTTCTGTAAAACCGCTCTTTTGCCGAAAGTTTTTAGTTGCACTCCTCATCACGGCGAAGAACCGCCAATTTCAGGATACAACGGCTCAGGCACAATCTTCTTTTCAGAATGTAATATGCGATGTTGTTATTGTCAGAATTTTGAATTCAGCCAATCAGGAAAAGGGACAGAAGTAGAAATAGAAAAGTTAGCCGATTATATGTTACGGCTGCAAGATATAAAATGCCACAACATCAATCTGGTTACCCCAACTCATATCATGCCGCAGATTTTAAAGGCACTTCATATTGCAATTCCAAAAGGTCTTAAGATTCCGATTTGTTATAACACCAGTGGTTATGAATTGCCCGAGATAATTAAATTACTTGACGGTATTGTAGATATTTATCTTCCCGATATGCGTTACAGTGATAATAAGTCAGCTAAAAAATATTCTTTTGCGCCGGATTATCCTTCATACAACCAAAAATCTATAAAAGAAATGCACCGTCAAGTCGGCATTGCCCAAATAGGCGAACTTGGAATAATAAAAAGGGGCATGATCATAAGACATCTTGTCCTGCCCAATAGAATTTCGGGCACCGAAAAGATTATGAAATTTATTGCAGAAGAAATTTCTAAAGAAACATACATCAGCTTAATGAGTCAATACTTCCCTTGTCATAAAGTAAAGAAAACAGACCCGATTGGCAGAAGAATCACGTTTGAAGAATATCAGGAAGCACAGGATATAATGCACAAATACGGTTTAAAAAACGGTTGGATTCAAGAACCGGATGGATTGGAAAGGTTTGCCGGCACAAATATGAAACAGAATTTATAGATTTTCTGCCCTTGTTAAACCAGCTATCTCTTCCTGGATTTTATTGGACAGAACCTTCTCGCCTACTTTATCGTAAACTTCAGCTAAAGTTCTAAGGATATCCAACTCATCATAGAATAAACCCAGCTCGAATTTTTTCCTATTTTTAATTTTGATTCTCTGCCTTAATTCCTCCAAATGCTTGATTGCTTCTTTATCTATTCCCTGAAGAGCAGCGATTTTGCCTAAAATATACAAGATAACATCTCTGGATTTGGCAGAAAATTTTTCCACATTTTTACAACCGGCTTTTACTTTTTCTATTTCTGTATCCATTTCAGTTATAAATCCGCTTTCATGATAAATTAAAGCAAGCCAGAAATGCAGAGCCATATCTCCTTTGCTACCGTCAACAGCCATCCTAAACCAGCCAACAGCTTTAGAAGTTTCACTTTTTTCAAAATAAATATAACCTATCCCCTTCAAAGCACGCCAATCATTAGAAGAAATAGAAAGCGCATTCTCAAAGTTTAAAAGCGCTCTTTTTTCATCACCTTTAAGTATATAGACATTCGCAAGTTCAACATGCGCTTTTACGGAAACTGGGTTAATTTCAATTTCTTTTGTGTACATTTCTTCTGCCATATCAATCCTGTCTTGTTTTAAATAGATATCTCCAAGCCCTGAATGAACACCTTTTAGCCCGGGATTCTGGGTAAGTGCCTTTGTTAAATAATCCTCAGCTTTTATTAAATCGCCTTTTAGTTGAGAAGTTAATCCAAGGTCTAATAATTCTTCTGCATCCATAGCAAAGATTTTACACTCTCTTAAACAATTTTTCTATTCAGGGAAGAAACATAGTCTCTTAACGCTTTTATTCTTTTAAGAGAAAAGTCGTCCTGTATCAGCGAAAAAATAGTATCATTATGCCATAGTGGGTCTAAGTCACTATTTATTATTCCTTCTTTTTTCAACATCTTCTCATCTATTGTATTGGGGACAAGCGAATATGTTACAAGAGTGATATGAACTTTAAGATTATGCAAGAATTCAATGCCATCTCTCACTTCTTTTTCATCCTGATGTGGCATACCAACCATGAGATATACTCCAATTTCTTTACCGCTGTAGCCAACGCTTTTTAAATTCTCCACTGCTGTCTTGAATTCTTCGGTGGTAACTTTGCCACCTGTGTTTCTCTGGCGCAAAGGATTGACCGTTTCAAAAGATAACGTTACAGTTTTGAAATTTGCTTCCTTGAGTTTCTTAGCTAATTTCTTATCTATAAACCTTACGTGTAAACCGTTAGGCGTATGGAAATTAACGCTTATGCCCTTTTTCAAAACCCCATCCAGAATAGGGATGATATGCTTGTCAGCATTGACCAGCAGAGCATCGTCATAAAAAGCAATATCTTTTACTTTATAATTTTCCCGGTAAAATTCGATTTCATCAACAATTTCTTCCGGATTTCTTTGGATAAAACGCTTATTAAACAGCTTAGAACCGCAATAAGAACAATTAAAAGGACATCCTTTGGAAGTTTCTATGACCAATGATGAAGTATCGGAAAGGAGACTGTAGTCAGGATAAATATAGCATTCTGGAAATTTGATATCTTTCCCCAAGATTAATGACAACTGCAAACAAACCGAAGGTAAATCACTGCCTGTTACAACATAATCTATTCCTTCTAAACTTTTTACATGTTCGGGAAGCAAAGTAGCATATATACCACCCAGGACAATCGGAACATCGGGAAACCTTTTCTTTAAAAACCTTGCAGTGTATTCTAATCCAGGATACCAGTATGTCATTCCCGAAGTCATGAGAATAAAGTCGGGCTTAGGAACATTTTTTACTTCCTTCAGAGCAATCTCTTCCGGCAAGCCGTAAATAGAATAAGGGCGCTCGACATCTTTTATCGGTTCCGGTTTTTGTATATGTCTTTTATAAAATTTACCACACCCGAAATCATCATTCTTTACCAGTTTTTTTATTTTAGGATGGTAACGGTTCAGAAAATCAATATATGAGATGTTATACCTATTAGCTTTAAGCAGAGAAGCTATCCGCAACAGCCCAAAAGGCCTCATCCATAAATCATAAGCCGCAAAATCACATATCCAGGGATTAATTAAAAGAATGTTATTCATTTTTGAATTTTTAATAAAAATTTGTTTATCATTTTGATATAATTTAGCATAACATATGGAAATTGTTCTGGCTACTCAAAACAAAGATAAGATAAAAGAGATTAGGGAAATCCTAAAAGGTATTTCCGTTAAACTCATAACTTTCCAGGAACACTCGCGCGAACTCTCGGTTAAAGAAGATGGAAAAACATTGGAAGAAAACGCAATAAAGAAAGCTGAAGTGTGGATGAAAGAGACCGGGAAACCTGCTTTAGCCGATGATTCAGGGCTTGAAGTAGATTATCTAACCGGAGCACCTGGAGTATACTCGTCTCGTTTTGCAGGAGAGGATGTAACCTATGCCGACAACAACGCAAAATTACTAAAGATAATGAATGGTGTTCCAGAAGAAAAAAGAACAGCACGGTTCAGATGTATTGCTGCTTTAGTCTTTCCCGACGGAAGAAAAGAAGTTTTTCAGGGGATAATAGAAGGAATAATAATAACCGCTCCTCGCGGTAAATCGGGTTTCGGCTATGACCCCGTGTTTCTAGTCCCGGAATACAACAAAACATTGGCAGAACTTAGAGACGAGATAAAAAACAAGATTTCACACAGAGCAGTAGCATTCAAGAAAGTAAGAGAATACCTTTCGCAAGACAAGAAAACAACTAAAATAAAAGTTTGCGGTATAACAAATAGAGAAGACGCTTTTCTTGCTTTATCACTTGGAGTTGATGCGGTTGGTTTCATATTTGCCGAAAGCAAGAGAAGAATAACTGCAGTAGAAGCCTGTAAAATTATTGATGCACTCCCGCAAACTATCCTAAAAGTAGGCGTATTTGTCAACGAAGAAGAAAAAAGAGTAAGACAGATACTTGAACTCTGTCATCTTAATATGCTCCAATTCCACGGTGAGGAATCACCGGAATATATATTGAAATTCCGAGAAAAAACAATCAAATCTTTCAGAATAGAAGATGAAGATTCTTTGAAGAACATTCCTAACTATAAAGCGAGCGCATATCTTCTGGATACATATTCGGAAGAAACATATGGAGGCACAGGTAAAACTTTTAATTGGGATTTGGCAGTGGAAGCCAAAAAATTCGGCCCGATATTTTTGGCAGGCGGTTTAAACCTGGATAATGTTGAAGAAGCAATCCGGAAAGTAGAACCCTACGCAGTAGATGTCTCTTCAGGCGTCGAATCCTATCCCGGCAAAAAAGACCCCAAGAAGTTAGAGGAGTTTGTGAGAAGGGTGAGGGGAATTTCAAACGCAGATTAAAGCAGGATAGCTACTACTCCTTAAAAATTTGTGTTTTACCTTTATACTCCCGCAAAAAACTTGTTTTGGAATCTTCCCAGACACCTTTGTTTGGATTACTTAACAACGTAGCAATTACAATCCCCTCCAATAGGTCATTGAATTTCTGTTGCTGTTCTTTATACATTATGTAATTTCGCCATGTTAATATACCAATAACAAAGGTAGCAAATGCAGAAACCGCTGCGGATATTCCTATAACAATACTCATTATTTTTCTCCTTCTTTTATGTTACTTTAAATTTATATCAAAGTATTAGCCGGTGTGGGGTCGTTTTCTTTGATTCTTTTTCTGCAAATCTCTTCAACTACAAATGTATTAGGTATCCCACAAATATAAATTACATCCGGGACATATTGGTCCGGTGCATTTTTTCTACTGACCATTCTACCGGTTCTCATTTGTAAGGAAATGTTTCCTTTCTCGGGATTACTGCTAACTTCGATATCTCCCGAGAACTGTTCCCAATCAATAGACCTTACATTGTTTTTCTTATAGATAATCAATCTTTTGGCAGTACCGATATACCAGCCACCTTTAGCAAGTAAAGAATAAATACCGTAGATAATCATACCAAGCCCGACTAAAACAAATATACCCATTACTAAAACTGGAATAAGCAAGGGTTTTAAATTCCCTGGGCTTACTACAGTAGGAACATTATTGACGGTAAGATGTATTTCTTTCCCGGAAAATATCGGCCCCAAAAAAGCAAAAAACAATACACCACCAGTACAACCCAACCAAATTAGACCGAATATTAAAGACGGTAATGAGGTTTTAAGTGGAAAGCTGCGTTTTGCTTTTACAATGAAGTCCTGAGATTCTCCACCGAGTATGGTATTTATCTCGGAAGGAACGTTTTCTTGAGATATCATATTA
>CAIJMQ010000016.1 GCA_903821905.1 uncultured bacterium
CTCTCCGACAAAAATATAAGAGGAAAGTTTTTCTTTATTTTTAATCTGTTCTGTCGCCGAAAGAATACCTAAGGCAATAGGTAAATCAAAACCTGCTCCTTCTTTCTTTATATCTGCAGGGGCTAAATTTATTGTTATCTTGCGGTTTGGGAAATCAAAACCTGAATTTTTGATTGCTGATTTTACCCTGTCCTTGGATTCTTTTACTGCAGCATCAGGAAGACCAACTACATTGATTGCCGGGAGTCCCCTTCCTACGTCCACTTCTACTTCAATTAATCTCGCTTCTATTCCAACAACAACTGAAGAATATATTTTAGAAAGCATATTTAATTCTAACCAAAGGGATTTTCTGTTGGATAGAGAGTTTCTTTTGACAAATTAAAATAAGTATCGCAGACCCCGAGCATTTTTAATGCCGAGAAGAGAGGTTTGCCAGTGTGTTTAAAAGCTACGCCTGCATGATGAGGAAACCTTTGGTTAATTAGGACATGGCGATAGAAGCGACCCATTTCTTTAACCGCAAATACTCCTATACTGCCAAAAGATTTCGGGTCAATGTCCAAAATTTTGCCTTCTGCTACATACGCTTTTAATCTTGCATCCGCAGTGCCTTGAAGTCTAAACAATGTTATATCGCCTGGACGAATCCTTCCTTCCAGAGTGCCCCTCGTGATATTTGGTTCTTTGCCACCTTCCATGAGACGGTGCATTATAAGCTGATATTTCATCTTGGCATTTATCATGCAGGAAGATGAGATATTGCCGCAATGGAAGCCCATAAATAAATCGCTTAGCTTGTAATCTTTGACTTTGCTTTTGGATTGTTTGTACATATCGCCAGGGACAGTGTTATTGATATCCAACAATGTGGCGGAGAGTTCCGTTGCACAAGTAATAATGTATTCACTTAAAGCACCATAAATATCTACTTCACAAGATATCGGAATGCCCTTGGCAGCCATGCGCGAGTTGATATAGCACGGAACAAATCCGAAGTATTTCTCGAAAGAGGGCCAGCATTTGTTGGCAAATACAACGTACCGACTTGCTCCAATGTTTTGGTCTACAAATTTTGTCAAAGCAACTTCGTACTGGGCTAATTTTTCAATGAGTTCGGGATAGGTATTACCTTTGCCTAATTCTTCTGCCATTTCTTTTGCAACTTTTTTTATTTTGGGGTCGTTCTTTGCGGAAAGATAAATATCATAAAGGTCAAGCTCGCTATTTTCCATAATTTCCACGCCTAAATCGTAAAGTGGTTTTATAGGCGCATTACAGGCAAGAAAATCTTGCGGTCTGGGTCCAAACGAGAAAATTTTTAAATTCTTTACACCAAGCATAATTTTTGCCACAGGA
The DNA here is from genome assembly GCA_903821905.1 of uncultured bacterium. Taxonomy (GTDB): domain Bacteria; phylum CAIJMQ01; class CAIJMQ01; order CAIJMQ01; family CAIJMQ01; genus CAIJMQ01. The sequence continues at coordinate 1,360 of CAIJMQ010000016.1, forward strand.
ATAAAATCTTTTATTTTTTCTGATAATTGTTCTGCCGTACCTATAGGATATTCCGGTATATAGGGATTAAGTTTCCTTAAGCCCAGATTATACGAAGCATTAAGCATACCGCAATATGCATCTCCTCTACCGCTTATAAGATTCTCGCCTGTTTCCTCAGCAGCAGCAATAAACATAACGGGACCTTTAAATTTTTCTACAAGTATAGTAGTCGGACCTTCCGGACCGAAATTGCCAAGATACACAACAAGCGCATTTATTTTTTTGTTATTGATTTCATCAACTGCAAGAAGAACATCTTTCTCGTTTTCTATTATTGTTTTAATTTCTACAATAGAGATTCCTTTTCTTTTACATTCTTCAGCGAGTTTGATTCTGCGTTTCTTAGAAAGTTCAATGGGAAAACAATCCCTACTGACAGCTACAACACCGATTTTTATTTCCGGTATATTTTTCATGATAGGATTCTCCTTTAAAATCTATTTTCCACAGAGAAACTATTTTGCACTTTTATGTCTACTACCTAAATAAGTAACTGGAATGCCTTGTTTACACAAAGGACAAGATTCCTTCTGATAGGTTTTGACCTCCAGAGTAAGCAGTGCAACTTTTTTTACGCCGAATTGAACTTTACCGCCGCTTCTATCAACAATTGAACCCGCTCCCATAATATTGCATCCTTTTTCTTTTACAAGTTGTATAATTTCTTTCAAAGACCCGCCTGTAGTAATAACATCCTCAACCGCCAAAACGTTCTCACCTTCTTTTAATTCAAAACCTCTTCTTAAAGCCATCTTATCTTCAACTCTTTCCGCAAATATAGCTCTCACCTTCAAAACTCGTGCAACTTCATATCCAATAACTATTCCACCTATGGCAGGTGAAATAACCACGTCTATTTTTTCTTTAAAATTTTCCGCCAGCTGTATGCATAATTTTTCTGCTATATCAGGATATTGCAGAATTTTCGCACACTGAAGATACGTCGGAGAATGTAGACCGCTGGTAAGAAGGAAATGCCCTTCAAGGAGTGCTTCCTTTTGTTTGAAAAGAGTGTATATTTGTTTTTCTTCCATTTAGGAAATGATTTTAGCAGACCAATGTGAAATTGACAAAACGTTATTCATATACCTATTTAATATACTTCCCGATAATAAGCTGAAGTTCTTTTTTTCTTTTTTCCGGAATTAGATTGGGGCTTGTAACGATTGCATTTTTTAAAGCATCCACACATATACAACTTCTTTGCCTTGATATCAATGGTATTATATTTTTAATAATATCCTTTGCTACCTGAACATTTTTATTTAAGTTCTGAATTATCATATCGATTGTAACCGCCGACTCCGCCTCATGCCAAGCATCATAATCAGTTACCATTGCTACAGTCGAGAAACATATCTCCGCTTCTCTTGCCAGTTTTGCTTCAGGCATATTCGTCATACCTATAACATCCATCCCCCAGCTTTTATACAGAATTGATTCTGCTTTTGTGGAGAATGCCGGTCCTTCCATATTCAAATAAGTTCCTTCCTTATGAACAGTAACATTAAGCTTCTTTGCTGTTTTGTATAAAAGGTCCGAAAGAACAGAACATACTGGTTCAGAAAATCCGATATGAGCGACAATCCCTTCTCCGAAAAATGTCATCTTTCTTGCCTGATTTGTGCGGTCTACGAATTGGTCTACGATAACAACATCCAGCGGTTTTATTTCTTTTTTGAAAGAACCAACCGTTGAAATAGATATTATCCATTCAACACCCAACTTCTTCATGCCGAAAATATTAGCTCTATAGTTTAATTCAGACGGCATTATTCTATGACCACGTCCGTGTCTGGGAAGGAAAACCACTTCTTCTTTGCTCAAGGTACCAACCAGATATTTATCGGAAGGTTTACCAAAGGGAGTGTCTATTTCAATCCATTCTTTATTTTCAAACCCTTCAATTTCATAAAGACCACTGCCACCAATAACCCCTATTCTCGGCATTGACATCCCTCCCACATTAATTCAATACTATTATATCAATTTATTATTAAGTTTATTATAATAGCCGCTCAAGATGATTATAAAAAAAGAAGTTGACCAAATCCTCAGTTATTTAGAAGATACATCCAACTTAAAGATTGGGAATGCTACTGCAGTTTATGTCCCCAAAAATGAAAATGAGGTTTTAGATTCAATAAAAGAATCCCGATTACATAATGTTCCTCTGACTGCATCAGGAGCCGGGACCGGAACAGTGGGAGGAAGAATCCCTATGGGTGGCGCTGTCATATCGCTTGAGAAAATGAACAGTATTGTTTCAATTGACAAAAAGAACATGCGGGCAGTTTTACAATCAGGAGC
>CAIJMQ010000017.1 GCA_903821905.1 uncultured bacterium
CCATCATGTCCAAATGTTGGCTGTACAATTCCTTTTTGTAATGTATCGTTTGATTTAGGTTGAAGGTAAAAAGCCCACTTGATTGTTTCATCATTGGGTAAAGAATACCTATCAATTGGATTATCATCATACCTTACACAGTCACGATAATCATCAGATGTTGTCGTATAGCTCCCTTCTTTTAATTTTTTATTCACAAAGTCAATTCTTTTATCATTTTCATAAACTGAAATCCTGACGAATATATCTTCCCCATTAGCATTTTCTTTAGGATTATCTTTTGCTCCTTTGTCTCCGGAATGGCGATGTTTGTTACTCTTTTTGCTTTCACTCAAAGATCTTAACTCAAAAAGTGTATTTCTCGGAATTAAAGAAATAGTATTGGTTTCCCCTAGAAATGGTTCTGCTTCATTCAAAGCTATTGAAAATCCTTTTGCTATAATTTGTTTCCTATAATCGTTGAATTGACTATCAAAATCAACAATTAGCTCTCCATTATAAACAACATATCTGTATGCTTGCCCATGGCGTTTGGCTTCTACAACTTGATAACCCATCCCTGTCTCAGGTAGAGAAAGGAATTTTTGTGTGTCTTGGAAGTATGCTTTGTATATCATATTCAATATCTGTCCATTAATACTAAACTTTTAAATATTATATATAACCCCCAATAATAAGACAATTGAATTGGGCATATTAAAAGCAAGTCCTGTTGTATAATAACAATATATGAATTCTATACAACAGATAAAGAGTATCTATAAGGAAATCCGCCCTAAAATAGAATCTCGTTTGGCTGAATTTAAACAGCTTTTTCAAGAAGGAACCGAAAAAGATATATTTGCCGAACTTGTATTTTGTATATTAACTCCTCAATCCAAAGCCCAATCCTGCTGGTGGTGTGTGGGAAATCTTAATGAGAAAAACTTACTGCTTAAAGGAACTCCCAAAGAAATAGCCAAGGAAATAAATAAAGCACGGTTCAAAAATAACAAAGCAAAGTATATAGTAGAGGCAAGAAAGAAAGTCTTCTCGGGCGATAAATTAAATATCAAATCTCCAATTACTCAATTTAGAAATGTACAGGAAGCAAGAGAATGGTTTGTTGAAAACATTAAAGGGATAGGTTACAAAGAAGCAAGCCATTTTTTGAGGAATATTGGCTTTGGCAAAAATATTGCTATTCTTGATAGGCATATACTAAGAAATTTAAAAGAACTTGGAGTTATACGCGAGATTCCCATATCTTTATCTAAGAGAAAATATTTAGAGATTGAGATGCAAATGAAAGAATTTGCAAGAAATGTTAATATTCCTCTAAGTCATCTTGATTTGGTATTTTGGTATAAGGAGACAGGGGAAATATTTAAATAGAGATAATCATACATGTTGAGTGAAGAAATAAAAAATAAAATACTAATTGCACAAAGGAATGAAGTAACGGAACATTTTATTTATAAGAAACTTTCGGAATCAATGAAAGACCCCCAGAACGAAGAAATCTTAAAACACATCTCGGAAGATGAGTTAAAACATTACAATATTTGGAAGGGTTATACCCAAGAGGAAATAAAGCCCAGCAAACTAAGCATATGGAAGTATTCTTTGATTTCAAGGATATTCGGTATAACGTTTGGAACAAAGTTGATGGAAAAAGGGGAAGAAAGAGCTCAAATATCATATGACGAACTTTCCAAGTTTGTGCCTGATGCCAAAGATATTGAAAAAGATGAGTATGAACATGAAACAAAGCTCATAGGCCTTATAAATGAGGAGAAATTGAAATATGCCGGTTCAGTGGTTTTAGGTTTGAATGATGCGCTTGTGGAACTTACTGGAGCACTTGCAGGATTTACTCTTGCTCTCAAAAATGCACACCAGATTGCAGCAATAGGTTTGATTACCGGGATTGCAGCTTCTCTTTCAATGGCTGCTTCGGAATATCTTTCAACTAAGACGGAAGCAAATACAAAGAATCCGATTAAAGCATCAGTTTACACTGGCATAACTTATATATTTACCGTTCTTTTCCTTATATTGCCCTATTTACTTTTCTCAAACTATTATTTGTCCCTGATTATTACTCTCTTTAATGCGATTTTAGTAATAGCCATATTTACTTTCTATGTTTCTATTGCTCAGGATATTCCATTCAGAAATAGATTTGCTGAAATGGCAATTGTCAGCTTAGGAGTAGCAGCATTATCATTTGGTATAGGATTCCTAGTAAGAATATTTTTCAGGGTTAATGTTTAGAAAGAAAATTTAAATGTTTTCCAAAAGGAGAAACTTTAAGTATAGAAGCCAAAGCACTGGATTTTAGAGTCGTATCACAAGATATGAATATTAATCCTGACTTATTAACGAAACGCTGGCAAGCGTCTTGGGTTTCACATCCTACGGCGTCGCTAAAAGATTATGGCGTGTTTCATTTCCGCAGGAACTTTGATCTTGATTCAAAACCTGGGAAATTTGTCGTTCACATTTCAGCAGATAACCGCTATCACCTTTTTGTCAATGGACAAAGTATTTGTCTTGGACCTGCACGTGGTGACCTAATGCACTGGCGATTTGAAACCGTTGATATCGCCCCTTACCTTGTAAAAGGCAAAAATGTAATTGCTGCTGTTGTCTGGAATTTTGGCGAATTCATAGCTTGGGCACAAATGACCCTTCGGACAGCTTTTGTATTTCAGGCGGATGACCCTAAGAATAATTTTATTAACTCTGATGACAAATGGAAGGTCATCCAAAATAACGCATATTCTCCTGTTGCACCGAGTTTGAACGTTTTTAATGTTGTAGGGCCGGGGGACAAGGTTGCTGGAGAAAAATATTCCTGGGACTGGCAGCAAACCAATTTCGATGACAGTAACTGGCTTAAAGTCCGAGTCCTATTTAAAGCTGTTCCGCCGGGCGTCTCCACTGATAATAGCTGGTGCCTGGTGCCCCGGTCGATTCCGTTTATGGAAGATAAATTACAGAGGATTACTAAAATTAGACGGTCGGTTGGCCTTGAAATCAACGATTTTTTCTTTGATGGTCAAAAAAAATTAACCATTCCCGCAAATTCAAATGCGATAGTTCTTTTTGACCAGACATTTCTAACTACCGCCTATCCTGAGCTTTTAGTCACAGGCGGAAAGAATTCTCAAATTAAATTGATTTACAGCGAAGCACTTTTCGATTCCAAATCGCAAAAAGGCAACAGGGACGAGATAGAAGGCCGGCATATCGAGGGCTCCAATGATATTTTCTTGCCCGACGGCGGTGACAATCGCTTGTTTGCCACATTGTGGTTTCGCACCTGGCGTTATCTGCAAATGGAAATCCAGACAAAAGAAGAACCTCTGACGATTAATGATTTTTATTGCAGATTTACAGCATATCCATTTGAGGAAAAAGCGAGTTTTAGCATCAGAGATGCTTCCTTAAAAAATATCTGGGATGTTGGCTGGCGAACTGCCAGACTATGTGCAAATGAAACATATTTCGATTGTCCTTATTATGAGCAGCTCCAGTATGTCGGCGATACGCGTATCCAGGCACTCATATCGCTTTATGTTTCCGGAGATGACCGTCTGATGCGAAGTGCCATTACTGCTTTCGATGATTCCCGCATCACCGATGGTCTGACTCAGAGTAGATATCCTTGCTCATCTATGCAAATAATTCCGCCTTATTCACTGTTCTGGATTGCCATGATTTACGATTATTGGATGCATTGCGACGACTCTCAATTTGTAAAGTCATATTTAGAGGGTATTGACTCTGTTCTAAGTTGGCATGAAAAATATATTGGTATAAATGAAATGCTTGGCCCGACTCCTTGGTGGAATTTCGTTGACTGGGCCTGGAAATGGGACACAAACAAGGGTATAGGCGGTGTCCCCGCGAACGACACCCAGGGCCGTTCTTCCATCCTCACGCTTCAATATGTTTACGCCCTCGATTATGCCGCACAACTGAATGACGCTTTCGGCAGAAAGTATTTCGCGGACCATTACAGAAAGCTTGCCGATTCTCTCAAAAAAGCCACGTATAAACTTTGCTGGGATGACAAACGCGGTCTTCTTGCTGATACTTCCGATAAAAAAAATTTCAGTCAACATGCCAATATACTTGCTGTGCTGGTTGATTTGATTCCCCCAAAAGAGCAGAAAAAACTTATGGATAAAGTCATTTCCCAAAAAGACCTTACCCAGTGTACGTTTTATTTTCGCTTTTATCTTGTAAGGGCTATGAAAAAAGTCGGCTTTGTCGACCGATATATAGAAATGCTCCAGCCCTGGCGCGATATGCTCAAAATTGGTCTTACAACATTCGCGGAAAATCCCGAACCCAGCCGTTCTGACTGTCATGCATGGAGCGCAAGCCCAAATTATGATTTACTTGCAACTGTCTGTGGTATCGAGCCAGCTGAGCCGGGCTTCAAGTCAGTCAGAATTGAACCTCACCTCGGTCCTTTAAAGTGGGTTGAGGGCAAAGTACCGCATCCCTTAGGAGAAATAAAAATCAGATTTGAGCGCAGTGGAAAGACAGGCATCAAAGGCAGTATAATTTTGCCTCAGGGTCTGACAGGAAAATTTTTCTGGGATGGAAAATCAATCAATTTAAAATCAGGTTCACAAAGAGTTGCTATATGAAACTTATGGAGGTGTCCTATGGCAGTAGAAAAAGTCGGAGAAAAATATCAATGTGGTATTTGTGGTAACGTTGTAGTTGTTGTAAAAGTAGGTGGTGGTGAACTTGTATGTTGCAGTCAGCCGATGGAAAAGATAGAAAATTAGAAGGGATTTGATTATGGAAAAATTGAACCCTAAAATATCTATCATTGGATGCGGTAATGTAGGGCTGCGTTATGCTTATGCTTTAATTATTAGCGGGCTGGCGCGTCAAATTGTTCTTGTTGACATTGATAAAAAGAGAGTTGAGGGAGAAGTGCTGGACCTTTCCCATACTGCTCCGTATGTATCTCCTGTTGAAATAATTGCAGGGGATTATTCTGATATAAAAGATTCCGATTTAGTGGTTGTAACTGCAGGAAAGAAGCAAAAAGTTGAGCAATCGCGTTTGGATTTGGTAAAAGACAATGTAGATATTTTTAAGAAAATAATACCGGACATCGTAAAGTTTAGTCCCCATGCTATTATTCTTGTTGTTTCAAATCCCGTAGATATTCTTTCCTATGCCGCATATAAATTTTCATCGAAACCATCAAAGGAAGTAATCGGTTCCGGAACAGTTTTAGATACGGCAAGATTCAGGTTTTTACTTGCCAAGCATTGCAATATAGATTCTCATAATGTTCATGCTTATATACTCGGAGAACACGGAGACAGTGAGTTTCCCGTATGGAGTAGGGCGATGATAGGGGGAATTCTCTTCAAGGAATATTGTCCTATGTGTAGTCGGCATGAATCTTGTTCAAGTGATAAGATGCTTAATAATATCTTTCTTGAAGTAAAAAATTCCGCATATGAAATAATAGAGAAAAAGGGCGAGACGTCACATGGAATAGGATTAGCTTTAGTGAGAATAACCCGCGCAATACTTCATGATGAGAATGCCATTTTACCAGTTTCGTCTTTAGTTGATAATTATTTAGGAATAAACGATATTTATTTGAGTTTACCTGCTATTATTAACAAAAATGGAGTGAAGCAAGTTTTGGATATTAAACTTAATCAAAAAGAAGAACAGGCGTTCAAAAATTCTGCTTCAGCTGTTAAAAAAATAATTCAAGCTATAAGGTTATAAAAGACTAATCATGTTCATAGACCCTGTGTGTGGTATGAAGGTTGATGAAAAAACCGCCGTAAAATTAGAAAAAGACGGCAAAGTTTATTATTTCTGTAGTGAACATTGTAAGAATAAATTCTTATCAAAGGATAATCTGGAAATGTCTGGTGCTAAACATGAAGGGCATCAGGCTCATCATGGACACGGGGAACAGATAGTTGGCGGAGGATGCTGCGGACATAACCATTCAGGACATCATGAACACATGGTTGCTGATTTTAGGAAACGGTTCTGGATTTCTTTAGTTATTACTGTACCAGTACTTATCCTTTCCCCGATGATTCAGCAATTTCTTGGGCTGGGGACAACAATTAGATTTATCGGAGATTTATATTTACTCTTCGTGTTTTCTTCCATAATATTTTTCTATGGCGGGCGACCCTTCTTAAAAGGATTAGTAGACGAATTTAAAGACAGGCAACCCGGCATGATGACCCTTATAGCCATAGCAATTACAATCGCATATGTATACAGCGCAGCAGTTGTATTTGGCTTAAGCGGAAATATATTTTTCTGGGAACTAGTAACTTTGATAGATATTATGCTTCTGGGGCACTGGATAGAAATGAAATCTGTTATGGGAGCTTCCAAGGCACTTGAAGAATTAGCCAGACTTATGCCTTCAGAAGCTCATAAAGTAATGCCTGACGGAACTATAAAAGATGTGCCGTTGGATGAACTAAATATAAATGACAAAATTATCATAAAACCAGGAGAGAAAATTCCCGCGGACGGAGATATCGTTGAAGGAGAAAGTTCTATAAATGAAGCTATGCTTACAGGTGAGTCTAGGCCTGTACCCAAGAAAATGGGAGGCAAAGTCATAGGTGGCTCTATAAACGGTGAAGGTTCGCTGACGGTAGTAGTTAAGAAAACCGGTAAAGATTCATTCTTGTCGCAAATTATAAATCTGGTTCAGGAAGCGCAACAGAGCAAGTCCAGAACGCAAGATTTAGCTAATCGTGCTGCATTATGGCTGACAATTATTGCAATAAGCTGTGGTGTAGTCACTCTTTTTGTATGGCTTGTCTTAATGCATAAAGATTTTGCATTTGCAATTGAAAGAACCGTGACCGTTATGGTAATTACCTGTCCACATGCTTTGGGATTAGCTGTGCCGCTCGTAGTAGCCGTTTCAACGACACTTGCTGCAAGCAACGGTTTACTTATACGTAACAGAGCTGCTTTTGAAAGGGCAAGAAACATACAGGCAATAATATTCGATAAAACGGGAACGCTTACAGAAGGGAAATTCGGCGTAACCGATAAAATTGTTTTTACAAGTGATATTAAAGAAGATGAGCTTTTAAAATACGCTGCATCAGTAGAAGCGCGTTCCCAGCACCCCATAGCAAAAGGAATTGCAACTTCCGTAAAAGATGTTATTCCTGTGGAAGGATTTAAAGCTATAACGGGTAAGGGTGCCGAAGGAAAAGTAAATGGAAAAAACATTAAAGTAGTAAGTCCGGGTTATTTACGAGAAAAGAATATACCAATGAATGATGAGCGGATAAAAAAGCTTTCTTCCCAGGGTAAAACCGTTGTTTTTGTAATGATTAACGGAAAGCTTAAAGGTGCAATTGCACTTGCCGATATCATCAGGCCTGAATCTAAAAAAGCAATTTCGATGCTTAAGAAAATGGGTGTTAAATGCATGATGCTTACAGGTGATAATAAACAGGTTGCTCAATGGGTATCGGAAGAAATAGGGTTAGATGAATATTTTGCAGAAGTTTTGCCTCAGGAAAAAGCATCGAAGGTAAAAGAGATTCAACAGAGAGGGTTAATTGTAGCAATGACAGGGGATGGAGTGAATGATGCCCCGGCGTTAGCTCAGGCGGATGTAGGTATCGCTATCGGTGCAGGTACCGATGTTGCTGTTGAAACTGCGGACATTATCCTTGTGAAAAGCAATCCGCTTGACGTTGTGGCAATTATTGGTCTTGCACGGGTTACATATAAAAAAATGATTCAGAATCTGGCGTGGGCTACTGGATACAATGCTTTTGCTATTCCTCTTGCAGCCGGTGTTTTGTATAAATCAAACATACTTCTAAGCCCGGCTATGGGTGCAGTACTTATGTCTTTGAGTACAGTGATAGTGGCAATCAATGCGAGATTAATTTCTTATAAAAAGGAGGAGGATTAAACATGAATCCTAGAATTATGGTTCTATATTACAGTATGTTTGGTAACACTTACTTGATGGCAAAGGCGGTTTGCGAAGGTATAGAAGCTGAGGGTGGAGAACCTATCTTGCGCACTGTGCCGGAATTGATGCCTCCAAAAGTTATTGAGAGTAACGAGAAAATGAAAAAAGCAAAACAATTACAGAAAGATATACCTTTAGTTAAGATGGAAGAATTAGAAAACATTGACGGTATAATTTTGGGTTCTCCGACAAGATTCGGTAACATGTGTTCGCAACTTCGGAATTTTCTTGACCAGACAGGAGAATTGTGGATGAAGGGTGCTCTTATTGATAAACCTGCCGGCGTATTCTGCTGTACTGCTACCTTGCACGGGGGGCAAGAAACAACGCTTATATCTATGATGTTTACACTCATACATCATGGCGCAATAGTTGTCGGTGTCCCATATAGCGTAAAGGAATTAGTATTGACTACAAGCGGAGGAACTCCTTATGGTCCTACTGCTGTAGTGGGTGCTTCATCAGACCAGCTACCAACAGAAACAGATTTAAAAATTGCCCGCGAATTAGGCAAAAGATTGACGAGAATTGCAAAGAAGCTGAACAAAAACTAAAATAAACATATGGGAAAGTTCCTTACTCCTTATCGTTTAATTATATCTTCGGGTATCCTGGCTTTAATTTCTTTAATTATTACTATTACTCTTGGTATTACAGGAAGAAATTTCATACTTCATAAAATAAGCGGGCTTACTACACTGCTATTTGTTTTAATCCACATGTCTCCGACTATTTACAACAGAATAAAACTAATAAAGAAAAGGAGGATAGCTAAGTGAAAAGTTTAATATTATCTTTGATTCTTGTGTTTTTTGTTATTTCTTCGGTTTTTGCCAATGCTCCTAAAAGTGTTGATATAACTGTATCCGAAAAAAACATATCGGTGAACATCTCTCATCCTGTCTCAAATCCAAATAATCACTATGTAAAAAAGGTAGAAGTGACTTTAAATGACCAGAAAATAATTGAACAGACTTTTTCCCTTCAGGAAGGTAATTCGCAAGAAGCAATATATCATATCCCCGATTTGAAAATATCGGATACTGTCACAGTGGAAGCTTTTTGTAATATGGGAGGAAGTCAGAAAAAAACAATTATAGTGCAGTCAGTAAAGTAATGAAAGATAATTCATGAAAAACCCAGTTTGGGAATAGTATTAATGATTTTATCTTTTCTCATTAGAGTTAAGAACAAATCCTTTTGATACCAATGCCAATATGATTATTAAATAGTGAAGGATTGCAAGGATATAAAAAAATATGATAAAGTTATTTTTGTATTTTAAATAGGAGATGAATATGGGTGTGGAAAGAATACAAATTGGGGTAAGTGAAATTTTACAATTTGCCATTAAAATAGAGGAAAACGGAGAAGAATTTTACAGAAAAATTGCAGATGAAACCCAGAATGAAAAAATAAATAAACTATTCATATTGCTTGAGGATGACGAAGTAAAACATAAGGAAATATTTGAAAGGATGCTTCCTGAAATAGAAAAATACGAACCTCGAGAAATATATTCTCCTGAATATTTTGCATATTTGAGAGCATATGCTGACAATATAATATTCAAAAAAGGGATAGAGAAGATGTTACCTAAAAATATGAACCCTGGTTCTATTATGGATTTTGGCATGCGTATGGAACTTGATTCGATAGCATATTATCAGGAAACAAAAAACTTTATTCCCCAGAATCAGCAAAATGTGCTTGACAGGATAATACAAGAAGAGAGAAAACATTTCTTAAAACTTGCGGAACTCAAAAAGAATCTATAAATACCTAATATGAATAAAAAAGAACTTATTGAATTACTCGATGGGGCACTTGCAGATGAATGGTTGTCTTATTATAGGTATTGGATTGGGGCAAAAGTTGTAGTTGGAGAGACTAAAGAATCGGTTGCTTCAGAACTTGAGGAAATGGCTACAGCCGAACTTAAACACGCAGGTATATTGGTTGACCAGATTATCAAAATGGGAGTAACCCCTATTATTAACCCTAAGGACTGGACTAAGATAGCCAATTGCAGTTACGAAGTACCAAAAGATTTTTCCGTTAAGGCAATATTATTACAAAATATAAAGAGTGAACAATGCGAAATTGATATTTATAAAAAACTGGTGAATTTTACGAAACATAAGGATACAGCTCTCAATGAAAAATTATTAAATATTTTGGACGACGAAATAGAACAGAAAGATGACCTCATTAATATGTTAGAACACCTTGAAGTAAAAAATTCAGAATAAAAATACAAAATTGTGAAAGGAGGTCAAAATGGCAGATGTAAAAGATTTATTCAAGAGTGCTGACTGGAAAAAAGAAAAACATGTTCCGGTAATTGATGCTCCTGACAAGGTTAAGAAAGGCGAAATTTTCAATATTAAAGTTGAGATAGGCAAAGAAATCCCTCATCCCAATACCACTGAACACCATATCCGTTGGGTTGATGTTTATTTTTTGCCTGATGGCGAAGCATTCCCTTGCCAAATTGGCAAACTCCAGTTTGAATCTCACGGAGAATCAGCCCAAGGCCCCAATACAGGCACGGTTTATACACATCCTATAGCAGTTATTAGTTTAAAGACCGGTAAATCGGGGATAATATTCGCTTCATCATATTGTAATGTCCATGGTTTATGGCAGAATTCCAAAGAACTAAAAGTAGAGTGATATATAATTGAGTAACTTCCATATAATTCCGATACTGCAAGCTCTTTTTGCAGGAGTTTGCACGTGGTTAATGACTGCATTAGGAGCATCAACAATATTTTTAACTAAAGACGTAAACCGTAAATTTTTAGATGTAATGTTAGGTTTTGCCGCAGGTATTATGGCAGCTGCTATTTACTGGTCAATGCTGGCTCCGGCAATACAGATAGCAGTTGATAGGAATATTATTCCATGGATTCCTGCTGCAGTTGGTTTTCTAGCTGGAGGAATTTTCTTAAGAATTCTGGATAGAGTATTACCCCATCTTCAATTAGATTCTCCAATTGACCAAGCCGAAGGTATCAAAACCTCTTGGCAGCGCACTACCCTGCTTACTCTTGCTATGGCATTACATAATCTTCCCGAAGGATTAGCTATAGGGGTTGCCTTTGGTGCTATTACGGCAGGGAATTCTTCATCTACTCTACCAGCAGCAGTAGCTTTAGCTATAGGAATAGGGATTCAAGATATTCCTGAAGGCATGGCAGTTGCCATGCCACTGCGTAGAGAAGGGCTCTCGCGTTTTAAAAGTTTCTGGTACGGACAATTATCTGGAATAGTTGAACCGATTGGAGCTGTTATTGGAGCAACAGCGGTTATTTTAACTAACTCACTATTACCGTATGCATTAGCTTTTGCAGCCGGAGCAATGTTTTTTATTGTAATTGAAGAAATAATTCCTGAGTCACAGCGCGGTGGACATGGCGATTTGGCTACTATGGGCACAATCGTGGGATTTGTGATAATGATGATTCTTGATGTGGCGTTTAGTGGTTCTTGATATAATAATTCTATAAATTCAAAGAGGAGAGAATAAATGTACCGAATTTCAATTTTTATAATTTTAATCTTTGGTTTGATATTTTTTAATAATGTTTCTGCAGATGTCCTGTCGAAACAATTTGAAGTTATGACAGGATACGGGATTGGGCATTTGGCTGTAGAAGCAGAGGACTGCACGATAATTCCGCTCATAGCCCGAGCTTCATGGGAACTTAAACCAGGCGGATATTTGGGAGGAGATATATTTTACTCTTCAATTCTGAAGCCGGTCCAAGAAATGGAAGCAGGATGCGGTATTTTCTGGCAACAAAGATATAGAAATCATGAAACTATTTCTCCGTACTGGGAAGTTGAAGGTGGGCTTATTTATGTCAGTCTTAAAACTGAAGAGCAGGCAACCCAGGGTAATTTTATTTTTCAAACCGGGCTTGGGACATATATTTCATTAAATGACGATTTGAAACTTGATATAGGTTATAGGTTCCGGCATTATTCAAACTCAGCTATAGAGTTACCCAACATAGGAGTCAATCATCATATGCTCTTGATTGGACTATGCTGGGACTTTTAGGAGGATTAAAACATGAAAGAAAAAGAAATATTTGAAATACAGTTTATTCAGTTTGTTTCATCTCTTTATTCAACTTGTATGTTTCAACTCGGTAAAATTATGAACCCTGTTACAGGTAAGGTAGAAAAAGACCTGTTTGGTGCAAGGGCTACGATAGAATTGCTGAGAATGCTCCAAGCAAAGACACAAGGTAATCTATCCGAAAAAGAGAAAAACGCGCTTACTGATGCGTTATCAAACATGCAAATGAATTATGTTGATGAAGTAAAAAGAGAGCAAGAGAAGAAGCCAGAACCGGAGACAAAAGCTAAAGAGGAACAAAAGACGGAAGAAAAAAAACCAAAAGAAGAGAAACCGAGTAATAAGGATTCCAAGAAGAGAATTATTGTGCCTTAAGAGGAAGATCTTTATATTTCGTGATGTAATTTATAACCCCGCCTTCGTTTAAGATTTTTTGCATTAGCGGAGGGAGTGCTTTAAAAGTTATTTCTTTACCTGATGTTTTGTTCAAAACTATTCCTTTTCCCATATTCAGCTTTAATTCATCGCCTTCTTTTATTTTATCGGTATCACATTCGATTGCAGGTAATCCTATATTTATAGCATTGCGATAGAATATTCTTGCAAAAGATTTAGCAAGAACAGCATTCACTCCCCTAATTTTCATAATGAGTGGTGCATGTTCTCTGGAAGAACCGCATCCGAAATTTCTTCCTCCTACAATAAAATCTCCTTCTTTCATGTTTTGGGTGAATTTCGGGTCTGCATCTTCCATCACGTGTTTTGCCAATTCCGGTAAATTACTTCTAAGGTGATAGTATCTGCCCGGAATAATATGGTCTGTAGAAATATTATCTCCGAACTTGTAGGCTTTACCTTGTTTTGAATCGTTCATAGATTTTCTTCATTTGATTTTAAAAACTCTTCTTCGGGCAATTTAAACTGCAATTTATATAAATGTTTATAAAGTGTCCCAGTGTCTATTAATTCCTTATGAGTACCTTTTTCGACTATTTCACCTTTTTGCATCACAAATATTCTATCAGCACTTCTGACGGTTGACAATCTGTGTGCGATTATAAATGTAGTCCGTCCTTGCATTAATTTTTCCAGGGCTTCATGGACTAATTTTTCGGTGTGTGAATCAAGCGAAGATGTAGCTTCGTCAAGTATAAGAATAGGAGGGTTCTTCAGAAATATTCTTGATATTGCAATTCTTTGCTTCTCGCCGCCTGAAATTTTTACTCCTCTTTCTCCAACTTCGGTATCGTATCCTTTTTGCAAAGATTTTATGAATTCGTATATATTGGCTTCTTTAGCGGCTTGTTCCATTTCTTCCATGGAAGCATCAGGTTTTCCGTAAAGAATATTGTCTTTTATTGTACCTGCAAACAAGAAAGGGTCCTGCAAAACTATGCCTATATTTTCTCTTAAATATTTTAGTTTATATCCTCTGATATCTTTTCCGTCAATTAGTATTTCACCTTTATCTGAGTCGTAAAATCTTGGGATTAAACTTGCCATTGTAGTTTTTCCTGAACCTGTAGGTCCTACTATGGCAATCCGTTCGCCTTTATTTGCTGTAAAACTTATGTTTTTGATAGTTATTTCTCTTGTCTTATAAGTGAAAGAAACGTCTTTAAATTCCACTAACCCTTCTAAGGGTTGAGGTAATTCTATAGCAGAAGGTGCATCGTATACTTCAGGAGGTATTTTTGTAATATCGGATATATGTTCCGTTGCAGCACGTGAATGTTCCCACATATGCACCAATTGATTCACTTGCCATATTGGTTGATATAGGAGCTCCAGGTAAAGTAGGAATTGCACTAATTCTCCAGGTTTCATACGTGGTTGTCCTTTAATGCATAACCATCCACCGATAGCTAATACCAGTACATTGCCCATGGCGCTTATAAACATAATAATTGGTTCATAGCGGGCATTAAGGTCAGCTATCTGTATGCCAAGTTGATAAACTTCATCGTTTTCATCGTCGAATCTGCCTTCCTCATATTCTTCTTGAGCGAAAGATTTTATTTCTTTTATGCCTCCCAGATTATCATTAATTCTTGCGGAGAAATCTCCCCATTGTTTTCTTAGGGTGTGATATATGTTATGTACCATACTTCTATAGCGATTTACAATAAATGCAAGAATAGGCATGGGGAGCATAGCAAAAACGGTTAATTTCCAGTTAGTATGTAAGGAAAGGGCAACTACTCCTATAAAAGTCAAAGCAGATATGATTATAATATGAGAACCTTCGGCAAAAAATCGTTGAATAAAAGTAGTGTCACTGGTAATTCTGGTCATTAAGCTTCCTATTCTGGCATTATCAAAGAAAGTTAAGCTTAATCTCTGCATATGGAAGAAAATATCCCGTCGTAAATTGGAACCTATTCCTTCCGACATACGGCTCATTAACTTGGTACGGAAATGAATTATAAGGCTGCGAAGAAGAAAAATTGCAATTAGAGTTGCGACTGCAATAAGAAGGGATTTAATGTTCCCTGTTGGTAGGGCATCGTCTAGGATTTTTCTGATAATTTGTGGAGGTAACAGGTTGAAAGAAGCAATACCTGCAGAAAATATTACTCCCAAGATAAAATAAGTTCTGAATGGTTTCAGATATTCAATGAGATATTTAAGAGTGCTTTTGCCGGAAGCTAATTTTGTTTCTTCTTCTCCAGCCCATCCCATTCTTTTAAATCCGTTTGGTGACATAATAATTTCTAATAGTTTTGATTAAATAATAGCACAAATTATATCATAGGTTTGTTGTTATATAATGTGTCAGTCTATCTTGGCTTTGAAGAGTAACCATTTCCCTTCATATGACTTCACGAAGTAGACATAGCCATCTTTTATCTCGAAATTCGAGGGCCGGTCGAGAAGAACCTTATCTGTATTCTCAATCCCCTTAAAATCATCTAAAGTTCCTTTGCCGAGGTCAATAGCATACCATGGGCCATAGTTTGACTTTAGGCTGAGTTTACCATCTTTCTGGAGAAATGAAAGACTCCAATATCCATTGAGTTGCGGCTGCCAACGTTTGTCGGGAACAAGAGTTATTTTTTCCTTATTCCCATCTAACCACGAACCGGTATATTCAAGGTTTAACTTTTTGGGCAACTCAAGGAGAATAGTTCCTAAGTTAAGTTTCTTGCCAGGTTGCAAATTTACAGGTATTGCTTGCCCTAAATATCCAGGCGCAGAAATCACTATAATGTACTCGGTGGGAGAGAATCCTTGTCCCTGTAATGTACCACTGGCATCAACAGCAATCCTGATCGGGGCCTGATTGTAGTTCAAGTTTTCGTATCTTCCGTAAGAATCAGCTATGCAATTGCAGGGAGTGTTATATGACTGTCGAATGTTGGCATATATTTTTATATCTGAAACATTCTCGTTGCCTTCAAGAACCACCTTACCAAAGAGAGAGGATTCTTCCTCTGTTTTAAGAGGTGAGAGATGTAATATTCCTATATTGGCAAATGGTTGTTTAATAATTGCATTTAGATTAACATCAAGCGGTTTATAATCATACATTCGAAAACTCAAAGGACGAGTGGGATCTTTAACCAATGCAACAAAATACCCGCCTGAAAGAATATCCGTTTGCGTTTTTACATCACTCTGGACATTTCCGTCACCATCAAGTGTGAGTTGCCCAATAACAATGTAACAGGACTGGTTGGGATTATCATTGCGATAGGTCACTGCTTTAGCAATACGAGTATTCATTTCATTTCTAACTTGGTTATCTTCAGGGACGAGACTATTCAATTCTTTCTGAATTAAAGATGAGTCTATATCTATTTTGCTACTTATCTGGCTAAAAAGTTTAGCTATCTGGCTGTTAGCAGTCTGTTGAACCCATTCCTGCTTCGATTTGGTTTTAGCTTCTTCGTAAGCTTGTACTGCTTCGTCATACTTTTTCTGTTGAATATATATCTGTCCTATCTGCAGCAGGTAGTTGGCTTGATTATCTACATTCTTTTCCATCTCTATAGCTTTTCTATATAGCTCTATGGCTTTATCATAGTTCTTTGAGTTCTGATAAAGGTTGGCAGCTGTGCTGTAGGCATAGGCTTGGTCTGGGTTCTCCTTTAGGTATTCCTCGGCAGTTTTTATAGCATCGTCATTTCTGCCTGCTTGTTGGTAAACCCATATTAAAGAAGATAGGTAATTCTGCTTATTCTCCGGGAATTTAACAATTAGCTCTTCGTATAGTTCTATCGCCTTATCATACTGCTTTGCATTCTGATAGGCAGAAGCTAACTGATTCAGAATATTTCGGTTTTCTGGTTCTATCTTTAAAACTTTGTTATACAGTTCTACACCCTTCTCATATTGTTTATTTCTCGAATAAATTTCAGCCAACTGCTTTAAGAGCTCAACGTTTTCCGGTGTTTCTTTCAGCTTTGCCTCGTACTTATTGGTGAGCTCATCTATCTTGCCCATCTGGCGGTAGAGTTCGGCTATTTGACTATCTGCGTTCTGTTGAACCCATTCCTGTTTTGATTTGGTTTTGGCATCTTCATAAGCTTGTACTGCTTCTTCATACTTTTTCTGCTGGATATATATCTGTCCTATCTGCATCAGATAGTTAGCTTGATTATCTACATTCTCTTCCAGTTCTAAAGCTTTTTTGTACATCTGGATAGCTTTATCGTAGTCCTTTAGGTTATTGTAGAGATTGGCAACTGTAGTGTAGGCATGGGCTTGGTCTGGATTCTCCTTTAGGTATTCCTCGGCAGTTTTTATAGCATCGTCATTTCTGCCTGCTTGCTGGTAAGCTCCCATTAGAGAAGATAAACAGTTTCGCTTATCCTCCGGGAATTTAACAATTAATTCTTCATATATTTTTATTGCTTCATCATACTGCTTTGCATTAAGATAGGCAGAAGCCAACCCGAAGTATGCTGCTTTAGCGTTCGGCTTGAGAGTAATAGTCTTTTTATATTCCTGGATTGCCTTAGGAAATTCTCTTTTGGGGGAAGAAAAGAGTTTGGCCAGAGTATAATGTAGATTAGGGTCATCTGGATTTTTAGAGAGTTTAGAGTTTATTTCCTCTTCGCTGTACGCATTAAAATAAGTCAAAGTGTTTTTATCTTCTAGTTTAAATAAATCCTCGCTCAAGTTGGGATTAATCTGGATATTAACAACTGATAAACTATAATTAGTCGTTTCAATCTTTACAGGGAAATCGTATTCTCCTATTCTTTCATAATCTTTTACCTTGAGTATTTGAGTTGAACCGGGTCCATATATATATTCTACTTTTTCGAGTTTCAACCCTTCAGTATCAAAATAAAACCTGAGATTCCGATTTAAGTTACTTCTTGTTTGAGGCGTTGTCTTAAAGGACATTTCCAAAACTACATAATTTTTGTTTTCAATCGATTCTTTCTTAGCAGTGACCTCACCCCAGCTTTTCAGAGTGTTCTTATCGAGTAATGGCAAGAAAAACCAAGCATTAAAGGAAATATTCATTCCAGCACTTTCAGTTATTTCACCCATTCTTGCGTTATAGCTTAAAGACTTTTCCGGGGTGATAAAATAATCGGACTGGGCTTCATTAAAAGGATATCTCATCTGCAATCTGAGAAAACCGCCCTGCTTGTAATAGCCATTAGTTGTATAAGATGGTGATTTACCTTCTATCTCCCAACTCAGTGATTTGATACCTGTTGTTTTGGCATGTATTTGGTCTAATAGTTTTTCTGCTTCAGGAGAAATTTCAGAAGCGAGGGAGGTGCTGGAATTAATCTGTGATTTGATATCTGCTATTTTTGCATGTATTTGGTCTAACAGCTTATTTGCTTCTGGAGATGGTTCTGAAGCTAGGGAGATACTGGAACTAAAAAGTATAAATAGGAATACTACTTTTAACTTGACAAGAAAAGTTTTCATTATTTTCCTCCAAGGGTTAAAAAGTTATTCTATAAAATAGGTGCTGTCCTCCCGATAATGAGTACGAATATTTAGGGGTAAACGGGAATGTATAAAAGCCCTTCTGTTTCATCCCAGCCATACATTAAGTTCATATTCTGGACTGCCTGGCCTGAAGCGCCTTTGATAAGATTATCTATTGCAGTTATTACGATTGCCAAGTCGTCCTTAACAATAACTGATATCTGGCATTTATTTGTTCCTCTTACCATTTTAATCTGTGGAGTTTCCCCCTCAGGAAGCAATTGAACAAAAGGTTCATTTTTGTAAGTTTCCTGGTATTTTCCCCAGATTTTATTTCTATCTGTTGGTTTATTAAGTTTTATATACATAGTAGTAAGTATTCCTCTTGATATCGGGACAAGATGTGGAACAAAAATTACTTTAATATTTGAACCAGCTGCTTTAGAAAGTTGTTCTGCCATTTCCGGCTGGTGTCTGTGAGAAGCAACTTTGTATGCTTTAAGATTTCCTTCTATCTCAGGGAATATTAAAGACAAATCCGCTGTTCTGCCTGCGCCTGAAACACCCGATAAAGAATTGACTAATACCTCACTTACAAGTCCCATTTTTACTAATGGGGAAGCGCCAAGTATTACTGATGTAGGATAACAACCGGGATTTGCAATTAAATCAGCTTTCTTGATTTTATCTCTATATAATTCCGGCAGGCCATATACTTTTTTCTTAAGAAGCTCCGAATGAGTATGTTTTGTGCCATACCATTCTTCATATATTTCAGCACTATCAAATCTATAATCTGCTGACAGGTCAATGACTTTTATCCCTTTTGCTAAAAACTCAGGTACAAATTTTAAAGCTACAGTATGAGGAACCGCAAGAAATACTAAGTCAACTTTCTTAGCTATACTCTCCACATTCTCAAAAACCTCACACTGCACATCAAACACGCCTTTGAAGTGAGGGAAAATTTTAGAAAAAGGTTGCCCCTTCTCAATCTTTGCAGTCAGAGAAGTAATTTTCACTTGCGGATGATTAAGTAATATCCTTACCAGCTCCGCACCAGTATAACCTGTTGCACCGACTATTCCGGTTTTTATCATAGCGCTAATATATTAAACTTCCTGCAATATTTTTGCAATTACTTCAAAATTTCTTTTTGTTGCACCAGGGTTAGACAATACTACATTGCGGGCATTTTCGCCGAGTTTCTTTCTTTTTTCCGGAGAGGACAATAATTCAAGTAATTTCTCTTGTAGTTGTTGTTCATTTTCAACTTGTATAATACCATCACCTTTCTTGAGTAATTCTGTCATCTCATTCTGTTTAAATGTATATTGGCCAGTAATGATGGGTTTGGATAAAAAAGCAGGTTCAAGCAGGTTGTGTCCGCCTATTGGGACAAAACTTCCCCCAACAAAAACTACATCTGCCACTGAATAAATCTTTGAAAGTTCTCCGATAGTATCTACAAGGATTATTTTTTCTTTGAGTAAATAAGAATTTGTTTCACTTCTTTTTACAAACGAATAGCCCTTTTCTTTTATTAGGTTTTCTATTTCCGTCAATCTTTCGGGATGTCTGGGGACTAATACCAGTAGTGTATTGGGGAATTTTTTGTCTATTTTCTTTAATAACTCAAGTAATATCTTTTCTTCTCCCGGATGAGTACTTCCTGCAACTATGATGGGAGAAAATCCTGTCGTATTCCAATTCTCAAGCGGTTTTTCTTTGTCTAAATCCGAGTCAAACAAGTCAAATTTGGTATTACCTGTAACGATTATCTTCTCGGGATTAACTCCTAATTGAATTAATTTATCTTTGTCTTCTTCGGTCTGCATACAAAAGATGGAAACTTTACCCAGTATTGGTGTGAAAAGAGGATGTATTTTTTTATATTTTAAAAAAGAAGACGGTGAAATTTTCCCGTTGTTTAAAACGACAGGGATGTTTAAAAGTTCTGCATATCTTAACAGGTTTGG
Source organism: uncultured bacterium (assembly GCA_903821905.1). Classification (GTDB taxonomy): domain Bacteria; phylum CAIJMQ01; class CAIJMQ01; order CAIJMQ01; family CAIJMQ01; genus CAIJMQ01. The sequence continues at coordinate 19,985 of CAIJMQ010000017.1, forward strand.
CCAAAGCTCTGTTTCAGCAAGAACGATTAAGGAAGGATTAATTTTTCTTAGCACTTTCTTTACAACGAAAGGAAAATCAAAGGGAAAATAAAATATATGTGAAAGTTGTTTCTGCATTTTTTCAGCTATTTCCCTGCCTGTTTTGGTTACCGTAGAAAGAACTATTTCATAATCAGGAAGTTGTTTATTGATAAGGGAAATCAGAGGTTTGGAAGCTATAATTTCGCCTACGGAGACCGCATGAATCCATATGACTTTTTTATTTTCGTTTTCAGGTATTGAAATCCCGAATCTTTCCTTGCATCCTTTATTTTTCCACAAAACTCTTATGATATAGAAGGGGGAAGCGAGAATAAGTATTAAATTGTATAGAAAATATGTCATTTTAAATTCTATGGTACCATTTTTATAGGAACAGGCATAAAGGTAAGAATAAAGATAATTGCTACTATAAGAGCTAATATCTTTTCATTTTTTCCTAAAGGTTCCAGTTCATTCATAGCTCCGGGATTACCTCCCCAAGAAAAAACAAAACCAAGTATCCCCCAGAATAGCCAACCCGGCCATACTGGATAATTAATAAAATGGAGTAGACCCACCATAATCATAAGACCGCATATAAAAAAAGAAAGACGCTGATGATTTTTACTTCCCAATATTGCTCTTGCCACGTGACCTCCATCAAGTTGACCGACTGGAATGAGGTTTAAGAAAGTTACGAAGAGTCCCACCCAACCTGCAAAAGCAAGAGGATGCAGAGAAAGTCCCTTATCTTTGGGAATGTGCAATACCATACTCGTTAAAAATTTTAAAAGAAGTGATTCACCCAATATTGGACCGTTACTTAATGTTGCGGTTTCCACAGGAAAAGAAAGTTTTAGCCCTATAATTAGCACAATAACACTGAAGAAAAACCCGGTGATGGGTCCTGCTACTCCCAGCTGGACTTGCGAATTTTTATCGGGCATAGGCGAACGAATTTTTATAATTGCTCCTAAGGTTCCCAACGGTAGAATGAACGGAGGAACAGGTATAAAGTACGGTCCATTAGCAGGGACATTATTTTTTGTTGATATTATTTTATGTCCTAGCTCGTGACTTCCCAAGACGAGCAGAAGCCCCAATGAGAAAGAAAAAGCGCCTAGCCAGATATTCTTCATATATCCTTCTTGAACTAAGCCGGAAGAAAAATAGTATCCAGCTATTGTTGTTGTAAGAAAGGTTAAGAAAAAAAGAGTAATAAGAAGACTATTTTTTACTGTTTCTGTTTTTTTCATTCTGACAAGTATACAGACGTTTTTTTCTTTTTCTTTCCTTAGAAAAGGATAAACTCCTTCGGCTTCGAAATCTTTTCTTACAGTATCAAAATTGTTAAGCATATGGCTGAATTCAAAAGAAAGAGTCCTTATTTCTTGGTTAAATTGTATGCCCTGGAAATTTTTTTGTGCAACAACAAGAAGCTTTTCAATATCAGGATAAATTATCTTAGATTCCATTCTTCATATGCTCCTTTATCTATTTCACTTAAGAACGAAGACGGAGAATTTTGAGTCCACGGAGAATTGCTTCTCATGGAAACAACAGGGTAGGTAAGGTAAAGTTGATCTTTTGCTCTGGTTAAAGCCACATAAAAAAGTCTTCTTTCTTCTTCTTTCTCCTCTGCAGTTTCAGCTTTATAGGATGGGAAATACCCTTCAATGACCCCGATTATAAAAACCACTTTCCATTCCAATCCCTTAGCTTGGTGAACAGTTGAGAGTATTAAACCCTGCCCAGCATCTTTTAAATCAACCATGTCTTCTGTTCTTATGCCGCCCATTAAAGCAAGTTCGGATACAAACGTTTCACAGGATGAATATGTTTTTGCGAACCGCGCAAGTTGTTGTATATCTTCCAGTCTTCTCTCCCAATCGGTATAAGTTGTTTCTAAATATGAAGAGTAGTTGTCTTTTAATATTGTTTGTATCATTGAGGAAGGGTCGGTGTGTATTTTTTCGTTATCGAGTTTCTTAATTAAATTCATAAAACGGTCAAACTCTTTTTCAGAAAATTTTGGTATTCCTATTTTTTTGGCTGTAAGGTCAAAAGGCTGTGGACTATCTAATATTTTAGTATATATTTTAGAAGCTGTCATTTCGCCGATCTTAGGTATATGTTTGAGCAATCTTGTCCAAGGAAGTTGGTCTTTTTTGTTTTCTATAATCCTCATATATGAAAGAATATCTTTGATATGTGCTTGTTCGAAAAATCTTAAACCTGACCTTGTCCAAAAAGGTATCCCTCTTCTGGTTAGTTCCATCTGAAGTTCCATTGAGTGGAAATGTGCCCGGTAAAGAACTGCGATATTTGATAAAGGCACCCCTTCTTCGTAAAGTTCAAATATTCTTTGAGCAATAAAGGAAGCTTGTTGATAAACATCTATTGCAGATACTACGATAGGTTTTATTCCTTCTTCTCTGACCGGTTTTAATCCTTTTTTGAATTTGTGGCGGGCAGATGAAATTATGCAATTTGCAAAGTTTAAAATATGCGGTGTTGAGCGGTAATTTATCTCTACCGTGAATATCTTCGCATCGGGATATTTCTTTGTGAATTCCAGAATATTTTCGTATCTTGCTCCTCTGAAGGAATAAATGGACTGGAAATCGTCTCCTACTACCATCAAATTGCGCCAACCGGCAGCTAAAATGTCAAGGATTTCTGACTGCAGGAGATTGGTATCCTGATATTCATCCACGAGAATATACCTGAAAAGACGGGAATATGTTTCCCTAATTTTTTCATCTTCGCTTAGAAGTATAAGAAATTTCTCGAGTAGGTCATCAAAATCCAGTGCATTTATGTCTTTTTTCTTTTTTTCGTACTTTTTAAAAATTTTCTGTATATCTTGAGTAAACTCTTCCATGTGAGGATATCTTTTTTCTATTATTTTTCGGATGTGTTCCCTAGTATTTATGGAAAGTCCCAAAATATCTTGAAGCACTCCTGCTTTTGGAAATAATTTACCTGTTTGTTTAGTTATTGATTCTTGTCGGGCAATATTAAGCAGGTCTTCCGAATCTCCTGTGTCCAAAATTGTATAGTTAGGATTAAAACCTATTTTAGAAGCATGTTTTCTTAAAATTAAATTGCTAATATGATGGAATGTTCCGCCCCACAACTTTGAAATGTTAGTGTTAATTAATCCCGAAGTGCGCTGCAGCATTTCTTTTGCGGCTTTCTGTGTAAAAGTGACAAGAAGGATGTTTTCTGTTGGAATACCCTTGTCTACAAGATAGGCAACCCTACAGGTTACAACTCTTGTTTTTCCGCTTCCTGCACCTGCAATCACCATGCAAGGACCGTCTTCTGCAGTAACTGCCTTGAGTTGTTCAGGGTTTAGATCTTTTAAGTAATCACAACTTGCTATAATTTTTGGGGAAGGTTGAAGGATATATTCGGGCATTTAGTATTTAGTAAAAAAACAACAATAAATTTGGTTTCTGAAACGAAGTGTTTTAATCCTAACTGGTTACTTTATAAACTTCATCGTGAATTCTTACGTGTTCACTCAATTTTATAGCTATATCATCTCCTCGTTTGCCTTCCTGGACGGGTGCTTTATCTATCTGCATTGATTCAACGACTTGAGTTAAATCTGTAGTATGGCCTTTGATGTGTATTGTATCACCAACTGCCAAATCTCCTTCAAGTTCAACTACTGCTGCAGGTATATGAGGGAAGAAATGGGTAACTCTACCTATTTCTTCTTCTTTCATATAATTTTATACCCCCTTTCTTTTTCATCAGGTAAAAGATTTATGATATAATTTCCAACGCGTGATTTAGTAGCTGATTCTATCATATTTGTATTTCCTGTTCAAAGGATAAAACATTATCATGAGTGCTGTCTTACAGAAGAAACTTAGACTCAATTCAAGCTCAATAAAAGAGAATATTTCCCTTGCCGAATATACTACCTTTGGAGTTGGGGGTAGTGCAGATTATTTCTGTGTTGTCGATGAAAGAAAAGATTTAATTAGTCTATTCAAGTGGTGTAGGGACATCAAAATCCCCTTTCTGATAATAGGTAATGGAAGTAATCTGTTAATTAGTGATAAAGGATTCCGCGGGTTAGTAATAAAGCTGGGAATTGATTTTCAAAAGATAAACCATGTTAATAATATAGTTACCGCAGACGCAGGTGTTTCTCTACCCTTTCTTCTTAAAAAAACAAAAACTTATTCCTTAGCAGGGATAGAACCGCTCGTAGGTATCCCCGGGACAGTCGGGGGGGCGGTAATTACAAATGCTGGTACACGCTATGGGAAAATAGGAGATGTTATTTCTAAGTTAGTAGTAATGGATTTGAAGGGGGAAAGGATAATTCTTAAGAAAGACTTGAAATTTTTTTACAGGGGAAGCAATATAGATTCGCAGAAAGAAATCATTGTAGAGGTTGAGTTTTCTCTTTCAGAGAAAGATGAAGAACTGATAGACAAGGATATGAAAAACTATATGGAGGAACGGAAAAATCGTCAACCTTGGAATCTAAAATCAGCAGGTTGTGTTTTTAAAAATCCTTCCCAGGGATCTGCCGCTAAATTTATTGAAGAGGCAGGATTAAAGGGATTCTCCAAAGGTGGTGCGGAAGTTTCCAAACTACATGCTAATTTTATAGTTAATACTAAAGATGCAACCTCAAGCGATATATTATATCTTATACGAACTATTCAGGATGAAGTACATAAAAAGTTTGATATATTATTGGAGCTGGAGATAAAAATTGTTTAAAGAAATTCCAACCTATCTGCTATTGACTAAGGTTGGCAGAATAATTTCATTAATTCTTCTAGGATGTATTATCGTAATTTATTTTTTTATAGGGTCTAAATTTTTCCTTATTGAAAAAATTGAGGTCTTAAATTCAAAACTTGTAGATGAAAGAAGTTTGTCGCGGTGGAATGGGAAAAATATATTTCTTGTCCCCGTAAATTCATTGATAGAAAAAATAGATGAAATCCCCGAAGTAAAATCTGTAGTAGTCAGAAAAGAATTGCCACATCGGTTGATAGTTGAAATACAAGAATATATCCCGTGTGCATTTTTGAGAGAGAATAAAAAATTGGCCGTATCCAAAGAAGGAGTAGTTTTTCCTTTTAAAGGAGAAGCAGCGGAAACTTATGGTTATCCGATAGTTATTTATGAAAAGAGAAATGACGATGAAAATTTCCCCATAGGACAAATATGGCCCGGCTTTGATAAAGCTATGGGGGCATATGTGTCCGTGAAAGAAATGGTTCCTATAGATATCATAAAAATAAAAGAAGATAAAGAAATATTCCTGTATATTAGAAACACAAAGACAGAAATTAGAATGAGTAGCGAAGACTATGAAAAAGAGGCAAATTATCTTAAAATTCTAATGAAAGAATTACCTTCTAAAAATGTAGAATATATTGACTTGAGATTTGGCGAAGATGTTGTGGTAAAACCGTGAAATGGATGATTACAGCGATTAAAAAGATAGATTCCAGAGATTATTAATATTGTAATCTCCGTAATCTTGTTTTTTAAAAATCTCTGTAATCAGAATTTATGGAAGATAAAAATTTAATTACCGGAATAGACTTAG
>CAIJMQ010000018.1 GCA_903821905.1 uncultured bacterium
AAGTTGCACGTTTGGCAGATTCTCGAGCATGATTTAACGAGGGAAGTAATACTGCAGCCAATATTCCTATAATAGCGACCACCACTAAAAGTTCTATCAGGGTAAAACCTTGATGTTTATTCATCCGTTCCTCCCTTTTATAGTTATAACTTTACATTTTGATTATATTACAGCTTTTCAAGTTTATCAAACTTTGGCATATTGCCTTCTGTGTTGGTTTTCGTTACTAAATGGAATACTGTTTTACTCATTTCTTGTTGTATTTCCTCTTGAGTAAGCTGAAGTGATTTTATCTGTTGCGTATTGATGTATAGAAGCCCGCCCAGGAAAATTAGCAGCGCTATCAGAACTCCATTAAAAGCAAACGCAAATTTAAAGATAAAGCTATTTGATAACTTTCTATCTTCAATTAGCTGTTTAGTTATAACTGTATTTAATTTATTTTCCAATTGCGGTAAATAGTTCTCCCAATATCCTTTAGAAGGTTTTTCTTTTGTTTTGAGTTTTATCAGATTGTCTATTCGGGTCATGGCATTAAGATTTCCCATACATTTTTGACATTCAGCAAGGTGTTTCTTAATTTCATCTTTATCGGTTATATCCAAAGAATTGTCTAAGTAACCCGATAACAACTTCTCTATTTTATTGCAATTCATTTATATCTACCCCCTTTCTAATTTATATATACACTAATTTTTCTTTCAAGTTTTTTCTTGCCTGGAATAAACGCCAAGATATAGTTTTCTCCGGGCAACCTAAAATATTTGCTATTTCTCTATGGGGCAAACCTTCAAGTATGGCCAACTCCACTACCATTCTTTGCTTTAGTGGTAAAGAACCTATGGCTTTTGTTATTTCTTCGTGTAACTGACGCTGTTCTTCAATTTCACCCGGGTCAGAATTATTTTCAATAGAGATATTCTCATCTAATGCAAATGTTTGCTTTCTCCCGATTTTCTTAAGGTGATTAATCGTCATATTCACAATTATTCTATATATCCACGTAGAAAAACTTGATTTCTCTTTAAAACTACCGATTGATTCATATGCTTTAATAAAAGCTTCTTGAGAAATATCGTCTGCATCGGCATGGCTATTCGTCATCCTATAAGCGACAAAATAAATTTGCTGTTTATATTTTTGCACCAATTTACCAAATGCATCTTTATCGCCTGCTTTCACTCTCTTAACCAACGCTATATCTTCATCTTTCCCCACTACCTACTCCTTAGTTTAGACAATTTTTATGTTAAATCCTTTGAATTATTTTTAGAAATTTTTCTTAATACGCAACGTGAGGACTGATATAACAATCTTTGGTAGAAGTTGAATTAGTTGATAATTACTCGCTAAATTCTATTCTACCTCCAACAATCGTGCATACAGCTTTTCCCTTGAATTCCCATCCTATAAATGGAGAGTTTATGGAGAGAGATTTAATGTCTTCTTGCCTGAACTGCCATTGTTTCCGGGGATCCATTATAGCTAAATCCGCATCATGCCCTATTTTTATTTGGCCTTTTTTCAAGTTCAGAATTTTTGCGGGATTGATTGTCAGTTTCTCGACTGCTTCGGAGAGTGTGAGTATTTCCCTTTCCACCAATTGCTTCATCACAAGAGACAATGTGGTCTGAAGGCCTATCATCCCAAACGGAGCATTCTCATATTCAAACTCTTTTTCTGTTGAAAGATGGGGCGCATGGTCTGAAACAATAGCATCAATCGTTCCGTCTTTAAGGCCTTTTTCTATTGCTTTTATGTCTTCTTTTGTTCTTAAGGGCGGATTTACTTTTGTATTTGTATCAAATGATTTAACTGCTTCTTCGGTTAATGTAAAGTGATGTGGAGTTACTTCGCAGGTAACTTTTACACCTCTTTTTTTTGCTTCTCTAATAAGTTCAACCGAACGTTTTGTTGACACATGGCAGATATGAAGCCGTGCACCTGTTAGTTCCGCGAGTAACAAATCCCTAGCGACCATTATTTCTTCTGACTCTTTTGGTATCCCTTGAAGCCCCAGAACAGTAGAAGTATAACCCTCATTCATACTTCCGCCGATTGACAGATTTTCATCCTCGCAGTGCTCAAGTATCGGGACATTAAGCATTAAAGAATATTCCATAGCTCTGCGCATAAGCAGGGAATCTTTTACGCCTTTGCCATCATCTGAAAAACCAACAGCACCCAAGTTTTTAAGTTCAACCATTTCAGAAAGGGTTTCGCCTTTTCTTTCTTTTGTTATTGCTGCTATTGGATATATATTACAGTGAGCATCTCTTGCTTTTTCCAAGATAAAATCCAAGGTAGAGGCATTGTCTATGGGAGGAGTTGTGTTCGGCATACAGCAGATGCTTGTAAATCCGCCGTGGACTGCAGCGACACTGCCAGAAAGAATAGTTTCTACATTTTCTTTCCCGGGTTCGCGAAGATGTGTATGTATATCAATTAAACCAGGAAGAACTATCTTACCCTTTACATCTAAAACTTTTGCGTCTCTTGATTTCAGATTTTTACCGATTTTAGAAAACTTCCCGCCTTCAATATAAATATCTAAAACTTTATCCGTTTTGGAAGAGGGGTCAATTACCCTGCCATTTTTAATAAGAATTGCGCCTCTTGTTACCATCATATTCTCTTCCCTCCGGTTCTACGACCTATAGCCCCGTTTCGTTGAGAGGCATGGGTTGGAGATCCTCCGAGTAAGATATAAAGTATCGCCATCCTAACAGCCACACCATTTGTCACTTGCTCTAATATAACTGAATTCTTGCCGTCCGCAACTTCAGGGTCTATTTCTACTCCTCTATTTATTGGACCGGGATGCATAATAAGAACATCCTTTTTCGCCTTCTTTAATCTTTCCTTTGTGATACCAAAATATTGTCTGTATTCTCGTATAGATGGGAAGAAGCTGCCTTTTTGTCTTTCCATTTGTATGCGTAGAGCCATTATTACATCAACTTTTTCTATGACCTCATCAAGTGAGTTAAATATTTTTACTCCCATATTTGCGAGATATGGCGGTATGAATGTTGGAGGAGCTACTATGAAAACCTCCGCCCCCATTTTAGTTAATCCCCAGATATTTGAGCGAGCAACTCTGGAAAAACGAATATCGCCTATTATTGCAACTTTGAGATTCTGAAGTTTTCCTTTCTTTTCACGTATCGTGAACATATCAAGAAGTGCCTGCGTAGGATGTTCATGTGCACCGTCTCCTGCATTGATTACAGGAACTGATAGTTTTTTTGCCAAAAGATGTGGTATTCCAGCGCCGCTGTGCCGGACTACAACAGCATCTATTTTCATTGCTTCAATGTTTAGTGCGGTATCAAGAAGAGTTTCGTTTTTAAGAACTGAAGAGCCAGATGTTGAGAAATTCACCGTGTCTGCAGAAAGCCGTTTCTCTGCCAGCTCGAAAGATATACGTGTGCGTGTTGATGGTTCGAAGAAAAGGTTAACTATTGTCTTACCTCGTAATATTGGAACTTTTTTGATAGGGCGTTCGGATACTTCCTTGAAAGAAATCGAAGTGTCTAGAATATGAATAATTTCATCTGGGTTTAGTTCTTCAATGCCAAGAAGGTCTTTTCTCTTCCAATTCATCAGGATTTAGCTATTTCTTCTTTATCTAATTTCTGTTTCGTTGCTATTACTCCTTCTTTCCCATCTATTTCTTTGAGTTTTACTTCCACAATCTCGCCTGCATTTACAGCCATTTTCTTTGATATATAATCGGGCTGAATGGGCAATTCTCTTTCTCCTCTATCTATCAAAACAGCAAGGCGGATAGAGGCAGGTCTCCCGAAATCCATTAAAGCATCCATCGCCGCTCTTATCGTTCTCCCCGTGAAGAGAACATCGTCGACAAGTATAACATTTTTTCCGTTAATATCGAAATCAATTTCGGTTTCACGCACTACCGGGTCAGGTCCCACAGAAGTGAAATCATCACGATAAAGAGTAATATCGAGAATCCCTAAAGGAACATCTGCGCCAGTTTCTTTTTTTATTTCTTTAACCATCCTGGAAGCAAGTATATTCCCCCTTGACCTTATGCCAACAATCACAAGTTTTGAAAGTGAAGGATAATCTTTGATAACTTGAGCAGTTATCTTATCCCAAGCTTCTACCACTTCCTTCTCTTCCATCACATTCTTCTCAACCATCAATAATAACTCCTTCTAAGTTGGGGAAAATATCAAAATCACGAGTAATAGTCAAATGGAGAAGGCATTGTTTGTTTGACTCAAAAAGTAGAAAATGCTATGCTGCCAACATTAACAGGTCTTTGATTTTATTAATAATCAGAAATTTCCCTGGTAGCTCAATCGGTAGAGCGGGTGGCTGTTAACCACTAGGTCGGGGGTTCGAGTCCCTCCCAGGGAGCTAAAGATTGCTATCTGTGCGGTTGAGAATTGTGTTGAAAAAGTTTTGTATATATTACTCGGTTTTTCTACCTTCCTATATAGAGTTCTGAAGTAATAACTGTAAATGGGGATTCTTTATTTTATCCCCGAATTTACAAACAGCTCATAAACCTGGCTAGCCCAATTGTAACAGTATTTTGCAGTTAAATAAGTAAGAACATTTTTTGAAGGAGAATATTAAAAAATGAAAATAGGACTTATAGGCCTGCCACAAGCAGGGAAGAAAACACTTTTCAGACTGCTTACGCAATACACATTTTCCGAGAAAGATTTAGTTTCCAGTAAAACTGTTGAAAGCCTTGCTCAAATAAAAGACCCCAGGTTTGACCATCTTGCTTCGGCATATAAACCTAAAAAAATTACCCGTGCTCGAGTTGACATTGAATTACTCCCCAATTTAGAACCTGATTCAATAGAGAAGGGAAACATATTTAAAGATATTTCTGAACTTGATGCTGTTTGTCATGTAGTTAGGGCTTTCAATGATGATACTGTTTATCATATAAATGGCTCGGTAGATTTCACGCGTGACATAGACAGTGTTAATTCCGAGCTTATACTTAATGACCTGCTTTTTATCGAAAAAAGATTGGAGCGTATAGAAAATAATTTAAAGAGAATTAAAGACGTGGAGGCAATAAAAGAAAAAGAGCTTTTACTCAAGCTTAAAGCACAATTGGACAAGGAACTGCCTCTTCGGTTAATTAACCTAACTGACCAGGAAGCAAAGATTATTACGAGTTACCCGTTTATTACCGCAAAAAAGATGATAGTTGTATTGAACGTTTCTGAAAACGAAATTAACAATACCGTGAATCTTGAAAAATTGAATAAGGAATATCAAGATAGAGATATTTACATTCTGCAAATTTGTGCAAAAGTAGAATCAGAAATTGCTGAACTTGGAACTAACCAGGAGAGAGAAGAATTTCTTACAGTGCTTGGGATTAAGGAACCCGCGATAGATGCTCTAACACGCACGTGCATAAAGGCACTGGATTTGATATCTTTTTTTACAGTCGGTTCCGATGAAGTCCGGCAATGGCTGGTAAAAGCAAATTCATCAGCCCCCGTAGCAGCAGGTGTTATACACAGCGATTTGCAAAAAGGATTTATTCGGGCTGAGGTAATGAAATATGCTGATTTCTCAGCTCTGGGAAGCGAAGACAAATTAAGACAAGCAGGCAAGGTTTCCCTTAAAGGGAAAGATTATATCGTTGAAGACGGCGATATAATGGATATTAAATTTAATGTTTGATTGCTTTCCCCTCAATTACTTGTTTTATATTTTTAAATATGGTAGTATGATGTCCAGATTGATTAAGCGAGTGGTAGTATTTGGAATTATAAATTTTTCTAAAGAGATTATGCCTCGGCATTTTATGTCGAGGTTTTTTTATTTATAATAGAAAAAGAATAAAAAAAGGAGGAAAAGATGGGGAATTTAGGAGAGATGTTAGTAGTACCTGCAAAAACGATGCTTACGCAAGTGGGCAATTTTGCGGTCAGCATACTGCTGGTACTTGTTATTCTTCTTGTTGGTTGGCTTATCTCCAAGTTTATCATAAAGGTTGGTGTTACCAAGATATTAGAACTATTAAAACTTGATAAGCTTTCCAAGAGCATCGAGTTTGATGATTTATTGGCAAAGGGAGGCATAAGTATTTCACTATCCGAGTTAGTAGGAGTAATCTGTTATTGGATAGCCTTGTTGATTACTTTTATGGTTGCTCTCAATGCGGTAGGGTTAGTTATAGCTGCCAATCTATTAAATCAAATAGTGCTTTTCATACCTAATATTATAGCAGCCATATTTATCCTGGTAGCCGGGATGTTTGTAGCTGTAACATTGAAAACTATAGTGAAAACTGCCGCCGGAAACGCCGGGATATCTCAGGCTGCTCTCTTAAGCAAAATTACAGAAGTTGTAATTATGGTATTTGCTATTGCCATGGCTTTAGAACAACTGCAGATCGGCACCACAATTATCAATACCGTGATAACCATTATATTGGGTTCATTGGGCTTGGGATTTGCGCTGGCATTGGGCTTGGGCTGTAAGGATATTGTTGGTAAATCTGTAGCGGAATTTATTAATAAGTTGAAAAAATAAATAGACATTATATAATATAACTTAAAGTCCATTAACCCTCTGTGATAGAATATATTGCAGAGGGTTTTTGTTTATAACAAAAATAAAAGGGGGATTTTTAGATGTCTATTATTAAAGAGTTTAAGGAGTTTATAGGCAAAGGAAATGCGGTCGATATGGCAATAGGTATCATAATCGGTGCCGCTTTCGGTAAAATTGTTACTTCTTTAGTAAACGACGTTGTCATGCCTCCTTTAGGAATATTGGTTGGTGGGGTTGATTTTAAGAATCTAAGGGCAACACTTAAAGCGGCGACAGATAATACACCAGCAGTTACTTTAAATTATGGGCAATTCATAAATACAGTGATTGATTTCTTGATTGTAGCATTTGTTATTTTCTTAATGATAAAAGGAATTAATAGTCTAAATAGACAAGTTCAAGCGAAAACAGTAGATGGGAAAAAGGCCAAGTAACAATTAAAAAGATTTGAAATATTTTTTTTATTTTGTTAGCATATAATTGACGTCTCAAAACTGGCGGGTAACCTTTACACATGGAATAACCATGGGGAATTGAGATGTCATTAGTTCATGCCGCCCGCCTGGGCAAATACAAGCTGTTTACCAGGCTGGCAAACCTTCTAAAGGTAACAGCTCCGGGAGTTTAAAATGAAGAAGAGTACCTGGAGAAATTTCAAAGGTCATCTCTGGCAAAGAGAGATAAACGTCAGGGATTTCATTCAGAACAACTACATTCCTTACAATGGAGATTCATCTTTCCTAAAAGGTCCCACAAACAGAACGCAAAATCTTAAAAGTAAAGTCGATAAACTATTCAAGCTTGAAAAAAAGAAAGGCGGAGTGCTTGACATAGATACAAAAACCGTATCTTCGCTCTTGACTTACGGTCCCGGTTACATAGACAAAAAAAACGAAATCATAGTAGGGCTTCAAACCGATAAACCATTAAAGAGAGGAGTCAATCCTTTCGGCGGGATAAAGATGGTCAGGAAGTCCTGCCAAGCCTATGGCTACAAGCTGGATAAAAGAATAGAAGATTACTTCCATTTCAGGACTACACACAACGACGGAGTATTTAGGGTTTATACTGAAGAAATGAAAAAAGCGAGGGAAAACGGGGTCATAACCGGTCTTCCTGATGCTTACGGTAGAGGAAGAATTATAGGTGATTATAGGAGAGTCCCCCTTTATGGTGTAGATTTCCTTATAGAAAAAAAGCGTGCTGACAGAAATCTGCTGGGCAGAAAGTTAATGGACAAAGAAAATATAAAACTTTCCGAGGAACTTTACAGCCAGATCGATTTTTTGGATAAGCTCAAGGATATGGCAAAGATGTATGGATTCAACATCTCCAGGCCAGCTTCAAATTCTGTAGAGGCAACTCAGTGGTTATATTTTGCATATTTGGGTGCAATAAAAGAACAGAACGGCGCCGCAATGTCGCTGGGCAGAATAAACACTTTCCTGGATATTTATTTTGAACGCGATTTAAAAGAAGGCTTATTAACCGAAGAAAATGTGCAGGAAACAATAGATGATTTCGTAATAAAACTGAGAATGGCAAGACAATTAAGAACCCCTGAATACGACGAACTTTTTGCCGGAGACCCGTTATGGATAACTGAATCCGTAGGAGGTATGGGAACAAATGGGAAAACACTTGTAACAAAAAGTTCTTTCAGGTTCTTAAATACTTTATATAATCTCGGCTCGTCATCAGAGCCAAATCTTACTGTTTTATGGTCAAAGAAGCTCCCCAAAAATTTCAAACAATTCTGCGCAAAAGTATCAATTGAAACAAATTCTATCCAATACGAAAATGACGACATGATGAGACCTCTTTATGGTGACGATTATGGGATAGCTTGTTGTGTCTCTGCGATGAAATTAGGGAAACAGATGCAATATTTCGGTGCACGCTGCAACCTTCCCAAGGTTTTACTTATGGCTCTCAACGGAGGGAAAGATGAGTTGACCGGAGAACAAATCGGACCAAAGTTACCTGTTTATAAAACCGAGAAACTTGATTACAAAGAGGTAATGAAGAGGTATAACTTCTACCAGAAATGGCTCTGCAATCTTTATGTAAATACAATGAATGTAATACATTTCATGCACGATAAATATGCTTACGAGAAACTGCAGATGGCACTCCACGACACGGATGTGGAAAGATTTATGGCTTTCGGAATCGCAGGATTATCTGTAATTGCAGATTCAATTAGCGCCATTAAATACGCAAATGTTAAGCCGACATATGGTAAAAACGGGCTTATTACAGATTTTAAAATTAATGGTGATTTTCCCAAATATGGGAACGATGATAACAGGGTGGATATGATGGCGACAAAAATAGTGACGGATTTTTATAATAATCTCAAGAAAACTCCAGCATATAGAAATTCAAAACATACTTTATCGATTCTGACAATAACTTCAAACATTGTTTACGGTAAAAAAACAGGCGCTACTCCCGACGGTAGAAAAAAGGGACAACCATTTGCTCCAGGTGCAAACCCTATGCATCAGAGAGATTCTGCCGGAGCACTAGCATCTTTGAATTCGGTATCCAAAATACCATATCAATGCTGTAGAGATGGGATTTCCAACACTTTCAGTATTCTTCCCAGTGTTATAGGGAAAGGGATACACGAACAAATAGATAATCTTGTAACGATGCTAGACGGATATTTCTTAAAAGGCGGACACCATCTAAACGTAAATGTACTAAACAGGGAGCAACTTGTTGATGCGATGAAAAACCCACAGAAGTATCCCAATCTTACCATAAGAGTTTCCGGTTATGCGGTCAATTTCCACAAACTTAGTAAACAACAACAGAAAGAAGTCATCTCACGAACCTTCCATTGCAGTATTTAATAAAATATGATTACGGAGATTATTAACTGTAGATTACAGAGATTAAAAACTGCCAAATTACACAGACAAACAAAATCTTTAATCGCTGAAATCTTTTAGAAATCTCTGCAATCAAATGTTTTAGATTATATGAAAGGATACATCCATTCCATTGAAACATTAGGAGCTCTTGATGGGCCGGGATTGAGAGTTGTTGTTTTCTTTCAGGGATGTCCTATGCGCTGCAAGTATTGCCAGAACCCTGATACCTGGGCACTTAAAGACGGCATTCTAACAGATACCAACACCCTCATCAAAAAAATAGAAAACTACAAACCTTATTTCGGAGTAAAGGGCGGCATTACTGTTTCCGGAGGAGAACCTTTTATGCAAGCGGAATTCCTTCTTGATTTACTAAAAAATCTAAAGAAAAGAAAAATTAAAACTGTAGTTGATACCTGCGGATATTATCTTTCATCTACCGTAAAAAAATGTATTGAATATATGGACTTTGTCCTTCTTGATATAAAACATACCGTTAACACTGAACATAAAAAACTGACAGGAAAATCTCTCACAAATGTACTCAAATTTTTAAATTACTGCTGCAGCCAAAGAAAAAAACTTTGGATAAGGCAAGTAATTATCCCCGGTATCAATGATACTAAAAAAGACATGCAACAGCTTGCTTGTCTTGTAAAAGATTGCAAATCCATCCAAAAGATTGAACTGCTTCCTTATCATTTAATGGGCAAGTGGAAATGGAAAAAGTTAGGTAAAAAATATCTATTACAGAAGAAGAAGGGCCCTACACCTGAAAAAATCCGAAAATTGAAAATTTATTTATCCAGACAATTAAAATGCGCGGATGAAATTTAGTAAAGCTCGACAACTACTTCATTATGTTTCTTGCAGTTTTCAACCAACAGGAGATTACCCTTAACATCTTTGCCATTTAGGCTTAATTTCTTTACGCCTTTGCCCTTTGAACCGTTATTTATCTTGACATTAAAATCCATTCCGCGGAATTTGCGCGTTATATGAATTTGTTTCCACTTTGACGGTAAACAGGGGTCAATTAATAAACCTTTATAATCCGGTCTAATGCCTAAAATATATTGAGTGGCTGCATAATAAGACCAGGAAACCGTACCGCTAAGCCAAGGTATACGACCGGCACCAAAACGCCTACTGGGTTTGGCATGAGTCCATTGGCAGTGGACATACGGTTCAACCTGTCGAATCTCTGCTTTATCGTTAAAAGCCGATGGCATATAAGCACGATAATACTCATAAGCCCTATCATTATGTCCGAGCATCGTTTCGGCTATAACAGCCCAGCCTTGAGTATGATTAAAAATAGAACCATTTTCCTTTGTACCGGCTGGGAAAATAACCCCGCCGTAAATATCCGTATTCTTCCTGAATGGCGGGGCCAATAACATCACTCCGTATTCAGAAAACAAGCGTTTATATACACTGTCCATTGCGGTTTTTGCCTGTTGTGACGTAGCAATTCCGCTGAGAATAGCCCAAGATTGTGTTTCAAGGAAAATCGAGCCCTCGGATTCGGATTTACTTCCGACTATACGACCATCTTCACGCAATGCTCTTACAAACCATTCTCCGTCCCAAGTGTACTTTTGAATATTTTCATCAAGTTTCTTGAGATTATCTTTAGCCCAAGAAACTTCATCGGGTTTATTTAGCATTTCTGCAACTTCGGCATATACGACAAAAGCATAATGCAGCTGAAACGCTACAAATACGGACTCCATCTCTACGCCGCGGCTCAAACAATCATTCCAGTCCGCCTGAAGTGCATTAGGTAACCCATGAGAACCACTATGGTTTAGATTGAATTCTATCGCTCGGCGTAAATGTCCAAGGATAGTATCCTCACCATTATCTGCATAAGGTAAAACCTTCTCGTAGAAAGATGTATCACCTGTTTCTTTTACATAAGTCGGCACAGCATTGAATAACCAAAGACAATCGTCAGACCTATACTGGTCAGGGGTTTTTTCTTTACCGGGATGATGTTCAAATGGCTTAACAATTGAAATTGCTCCGCCATTAGAACATTGCCCTGTAATCATCAACTCAAGCCGTTGGCGAGCTTCGTCAGGAATTAATGACAAAGCTCCAATCATATCTTGCACAGTATCACGATAGCCCAATCCGTCACGTTCTCCTGTATAAACCAGTGAAGCAGTACGAGACCAAGCATAAGTAATCAAACAGTTATATGCATTCCAGACATTAACCATACTATCAAAATCTTTATCGGGTGTTTCCACATTAAGCACATTAAGAAGACCATGCCATTTGTTCTTCACATTCTCAAATGCTTCGTGTACCTTATCCATTGAACTTAGTTCAGAGAGTGCTTTCTTTCCGTCATATGCAGCACTGCCTATTCCCATCACTACGGAAAATTCTTTACTTTGCCCCGGCGCAAGTTCAATATCTATCTGTAATGTTCCGCAACCATTATCACCATAAGCGCATGAACCCATGCATTTGCCTTTTTCAACCACAATCGGATTAGAATAACTGCGATAAGGTCCCAAGAATATATCTCTGTCGGTATCAAAACCTGAAGGTTTTGCGCCAACAAGCCCCAAAAATAAGTATTTATCAATTACACGTGATTTGGGGTCAGATGGATTACCGGCATAATTAGGATGCACAATATAACTAATCATACCTTCGGTCATGCCACAGTCTATAATATGCTGAGAATATTGCTGGTTGAACACATCTTGGAAAATCGACCATTCGCTTGCAAACTCTACAAAAGTAAAGATACTCAACTTGCGAGTTTTTTTAGATTCATTAGTAAGTTTTAAAACCCAACATTCATACAATTTATCCAGCGGAACAAAATAAGTAGATTCAGAATTTATTTCGTTATAATTTGATTCGATAATAGTATAAGCTGTGCCGTGTCGGCAGGTGGTTTTATACTTATCCAACGGTTTACCTGTGGGCTGCCAACTTGAAGACCAGTAATCGCCGGATTCTTTATCTCGGATGTAAAAATATCTGCCAGGTTGGTCCATCGGAATGTTATTGAAGATTATGCGCGTAAATCTACCGCGAGCTGCGGAACGCCAGAAACTATAACCACCGGCATTGTTTGTAATAATTGCGCCATACTCCGTAGAGCCCAAATAATTACTCCACGAACGAGGTGTGTTAGGTTTTGTGATTACATATTCTTTATTCTTGTCATCAAAATGTCCGAATTGCATGGGGATATTATATCAGAATTTTTATTCTGTGCTTATTTTTAATATAATACTTAAATCAAACCATGAAAATTAAACTACTCGGTGCAGCCGGAGATGTAACTGGTTCAAGGTTCCTACTGGAAAGTGATGAATCTAAGGTTTTAATAGATTGCGGTTTATATCAGGGGAGAGAATCACGTGCGCACAACTGGGAAAAATTTCCAGTAGACCCTTCAAGTATAGATAACATAATTATCACGCATGCACACCTGGACCACTGCGGATATTTGCCAAAGCTGGTAAAAGAAGGATTCAATGGTAAAATATTCTGTACTCCTCCAACTGCAGAGATTGCGCAAATTTCCCTTTTAGATTCTGCAAAATTACAAGAAGAGGATGCAGAATATAAAAAATTTAGACACGAACGGGAAGGGAAAAAGGGGCCACATCCTGAGATTCCACTTTATACGGTCGAAGATGCGGAAAAGGTTTTCCCTTTATTTGAAACCGTGCCCTATAAAAATGAAATTCAAATTACTCCTGATATAAGAGCAACTCTTTATGACGCCGGGCACGTGCTTGGTTCATCAATGGTAGAGCTAATATTCAATAATAACGGTAAAGAAAATAAAATCATCTTCTCAGGCGATATAGGCAGACAAGGAAACCCTATTCTTTGTGACCCGACTACTTTCCAGGAAGCCGATTATGTTTTTATGGAAACAACCTATGGTAATAGACTTCACGAAGACGGAAAGCCATCTGTAGAAAAGTTTCAGAGAATAATAATAGATACTAAAAATAGAGGCGGTAATATCGTTATACCAACATTTGCCATCGAGAGGACACAGGACCTTCTCTTTTATTTAAGTCGTCTGTTAAGAGATAAAAAAATACCCCCCCTTAGGGTCTTTGTCGATAGTCCAATGGCTATAAATGTTACCGAGGTTTTCAAAAATTATACTGATTACTTTGACGAAGAAACACGAAATCTTATTAAAAGCGGGAAGTCCCCGTTTGATTTTCCGTCACTAAAAACAACAAGGTTAAGCTCCGAGTCAAAAGAAATCAACGATGTAAAGGGAACTTCTATTATTATGGCCGGCTCCGGTATGTGTACGGGAGGTAGAATAAAACATCATCTTGTAAAAAATATTACAAGACCAGAAAGCACTATACTGTTTGTGGGTTACCAAGCGCAAGAAACTTTGGGAAGAGAAATACTCGAGAGGCCTCAGTCTGTTAGAATCTTGGGTAATGTATATTCCATCCGAGCAAAAATTGAAAAAATAAACGGATTCTCCGCTCATGCCGATAGAGATGAGCTGCTTAGATGGGTTTTGAGTTTCAAGGAAGCTCCCAAGAAAATATTTCTTGTCCACGGCGAAAAAGAGGTCGCAGAGAGCTTCGCTTCACTTTTGAGAGAAAAGATAAAAAGCGAAATCATAGCTCCGGGATATCCCCAAGAATATACTCTCTAAACTTTCTATTAAAAATTTTTCGTGATACAATTTAAACTATGAAAGAGAAAATTCTTATTAGTATCGTGATGGGCAGCGACAGCGACTTGCCCGTTTCAAAAAATACCACAGAAATCCTTGATAAGATACATTTAGGTTACGAAGTAAATATTCTTTCCGCGCACAGAACACCCGAAGAGACTGCTAAATATGCAAAAGGGCTTCAGAAACGCGGCATTGAAGTAGTAATCGCTTTAGCAGGAGGAGCGTTCCATTTGGCAGGCGTAATTGCTGCATATACAACTATTCCCGTAATCGCGGTTCCCTTGGCAGTCCCACCCTTAAACGGCTTGGATTCATTCCTATCAACACTGCAAATGCCAAGAGGCATACCTGTTGCAGTTATGGCTGTCGGCAATTGGGGCGCAACGAATGCCGGGATTTTTGCATCTGAGATATTGGCATTGAAATATCCATCTATTAAAGTATCTCTAAGCAAGATGCGTAAGGAATCAGCTCAAAAGGTCTGTGAGCAGAACAAAAAACTAAGTTGCAGGAAGAAATAGAAAAAGCCAAAATAGCCGCATTCCGACTTCTTTCCTACCGCATGAGGTCATGCAAGGAAATATCCGATAAACTCAAAGAGAAAGGATTTCCTCAAGATATAATCCGCACTGTAATCAAAGATTTAAAAAGATTAGACTTCTTGAATGATCTGAATTTCGCTAAAGCATTTGTCGAAAGCCGTCTGATACATAACCCCAAAGGAAGAGCATTTCTGCGTTATGAACTATTTAAAAAAGGGGTAGAGAACAAAATTATAGACGAGGCAATCGGAGAAAAAATATCTGCCGAAAAAGAAGAGGATATAGCACAACTTTTAGCGGAAAAGGTCTGGCAGAAGAAAAAGAATGTTGAAGTAATGAAAAGAAAAGCCCAAACCTATAATTATTTAGCAAGAAGAGGTTTCCCTGCTTCTCTTGTAACAAAGATAGTAGAAGAGAAAAAGGACTGAAATCTAAAGTTATCTTATCTTTACCTAAAATATCTCAGGTATAAAAACAGATTACAGAGCGCTATAACTATTATCATCGCCGGCATTGCATATTTACAATATCTTGGCCAGCCAACCTTGTAGCCATTTTTCTCTGCATTTGCAATACCTACAACATTTGCTGATGCGCCGATTGGTGTACCATTGCCGCCAATATCAGTTCCCAAAGCAAGTGACCAAGATAATGTTCCCAAAGGAATTCCGGTTTTTGAAAGTCCAAAAATAACCGGGACCATAGTTGCAGCAAACGGTATATTGTCAATTATTGCCGATGCAAACGCTGAAAGCCATAGGATTATGGACACAGTTAAAAAGGCATTCCCCTTTGAGATACTGCCAATCCATTGTGCCAATATATCAAGAATTTTTGTGTATTCCAGTCCACCAACACATATAAAAAGCCCGAAGAAAAACAATAATGTCCGCCAATCAATCCGTCTAATGACTTTATGATGCGATTTAAACATAAAAAGTAAAGTTAGGACGGCAGCAATTACTCCTATAAAAGCAACCGAAAGACCTGTCGATGCATGCGTAATAAGCAAAGTTGCAACGATAATAAATAAAACTACATATGCTAAAAACAACTGTTTATGTCGAATAGCCCTATTAGGATTTGGATACATTTTAGGGTTTAGTTCTGTTTTTGAAACCAGCTCTTTCTTGAAAACAATATAGAAAAATATTAACGTAAAAATTACTCCTATCCATGCAATTAGTCCTGTATTTTTCAGAAAATCAAAAAACGTAAAACCAAATGATGTCCCTATGATTATGTTTGGCGGGTCACCGCACATTGTAGCGCTGCCGCCTGTATTTGCAGCAAAAATTTCAGAAATTATGACTGGTATCGGGTCAAATTTTAATAATCTCGCAAGTTCAATTGTAACAGTTGAAAGGAAAAGAAGAACTGTTATGCTATCAATAAACATTGAAAGAAATGCCGAAAGAAGTATAAAGGAAATAAATATCGGTACAACTTTGTAGTTTACCAGCTTAGCAACACAAAGACACAGCCATCTAAAAAAACCAACTCTTGCAAGTCCTTCCACCATCACCATCATCCCCGCAATAAAGATTATCGTCTGCCAATTGACGCCATGAGACACTCCTTCTTTAAGTCCTTTTGTTATCCAAAATGAAGGATGGAAGATTTCTTTGATATTTAAAACCCAGAGGATTGCATCAGGCGTTCTTAATACAAAAATTGTAATTAGCAATGCACCTATTAACGCGGGAATGTACCTATGCCACTTTTCTAAAATAATTGAAACAAACATGGCCCCGAAAATTATAATAGCCAGTATTTGAGTCCCTGTCATTTTATCTTTAATGCTCCTCTATGGCACTTCCTACATAAACAACATTCAATAAGACCAATGCTACGTAAAAAATTTTACTGAAGTACAAGTGAGGCACAGGATATAATCCCTGTATCCTTGCCCAATTGGGCAGGGACAACTTTTACATCTTTTGCCAGCAGCGAGAAGCTCCTTTCATCTATGGTTTTCTTTATTGTTGAGAAGAGTATTTCTCCCACTTGTGCAACCCCACCACCGATGACAATAACTTGAGGATTTAATAAATTCACTAGTCCACTTAATAGAGTTCCCAGATATACTCCCACCTCTATCCATACTTCTTTCGCTAATTTATCACCTCTGTTATATGCTTCTGAGATTATTTTCGGAGTGATTTTATCTATTTTCCCGTAAACTATTTCTAATATCAAAGATTTTCTAACTTTCAACTTCTTTTTTGCCATATCCACAATATATTTAGCTCCAACATACTGTTCTATACAACCGATATTGCCGCATTTACATTTGGGACCGGCATAACAAATCGGCATATGACCTATTTCAACCGCCGAATATTTAGCTCCTCTAAGAAGTTCGCCGTTCAATACAACGCCGCCCCCTACGCCTGTCCCCAGTGTTATACAAATGATATTATCATAATTTTTCCCTGCACCAAATTTATACTCGCCCCAAGTAATGGCATTTGCATCATTATCAACTTTTACAGGAAGAGAAAATTTCTGTTCAAAGATTTTCTTCAAATTCAAATTATTCCAATTAGGAAGATTGGGAGCCAAAAAAACTTTACCATTTTTATCTACCAAACCAGGCGTCCCAATCCCTATCCCCAGAAATTCTTTCTTAGGATAGTTCTTCATACAATTACCTATGCTTTCAGCCATTACTTTAATAATCTGTGCTCTACCCTTGCCTTGAGGAGTAGGTATCTCTTTTTTACTTAAAATTTTACCTTTTTCATCAACAACTCCTATCTTAATAAATGTACCCCCCAAGTCCAGTCCTATAATCTTTTTCATGGTTTATTCCAGATTAGTATGATATTTTAGAAGGTCATTATTCTGCAATCCTTTTTTCTTCTGAATAAGAATTGCCACTATGTCGCATAAGATCAAAAGGCTCTGTTCAAAGAGGTTGCTTAGCGGCTGAAAAGACCTTTTTTCTGCAGGAGAATCCAGCTTAATAGATGCGGGTATATAAACTATAAAATCTGCAACTCTTGAAATTTCCGAGTCCTTTCTGGCAGTAATTAAAGCAATCTTCATCCCTATTTCTTTTGCTTTTTTAGCTACATTCAAGGGGAAAATACTCTTTCCGGAACCAGAAGCAACAATGAGAAGGTTGTCTTTGGAAACCGGCGGTTGAACAAT
Source organism: uncultured bacterium (assembly GCA_903821905.1). GTDB lineage: Bacteria > CAIJMQ01 > CAIJMQ01 > CAIJMQ01 > CAIJMQ01 > CAIJMQ01. Next base: position 17,844 of record CAIJMQ010000018.1, read on the forward strand.
CTCTCCGACAACATGCTCATCCAAACCAAGGTGCCCTAATCTCTTGGCAAAAGCTTCTATCATTAACTTGGTCCTGCCTGACCCAACTACAAAAACCTTACTCGAAGAAGAAATAGCTTCAATCAGCTTATCTACTCCTTCTACTTTATTTAAAGCAGAATTAATCTCTTTTATTACCTGTTCTTTAATTTCTAAAAAATCCATTCCCCTCCCTACCTCTGGTGATATTTTACCATACTCTGTTATTCAGCAAAATCACCATTTGACAACCTCTTATTTACTCTGGTATTCTTTTTTAGTTTCAAAGGAGAAACATATGTATTGTTCATCAGAATCCTACCCAAGAAGTTCCCAAATATACCCCCCAAAAAAATGATAGATAAAAGTAAAACAAAAAAGCAACTTTTGAGTGAAATCAAGAAGTTAAGCAGACAGCTTGGCGAGCTGACAAAATCCGGAAGAGTATGCACATTACAGGAAAAACAATGCAGGGAATTAATACGAAAAGGGAAAGACGTCCTATTTACACTTGATCCGGAAGGCAACGTTACCTCTATAAATGCAATAGCAAAGAAAATAGCTGGCTATAAACAAGAAGAGTTAATAGGTAAAAATTTTAGAACGTTAGTTACCGAACAAACTAAAAAGAAAACAGAAGAAGATTTCAGCCGTATGCTTAAAAAAGGGGAAATCACAACAGAAATTACATTACTTGGGAAAAAGGGTAAACCCTGTTTTTTCGATTGCAATGTCAAAACTATTAAAAAAGGCAAGAAAATTACCGAGATAAAAGGGGTTGTTCGAGACATTACAAAATATAAACAAATTGAAGACGATTTGCAGGAAACAAAAAGACAGATAGAATTTGTGTTAGGAAGTACAAAAACAGGTTTGGACATCATAGATTCTAATTTCAATATTAGATATATAGATCCTGAATGGCAGAAAGTTTATGGTAACCATAAGGGGAAAAAATGTTACAAATATTTTATGGGGCGTAAAAGAGTTTGTCCCAACTGCAGTATAACTAAAGCATTTGCAACAAAAAAACCTGTTGTCAGCGAAGAGATTCTTATTAAGGAAAACAACCGCCCCATACAAGTCACCACGATGCCTTTCCAAGCCAAAGACGGTGAATGGCTCGTTGCAGAGGTTAATGTAGATATAACCGAGCGTAAACGATTAGAAAACATTCTACAGGAATCCGAGGGGAAATTTAGGGGTGTAGTGGATAATATAGCCATCGGAGTATCTCTTATTAGCCCAAACATGGAAATACTAGCATTAAATAAAAAGATGAAAGAGTGGTTCCCCAATATCGATGCCAATAAAAAACTTGTCTGTTATAAAGCATTCAATAATCCCCCAAGCGAAACAATATGTTCTTACTGCCCGACTTATAAAACTTTAAATGACGGACAGATACATGAATCAATAACAGAGACACCTGCAGGCGATAAGATTATCAATTACAGAGTTGTTTCCTCGCCTGTCATTAATAACAACGGTCAAATTGTAGCAGCCATAGAGATGGTAGAAGACATTACCAAGCGCAAACAATCGGAAGAGGCTCTGCGTATAAGCGAGAAAAAGATTCGCGCCATTTTTGACCAGACTTTTCAGTTTATAGGTCTGATGACAGTGGATGGTAAGCTTATTGAGGCAAACAGAACGGCTATGCACTTTGCAGGAATTAATGAATCGGATTGTTTGGGTAAACCTTTTTGGGATACGCCCTGGTGGACTCATTCAAAAGAGATGCAGAATAAGCTACGCGAAGCTGTAAAAAGAGCCTTGAGTGGTGAAACCGTACTCTTCGAAGCAACCCATCTTGCCGCCGATAAAAGTCTTCACTACATAGATTTTTCGCTTAAGCCAATTAAGGATGAGGACGGAAAGGTAGTTTTTCTTATTCCTGAAGGGCACGATATCACTGAGCGCAAACAATCGGAAGAACAATTAAAAAAATACCAGACAAATCTGGAGGAATTAGTTGAAGAACGCACAAAGGAATTACAAAAGGTAAATAAACAAATCCGACAAGATGTAATTTCTTGCAATTTAATGAGCCAAGAAATAAGTGAAAGCGAAAAACGATACAGAGAACTTTGGGATAATGCGCCCGTTGCTTACCATACTTTAGACATGAAAGGTATTATCACAAATGTAAACAAGACTGAAGTGAAATTGCTCGGTTATAAAACTGAAGAAATGATAGGTAAATCCATTTTTGATTTTATACTGCCTGAACAAAAAGAAGAAGCTGAAAAAAGATTCCAGCAGAAATTGTCCGGCAAACGCATCTCAAGGGCTGAAAGTAGAATATACATTAGGAAAGATGGTTCTAAAATTTATGTGTCTATTGATGATGCATTTGAATACGATAGTAATGGAAAAATTGTGGGGATTAAAACAACAATGGTGGATTTTACTGAAAACAAGAAGATGGAAGAAGCTTTGCGGGAATCGGAATCGCAGTACCGTACAACGATTAATTCCATGAGAGATGCAATCAATGTTGTTGATGCAGATTTACGGATTATCCTATGCAATAACGCCCTCCAAGAATGGCTGGGTGCCCTTGGCTTTAAAACGGATTTAATGGGGAAAAAATTATTTGATGTACTTCCTTTCCTGTCTGATAATGTCCGTAACGAATATAATCAAGTATTTGAATCCGGGGAAATACTAGTAACAGAGGAACGCCTCAATTTGGGAGGGAAAGAATGGGTTACTGAAATACGCAAGATACCGATTTGGGAGGCTGGTAAAGTAATCAGGATACTTACCATAATTAGAGATGTAACTGAGAGAAGAAAAACAGAAGAAACCATCAGATACTTGGCTTATTATGATACTTTAACTAATTTGCCAAACAGAACACTTTTTAATAATCGGCTGGCTTTGGAGTTGAGCCGCGCACAAAGAAACAAACAAAAAGTATCTGTTATGATGCTAGACCTTGATAAATTCAAGAATGTTAACGACAGCCTGGGACACAGTTTCGGTGACCAATTATTGCAGGATGTTGCTAAAAGATTGTCAGAGACTGTGCGTTCAAGCGATACTGTATCGCGTATGGGTGGAGACGAATTTATTTTATTATTACCAGAAATCACTAGTGGAGAAAATATCACTATTATTGCCGAGAAAATATTAGAAACGATTAGAAAACCATTTTTAATTAATAATCAAAAGCTTCAAATTACTACAAGCATTGGAATCAGCATCTATCCCGTTGATGGGGAAGACGCAGAAACCCTGATTAAAAACGCTGACATAGCAATGTATCAAGCCAAACAAACCGGTCGAGACCGATACTCCCAACATAAAACTGATTCAAAATAAATAATAGTCAAAATCTTGCCTGAATTTAATTCTTCCTGTAAAATATAAACGTATGGATTATGAAATTAAATTGTCGGATGACAAATCCTTTGTAATAGTCCATGTGAAAAAACACTTATCTACACAAGTAGCATTGGTTTTTACACAAGAGGCGGTAGACCTTGCCAGCAAACACAACATAAATTGTTATCTTATTGATATACGTGGTATTAAAAATACATGGAGCCCTTTTGAAACTTATCAGTTTGCCCACGATCTTGAGAAATATGGACGGCAACGTTTACATAAGGTTGTTTTACTCGTTGACTCTACTGATAAAACACACGCTTTCCTTGAAACTACTATAGTAAATCAGGGTCATAATAATCATCTTTTCACTAATTATGACGAAGCTGTTGCTTGGCTAAAGAGTTAGTTTTTGAAAACATTTGATAAATTAAAACAAATTATTTTCAATCCACAAACCTGTATTTGAAGAGACAGAAAAAAGCGCTTAAACCATCCTTCATCCTTATCTTTTTGCCTTCTTCATATCCTCTTCCCGAGTAAGTTATAGGAACTTCCCAGAGCTTATAGTTGTCTTTTAAAACTTTAGCAGTAACTTCCACTTCAAAATCAAACCCTGAAGATTTGAGATTGAAAGATTTTAAGATTTCGGTTTTGAACAACTTAAAACAGGTCTCAAAATCAGAAAGATTAACGTTATAAAGTATATTGGCAGTAAGATTCAAAAAGAAATTACCTGCGAAATGCCAGAATAAAAGAACTCTGTGCGCACTAAGAAACCGTGTGCCGTAAACCACATCGGCTTTACCGTCCAGAATAGGCTTTAAAAGGGCAGGGTATTCTTTAGGGCTATACTCTAAATCAGCATCCTGAATTATTACAAGTTCACCGGTGACATTAGGAAGTGCTGTCTTAATAGCAAAACCTTTACCGATATTTGAATTATGATGGAACAATTTAAAACCTTTCTCATTTTTAAGATTTTCTAAAATTTTTTCTGTTCCATCTGTAGAACCATCATCAACAACAATTAATTCTTTTTCAATATTACCCAAATCTACGTTAAATACCTCATCTATAGCTTTAGAAACGGTATTTTTTTCATTATAAACCGGCATTATTATGGATAGTTTCATGCTTAATATGGTTAATATTCTTTTAAGATTTTAAGAAGTGTCTTAACCTTTTCCTGAACAACTTTTCTCTCTTCCTCAAGAATTTTTATCCTGTCTTTTAGAAGCACATCTTCCTTATTGCCTCGTGTTAATTTCGTGGTCCGTACCTTGAGTTCTTCGAGTTCGTTTTTTAATTCATCTCTTTCTTTTTTGATTCTGTTGTATGCAGTAATGAGATTTTCAACCTTATCTGTAAACTCCGCCAATTTCTGCTCAAACATGCCTTTTCATTTCATTAAGGAGCTAACTTCTTAACTTTAACCCCAATTCTTCTTCCAATTTCCTGATAATATTATTCTGCAATTGATTAACTTCATCGTCAGTTAATGTTTTTTTGTCTGAACGGAAACACAGGGAATAGGACATGCTCTTATGACCTTCCGGGACCTGCTTGCCTTTATAGTAATCGAAAAGTTTTATTCTCTGGATAAGCCCGTCCCCTTCCTTGATCATGGTTTCCTCAATCTTATTTGAAGAAACTGGGTCTGGCACTATAAAAGAAACATCTCTTATAATAGGAGGATATTTGGGTGCTGATTTAATTTTTCTCCTAAGTTGAATAGATGGCATAAGTAATTCTAAATCAATCTCGGCAATATAAGTTTTTTCTTTGAGCGAGAATTTGTCCATTAGAACAGAATTAGCTTCACCTATCATCCCTACATTAATATTATCTTTCAAGAGTGAGAATGTGTAGGTTTCACTAAAAATGGAGTGTTTCTCTTTTTTGTAAGAAAGTTCTATGCCCAATTCCCCGAAAAGTGTTTCTATTATTCCTTTTAAAACATAAAATGAAGCTTTTTGCTCGGGATTAATCCAGTTTGGTTCCTGCCAATCCCCAGTTATAAAAATCCCTATATGTAAATCTTCTTTCGGAGATTTGCTCTTTCCATATCCGTATATACTGCGAAGTTCAAAAATTCTTATATTTTTCTCACCTCTCGAGATGTTCCCTTCCGACACCTGAAGCAGCGAAGGAACTAAAGAATATCTTAGGAACTCAAATTCTTCCGAGATAGGATTATCTATTTTGATAGTCTCATCCGTAATGTTCATTAAAGATTTCTTTATTAAATCGGCGCTTATAAAAGAATAGTTTACTACCTCATTAAGGGAAAGCCGGTTCAATATGCTTCGGCACTTTTTGATAACTTTTCCTCTATTATCTTCTCTAAGAGAAGGCATTCTACCCAAAGGAAGAGAAGTGGGTATAAGGTCATAATTATTTATCCGCGCGATTTCTTCTATCAGGTCAATCTCTTCTTTAACATCATTTCTAAAGCTGGGGACTTTCACATGTAAACGATTACCATTTTTTTTCGTATCAAAACCTAATCTTTGAAGTATTTTGTTATAAGAAGCAACCTCTACTCCAAGTACTCTTTTAATTTCAGAAGGATTAAAGGAAATTGTCTTTTGAGTAACTTTTCCCTTTACATCAGCCGTTCCTGATATAATCTCCCCGCTTGCCAATTCCTGCATAAGATAGCAGGCTCGATTGGCTGCAAATACAGTTCCTTCCGGGTCTACCCCTCTTTCAAAACGATAAGAGCTCTCTGTTGCCAGATTCAATGATTTTGACGTTTTTCTTATTGATTGCGGAGCAAAATTAGCGCTCTCAAGGAGAATATTTTTTGTGTTCTGGCTAACTCCAGCTTCTTCGCCACCCATTACTCCGGCAAGAGCAATAGGTTTTTTACTATCCGCTATAACAAGGTCTTGGGAAGACAAAGTTTTTTGAGCACCGTCCAGACAAAGAATTTTTTCGTTGTCTTTTGCCTTTCTGATTATAATTTGTCTATCTGAAATCTTATCGTAATCAAAAGCGTGTAGCGGTTGACCCGTTTCAAACATAACATAATTTGTTATATCCACTATGTTGTTTATCGGGCGGACACCTGCAAGAATAAGTCTTTTTTTCATCCATTGCGGAGAATCTTTAATTTGTATGCCCGTAATAATTCTTGCCGTATATCTCGGGCATAAGTTTGCATCTTTTACCTCAACATTTATTTTGTCTTTTGTCTTTTCTTTTGTTTCTTTGATTTTAATTGGCGGTAGTTTTAATTCTTGAGAAGTTAATGCTGCAATCTCTCTGGCTACACCGAGTATGGACAAACAATCGCCTCTGTTAGGAGTTATTTTAATTTCAACGACAGCATCTTTTAACCCCATTACATCCGATAATTCTTTTCCTACTTCGCACTTGTCAGGTAGAATCCATATTCCCTCGGAACTATCACTAAGCCCCAATTCAACTTCAGAACATATCATTCCCTCCGACTCGATTCCTCTAATTGCACGCTTTTCTATCTTTAATCCAGTGGGAAGGGTGGTGCCGGGTAGAACCACTGGGACCTTTATCCCTTCCTTTACATTAGAAGCACCGCAGATAATATGTTTGGGAGAACCTTCGCTAACATCTACCATACATATTGTCAGCTTGTCCGCAGAAGGATGTTTTTTAACGGAAAGGACTTTACCTATCTTTATGCCTTGAAGGAGAGTGTCTTCTTCAATTCTTTCTACTTCAATACCCAACTGTAATAATTTTTCAGCAAGTTCTTGGGTAGAAAAAGGGATATCTACGAACTCTTTAAGCCAATTGATTGGAACTTTCATTTTTGTGTACTCATTCTATTTTTTACTCTTTCTAGCAATTTAGTAGCTACTTCTTCCAAAGTTTTTCCACTTTTTATAGAATTACATTCAAAACAACAAGTAACTAAGTTTTCTTTTGAATTATCCCCGCCTTTTGATATTGGTATCTTATGGTCTAATGTGGCATTATTCTGGGTTACTTTTTCACCACAATATTGACACCTATAATCATCTCTTTCAAAGATAAGTTTCCTGTTTGCAGGGTTTTCGAAATAATCTTCCGATAATTCCTCTGTTGGAGTTTTATTTTTTTCTTGTTTTAATTCCAAGCTTTCTTCTATTTCTGAAGGGAGTTTCACCCTATAGATTTTACCTAAATGATGAACTCCCAGTATCTCTATATGTCCCTTTTTTATCAACGCCCTAATATTTTCACTAACTGCGTTAGGACTTAATCCCTTCTTAAGGGAATTGCTCTTTGCGGATTTACTAACTTCTTTAGCAATAGTCCTGTCACCAACTTGAAATGAATTTTTACCTGTTTCAAAAAAAGACCATCTTAGAAGATAATTATAAATTGACTGTTCAATAGGGGTTTGTAAAGGCGACAAATAATCAATAACCTCTTTGAAAATTTTTATTAATTCGGGTTTATCCATATCATATAGAATTATCAGAATACTTATTAGTAGACATTATTGTAACTTTCCTATGTCTGAAATGTCAAACTCTGGAAGGGTAAATTCAAACTATAACGCTTCTTCCTGACAGGATTTAACCAAATCATCAATCCCTTTCTGAAGTTCTGGGGGTAGGCCTAAAATAGCGGTATCCATAAAACCTCTCACTATAACTGCCTGAGCTTCTTCGGAGCTTAAACCCCTAGTCATAAGATATTCAATCTCTTCCTTGGCGATTTTGCCAACGGCCGCTTCATGCGACATTTCCAAATCTTTGCCTTTCCCTTCTAGTTCCGGGATGGCAAGTATACTTCCTTCAGGAGAAAGAATAAGTCCCCTGCACTCCAAATGTGCTTTTACGGAAGGGGCTTCTCCCTTCAAATGACCTCTCGTTATAATCGTTCCTCCGTTAGTTACGGCGCGGGCTATTATCTCGGCTTTCGTATTAGGTTTACTCAAAATTACGCGGGAACCAATATCTAAATGCGAACCGGAATGTGCATATAGAATCGAATTAAAACGCGCCGTTGCACCTTCGCCTACCAAAGTTGCCGTAGGATACATCTGAATAGAATTGACCGGCTTAAGACAAACATAGTTGGATAAGAACATCCCGCCCTCTTCCACAATTGCCTTTGACCTCGGACGAACCATAACTTCTTCAGCCCAATTGTGAATCATTGTAAACTTAATGGTTGCATTTTTCTTTATATAGAATTCGGAAATACCGATATGAGCACCCTTCTTCACATAAGAAGCGGTAGTGCATCCGGTTATTATATTCAGCTGGGAACCTTCTTCGGCGATAATAAGATTATGGACATTCTGCAATAGATTTTCTTTCTTCAAGAACAGACACGATTGTATGGGATAGCCTGCCTTAACGCCCGGCAATGCTCTTATAAAATAACCGTTGCGTGATTCCTTGTCTGCTAAAATTGTATACTCATCACTGTCTTTGGCAACCGCTTTCCACCAATAATCCTTCAGCCAATCATATTTCTTTAAGGCATCGCTGATATTCATAACCTCAAGCCCCTTCTGTAAACTTGCGGCATGAACAACGCTATGGTCTAATTGTATGAATGTACCGGCGCGTCCTTTCTCGGAAACATCCACTCCTGTTTCAATCATGCTCTTCTTATCTACAGGAGATATCTTAGAAAGGTTTTTTTGATATGGATGCTCCTGCGTATCACGGTCGAAATCTTTAATCCACAACTCTTTGTTTGCCATATTTTTATCAGTTCTTTGCTTTAATCTTTTCCGGCTCTTTTCTGTGACAACTTATACATCCTTTATAACCGTATTTGCGTATTCTGTTTAAGATGTCGTGAGGGTCTCCAACACACTGCACTTTTTTATTCTCCAAAACACATCCCCTGCTTGCATTTACATAATCGAGAATATGTCCAGTATGTGTAATAATCAGAGCCGATTTATCCTTACCGGATAATTTGTTTATAACATCTCCGATTAACGCTATATTCTCCAAATCTACGCCCGACTCCGGCTCATCTAAAAGCAATAGGTCGGGGGATTGGGCTGCGAGTTGTAAAAGTTCGGAACGCTTCATCTCCCCGCCGGAGAAACCTAAATTCAGGTCTCTATCCAGAAACTCTTTCATGTTTAGTTTGGAAGCCATCTTTTCTACATCAAATTTCTTATTAGATGCTTTACTGGCGAGGGCAATCATCTGTCTCATCTTCACGCCTCTTACCGTCGGCGGTCTTTGAAGCAGAATGCCAATCCCTAACCGCGCACGCTCATCTATCGACAAATCGTTTATCACTTTTCCCTTGAAAATAATCTTTCCTTTAGTTATTTTGTATTCGGGGAATCCCATTATAGCCATAACAAGCGATGTCTTGCCTGAGCCGTTCTGACCGAACATAATGGAAGTGACCCCTTTTTCTATTTTCAGGTTCACTCCGTCAAGAATCTTCTTGCCTGACACTTCAATGTGTAGATTTTCTATTGATAGCATAACCGCACCTTCAATTATAAAATTTAACTACAAAGGATAACACTAAACAAATTGAGTGGCAAGTGGAAAGGAAAAGGTTTTTCTTTGACGGCTTTTATCTTCCAAAAACTTCGTTAGATACCTTTTGGTAATTTGCTTGAGCTTGCGCGCCTTCTTGCGTCACCGCATTAACTTTATCAACGGCGTTATTAACAATCTCAGCTTTCGCTGAAATTTCTGCTTCTGGTCGATTATCAATAAGGGCTTGATAGTAACTTATTTTAGCTGTGAAAATCTCGTTATAAACATCTTTTGCTTTTTCATCAGATTTTATTAACTGCAAAAAAACATCTACTAAATTTTGGGAATACTTGGCAAGAATAGGGCTTGCTTGATTGAAATACTGAACGACTTTGTCCTGTCGTTCATCGTTTAATTTTTGTAGAGCTTTATAAGCGGTTATATTATTCGCATAGCCAACCTTTGAATCGGTTTTGTCGTCAACATTATTTTGTGCTGTATCCCAACGAACCTGAAAATCTGCTAGATATGTTTTTTGATTTTGGTTTAATTGTGTCAACAAATCCCGGTTTCTCGTTGCAATTTCTGTTCCGAGTGGCGTCCTCACAGCGACAGCTTCCCAGTTATTAGCGAGAGAAGTCAAAAAACCAATCAATAACCCCGAAACGATCTCGAGAATGACAAATGCTATAATAATTTTTGCCACTTCATTCTTGAATTTTATTTTTGATTTAAGGCGATAGTAAAAGAATCCCGCCCCTATCGTAATAACCACAATAATAAACTCGTCAATTATTGACTTATTAAAACTTTGGGCAATTGTCCAGATTAAACCAGCTACAATGTAACCACCCCAGAATGTCTTTTTCGTCGGAGGTTGATTGTTGCGATTCTTGTTTGTTTCGTTTTCCATAGCTTTATTTTATTAAATCCTCATCAGTAGAATTGCCTACTTGAAATACCCTAAACAATTCGACACTAGAGTAAAGGATAGCACCAAACAAGGTAAGTGAGCAAGTATAGGAAAGGGTTCCATTTTCCCTTTGACGGCAAATCCTTTTGCTTCAACAATTAAGATTTGTATTTCTTGAGTTGTTCTAATGCTTTTTTAACAAATTTCCCGAATTTTCGGTCTTTTCTTCTTTTTCCCAAATCGGTCATCCCGTAATGCTCGGCTTCTTTTTTTAATTTAAAATAATTTGAATATTTATTCTTGTCTAACTTGTTGCGTTTTATAGCATTCAAGACAGCACATCCCGGTTCGTGTGTATGCGTACAGTCGCTGAATTTACACTTTTTTGATAAATAGGATATTTCATCAAATACTTTTTCTATCCCGGAGTTTGCGTCTGTCATGCCTATTTCTCTCATCCCCGGATTATCTATTACAATCCCTCCGTTTTCCAGAAAATACATTCCCCTGCCGGAAGTGGTATGTTTGCCTCTGCCGGTATGCTCACTTATTGTGTTAGTTTTTATAGTATTCGTTCCAAGCAGTTTGTTTATCAAAGATGACTTTCCCACTCCCGATGAGCCAAGGAAGCAATATGTTTTCCCTTTTGTTATATATGATATCAATTCATCCAATCCCTTATCAGCAACGGTACTGGCGGGGATAACACCTATATCCTTAAATCTATTTTTTATCTGGGTTATTTTAAAATTTAATTCTGCTTGGGAAACTAAATCGATTTTATTCAATACGATAGCGGGCTTTATGTTCCCGTCTTTTGCTATGGCAAGACACCTTTCAAAGCGATTCAGATTATAATCTCTGTCAACCGACTCTACGGCAAACACAACGTCAATATTTGCAGCAATAACTTGAGTTGCGTTTTTATCGCTATACTTTTTCTTTAATATTGTTTTTCTTGTCAATATTCCGTGAATTGTGGCTCGTCCCGAATCAAGTTCGGTAATAGCCACCCAATCTCCGACAGCAGGATAATCTTCTCTTGATGAGGCATTGAACATTTGTCTGCCGGTTATTTTCGCCAAGTATTCATTAGTAGCATTTTTTACTCTATACGCTTCTTTGTGTTCGGCGATAACACGCGCAACCAAGTAGGCATCTAACCCTAATGTTTTATGATTAGATTCAAAAAACGCACTATAACCTAAATCTTTCAGTTTCATTTTATTATTCTGTAATTTCTAAAAGATGAGACATATTTATCTACTTGAAATAACCGAAGCGATTGGACACAAGAGTAAACGATAATGCTAATACGAAAAAAATGGTTAGACCAACCAGAATTGCTTTATATGGGCCAATCCGAGGTGCAAAATACGCGACAGCAAGCATATAAGGCACCCAGGATAGAAGTGTGCCTGTAAGAACAAATTTGGCGTGCTGGCTTACCGCCTGGCCACCGCTTATCTTGCCAATAAAGAAATACGCAACCAATGTAAATACGGGAATAAGTGTAGCAAGGCCGGAGAGTGTTTTGTGTCCGCTTACCTGAAACGCAACGATAAGGACAGTAAACAATCCGCCGGTGACAAAATAAATGATGTAATTAGAAATATTCATGAACAGTAATCCCAATCATAGTTTAAGTTGAAATTTGATTGATAAATAATAGCATTATCTCTAATCTCTAAATCGTCTTGGTCTATTATTTCCCGACCGACCCGAGGCGGGCTGGGATGATTGATTGCGGTTATGGGAGAAGCGTCCGGGACGTGAACCACCCGAGTGCGGGCCACCTGAACGTGAGCCGCCTGAGTACGAACCACCACCCGAGTGCGAACGGCTTGGGCGCGGACCACTACCTGAGCGCGAACCACCAAAGCGTGAACCACCTGGACGCGAACGGTTATGCGAATATGATGAACCATGGTGCCTATCCCCCTCGGGGGAAAATTTATGAGCGGCGCTTGCCGGAGGAAGGTCTGCCGGGAGAGGTGAAATTGGGAGATTTTTCCTTATCAGTCTCTCAATACGGTGAACATCACTTCTCTGGTCTGAAGTAACAAACGAAATGGCATGCCCCTTAGCACCTGCACGGGCCGTTCGTCCGATACGGTGCACATAATCTTCACAGTTATCTGGTATGTCATAGTTGACCACCAATTCAATGCCTATTACATCAATACCCCGCGAGGCAACATCGGTAGCTACTAATATGCGATATTTCCCTGATTTAAACCCTTGAAGCGCCTCTCGGCGTTGAAAAAGTGAGCGGTTGGAATGAATCTCGGCTGCTCTATGGCCAATATTGCAAAGCACTCTTGTAAGTTTGCTGGCTCCGTGTTTTGTCCTGGTGAAGATAAGTGTGGGGCCGTGATATTGTTTAAGAAGTTTTTCCAGCAGACGGGATTTCAAATCTTTTGAAATAACAAAAATTTCCTGTGTTACCTGGTCAACTGTTGTCCCGGTTGGAGCTACCTCTATTCTAATCGGCAATTTCATATATTTCGTAGCCATAGTCATAATCGCGTGAGGTATTGTCGCAGAGAAAAGCATGGTTTGCCGATTATGCGGAAGCACGTTAAAAATTGTTCTAATTTGCGGTTCAAATCCCATGTCCAACATTCGGTCAGCTTCATCAAGAACAACAATGTGGACATTTTCAAGCCGCAGTGTTTTTTGCTCTAAATGGTCGTTGAGCCGTCCCGGTGTTGCTATAATAATATGCGGGTGCCGGTATATTGCTTGTATCTGAGGACGTATTGCCGTACCGCCAATAAGCACTGCAGTTCGAATCCCCATATCCACACCAACCTGGTGCAGCGCTTCGTCAACCTGGATAGCGAGTTCACGTGTGGGAACTATAACCAAGCCCTGCCCTTTGGTTTGAAGTAACTTCTGAATCATCGGAATACCAAAAGCAATCGTTTTACCGGTGCCCGTCTGTGCAATACCTACCACATCTTTACCCTGTATTGCGACCGGCATGGCTTGGCGTTGGATCGGGGTCGGTTCTTTAAATTTCAATTTTTCTAGTGTTTTCAAAAGAACGGGCGTGATACCCAACCCAGAAAACCCAGTATTTTGATGTTGACTATTCGGACTCATAAATTTTTTTAACTCCCAACTTTGGCATAACGTCACATGCTATGCTAAAACTTACATTAATCTTAGGCGGATCCGCCTAACCTGTCAAGTAAAGTTTGACTAGATCTCGCCTCGCCCGCCAAGTAACAATTGGCGAGGCGGGGCGGAGAGACAGGGATTCGAACCCTGGTACCCTTGCGAGTAACACGCTCTCCAAGCGTGCGCTTTCAGCCGCTCAGCCATCTCTCCAGTTTTATATCCTATAATGATGATTACTGACTAAAAAATAACTGATTTTCTATTCAGAAACTACCTGGTTTCTTCCACCTGTTTTTGCTTTATATAATCTTTCATCTGCGTTCTTTATCAATTCACCTCGCGTTTTGCTATCCGCCGGTAATGAAGAAACGCCGAAACTAACAGTAAGCTTGCCGTTTGGTTGTTTTTCTTCGTTATGGAAATGCGTATTTTCTATTTCTTCTTTTAATTTCCGGGCAACAACTACTGCATCTTTCTTTTCCGTGTGGGGAAGAATGATAACAAATTCCTCTCCTCCATATCTTGCCACAACATCTCTGCCTTTGGTATTTTTTTTGAATATGTCTGCGACTTTCCAGAGAACTTTATCGCCTGCAACGTGTCCGTTAGTATCATTATAGTGTTTGAAATAATCTACGTCTGCCATAATCAGCGAAATTGACTGTTCGCCTTTAATTCCCATTTCAGTAAACTCTTCCAGCTTTTCCTGGAAATGGCGATGATTATAGATATTAGTGAGTCCATCAGTTATTGAGAGAAATTTAGTCTTTTCAAAAAGCTGTGCATTCTCTACCAGCAAAGATGCTTGGGAAGCGATTGACACCAACAATTCTAACTCCTGTGACAGAAAATCACGGGATTCTTTTGTCAGAACACCTACCATCCCAAAACTTCTCTCTCTTCTTTTTAGGGGGACAACCAAAATAGAAAAGTAACCCGCTTCTGACAGTTTTTTATATTTGGGGAATGAACTTAAATCGTTGATAAGGTGAGATTGTCCTTTTTGTATAACCTCTTCCCTTAAATCATCATCTAAAGTAATATTTTTCTCGCCCTCGTATATTTTCACAAAATATTTTTGTTCTTCATCGGAATAGAGTTCAAGAAATAGTATATTTACTTTTAATAGGTCCTTTATGGCTAAAAGCATCCTTTTAAGCACGGTGTGTAGGTCTTGTTCGGCCGTGAATGCGCTCATTAAATCACGAAGCGTAGAAAGAAGATGACTTCCTTCGGATTGGTCCGATTGAGTAAGCTCAAGTGTAGTGCTCATTCTCTGGTTTTCCCTCAAAAGATTAGAACTTATTTTATGGAGAGACCAAAAAGATATGAGTAATAGTATAAATGCAAAAGTATATAGAACAAGCACTGCGGGAATATTTTTGGGGAAAAGAGGAATAATGATTTTGCTGCCAAACCATAGAGTAACTAATACTAAACAGGCAACTGATGCAAGAATGTTTGCAACAATACGACTTTTTATCACGCTTATTGTCCCTCGACCGTTCCAACTTCAAGCTCTATGTCGGCTCTACGTTCTACTCTTTCTATTTTGCCGTCTCTAATCCAGAATATTCTATCCGAGACATCTATCATTTTTAGGTCGTGAGTAGCGGATATTATTGTGACTTCCTTTTCTCTGTTTAGAGTTTTGAGAAGTTGTATAATTTCTTTACCTGTATTCAAATCTAAGTTTCCCGTGGGTTCATCTGCCAACACAATAGCTGGGTCATTTGCGAGTGCTCGGGCAATAGCTACTCTCTGTTGCTGTCCGCCGGAAAGCTGGAAAGGTTTATGGTGAACTCTGTCGCCCAGACCCACACGGGAAAGTAATGCGACTCCTTTTTCTCTTGAGTCATCTGCACTCATTCCGGCAAATACCATCGGAAGAGTCACATTTTCTAAGGCGCTCATTACGGGTATCAAGTTAAATGTCTGGAAAATATATCCTATTTTTCTACACCTCAGCCATGCCAATTCATAGGCATCAAGTTGAGCTACGTCCACCTCATCAATATAAACTCTACCTTCAGATGGTTTATCTAAACCGCCTATCATATTAAAAAGGGTGGTCTTTCCGGAACCTGACGGCCCCATTATAGATATGTATTCGCCTCTTTTAATTTCCATATCTATACCCTTTAGAGCTGGCACCGAGAGCTCACCTAAACGGAAAACTTTCGTTACTCCTCTTGTTCTGACTACATTCTCTGCTGGCATCTTATCTTCTTTATTCGTCCTTTCTCATAGCATCAGCAGGGACCATTTTCGCTGCTCTGTAAGCAGGATATATGGCACCAACAATTGTAAGTATAACACCAAAAAAAATTGCAATCATACCAGTTTTAATAATACTTAACCACGGGAATACCTTCCAGATTATACCGCCATATTTTATAAGCGATATCAAAATCATAGACAAATTTCCTATAATTACTCCTGCCACTGCTCCTATTATACCTTGGAATGCTGATTCTATTAAGAAAAGTTTGACTATGAAGCTATCCAACGCACCAAGACATTTCATTGTCCCTATCTCTCTATATCTTTCGGTGACAGACATAAGCATTGCATTTGTAATTCCTACGACACATACCAGAAGAGATAGAGACATTAACCAGATTTGTTGGGCTTTTATTCCCACACCGCCTGAAAGTCTTGCTTGAAGATATTCCGGGCCTTTTGTTAAAAGCGCTCCATTAATTGCGATTGATGAAAAAATAGACGTCAAAAACGCTATTGCAAAGCTTATTCCCATAATTGTAATTATGGAACGCCCAAGCCTGATTTGGATGGACTGGTAACTCATCTGGATGGCCTTAAACATGGGTAAAACTATCTGTTTTTCTACTTTCATTTGACCGGTCTCAGCCATTATTATTTACTCCATTTCTAGAAATTACCAAGCCTATTATCCTTCTTTGAGCTAATTTTTTCAAATATTCCAACGTAGAAACTTCCACTTCTTTGCGGTTTAATTGAAATTTTCTCTCTAACTCTATGATTATAGTTTCCACGGAATTTTTCCCGTCACATAGTCCCCACATATATGCCCCAAGTTCATCAAGAGTTATAATTTTTTCACTTGGGATAAAAACAATTTTACTAAAAAAATCAATCATTTTGCTTTTATCGCGCGGTATATAAAGAATTGCTCCACCTTTTTCGTTTTTCTCCCATCTAATAGAAGCATTCTTGACAGGTTTGGCAAGAAACATTTCTTCTCTTGTAAGTTTTCGCTTATTTATCATTTATGGCAAATCACGTCTTTGGACAAATTTTCTAATATAGGATTTTCACCTACAGAAGTAGAAAGAAGGACAAAAATCCTGTTAGTTTCCTTACAATACCATACTTTTCCTTCTTTAAGAATATTTTTTCGTGTAAATATTGGAATCCCCCTTTTTTGTATCGCACTAAAATTAAATTCAGTATGGTTATTTTTCTCTTCTAACTTTACGCCTGAAAGGTAATTATTATAAATCGCATAAGCTACCGAGAACCATTCTGTTAATTTTTTTTCTTTCAGAAGCATATTCCCCAAAGCCCATCTTTCAATATCCAAACTGTCCTTTCCTTTATTAAAGCTTAACTTTAAATATCCGGATTTTAAAGAATAATCAGCCAACTTGTAATCCTTGGGAGTATGGAAAACGAGGTCGTAAAGTCCCCAGGTCATTTTATCATCAGGGTGGTCTTCCAGAGAACTGTATATTTTACTGACTATGTCTTTTATATCCTCTTCTTTCTTAGAGTATACCCTCATCAATAAAACTCTTCCACAGGCTTTACAGTACCACGCTATACAAAAAGCTCTGAAATTAGATTCTAGAATAAAAAATTCACCATTTCTTTCTTTGGTAAATATTTTTTTTGCTGGTGGGGGTAGTTTTCTTTGAACAGAAAATGGCAGTTTTTTTCTTTTTGTCTCTTTTTCTATGGTATCTATATTATTGGAAATGATTTTTTCTAAATAAAAGGAAGAGGCAGGTGTATGCCAATAAAGCTCTACTCGGACCATAAAACCATCATCCAGAAAAACTTCTCCGTTGGAGTAATCTTTTGATAGTTTTGAAATATTCCATTCTTTGGGATGCAGAAAAGATATGCCTTGCCAGCCAAAAATGGCAAATTCACCCACGGTGCTTTTGTTAGTTGGACGCTCGGTAGAGGTTTCTATGCTGATGTCTCTATTTTCTTGCATATCAGATTGGCTAATTGTAGTGACTTCAAGCCATCTGTTCCGCTAACTTTCGGTGCCCTGTTATTTTTTATGCAGTCAAGAAAATCTCTGATTTCTTCTTTTAAGGGTTCTTTCTTCTCTATAGGAACAGACGCCTTTTTAACAGTATTGTTTTCTCCCTTTTCAAGTATATCTATGGTTTGATTAACATAGTCAAGGGAGATATAAGAAGTTGGCTGAAATACTCTAATTTTTCTCAAAACCTTTTCGCTAACCCTCGATGTTGTTATATTTGCTACACAACCTGAAGAAAAATAGATTCTTGCATTAACAATATCACTTGTTTTGGAAAGCACTTTTACACCAAAAGCATCTACCGATTTTATCGGGGAATTAACGAGATTCAAAATTATATCCAAATCGTGAATCATTACTTCCATTACTACATTTGTTTCTGTGCCTCTGCCGGGATAAGGTCCTACCCTATGGCATTCGATGAAACGGGGATTGGAAACTATTTCGTACAGTTTTACAACTGCCGGATTATATCTTTCTACGTGTCCAACCTGAAGAACTAATTTATTGTTTTCTGCCTTCTCAATGAGTTTTGAAACTTCTATCTCGTCTGAAGTAACTACTTTTTCAACAAGTACGTTTACACCGTTCATCAAGAAATCTCGAGCTATGGGGTAATGAAATTTAGTGGGGGTAGCTATGCTCACGCCATCTACTTTACCAATTAGTTCGTGATAATCTTTATAAGCTTTTGTATTAAACTCCGTAGCTACTTTATCTCTTCGCTCTTTTGAGGCATCACACACTCCTACGAGATTGACATCTTCAAAATTAGAATAAACTTTTGCATGCTTTTCTCCCATATAACCTACGCCAATAACAGCGACATGCATTGTTTTCATAATAAATTAAAGATTGGATTGTTATCTTTTTATTAAATCCCTATTAGTGCAATATTGTGGGTATTACATTTTTTTATGAGGGATTTTTTTTCAAGGACTATGGTCTTTCCGGCTTCAAAAGCAATAGCAGCAATACCCACCTGAGATGCAACTTTTAAGGTTTCTAAGCCTACAACAGGTGGATGATCGAACCTTGAATCCTGGTTGTATCTTGCCACTTTTACCACAACTGCTCCTTTACCTGCCAATTTACCTCCTCGCAGTATAGTGGGATCTGTACCTTCTATGGATTCTACCGCGAAAATCATTCCTTCCTTTACAACTACCGTATGACCTATATCAAGATGAGCAATATTCTTTGCAATCTCCCATCCTAAGTTTATATCAATGTTTGGGAGAGTATGTCGTCAGTAAAAAAGAAGCGTCGCGCCAAAATCGCTCGTCATAAACGCAAAAAACGTCGACGTCGCGATCGTCACAAGAAAAAATAGTCGGCTCAATCGATTATCATGTGGGAATATCCTCA
>CAIJMQ010000019.1 GCA_903821905.1 uncultured bacterium
GTAACGGGAAGAAATTTCCTATATTTATTAATTATTCCCTGCCACATTATTGTCCCTCTTTTTGTGAATAATTTGCTCTATTAATTAACCAATTATACCAAACGACTGATTTACCTGATAGATAGCCGATTATTCCTCCAGCTATTACATCAATTGGGAAATGAGCACCTATATATATTCTTGAATATCCTACTATTAATGCCCACAGATAAAGAAATATCCAGCTTTTTTTGTATTCTTTGGACAATACTGCTGCAGTTGAAAAAGCCAGCTGTGCGTGTCCGGAAGGGAAAGAACCATACTTAAGTGGTTCTCCTAAAAAGTGTGCTTTAGGGAAAACAACCAGAGGTCTAGAACCCCCGATTCCCGATTTTAAAAGATAAACAATAATCCAGCCTATTACTCCGGCAAATAGAACAGTTAGAAATACTCTCAACATTTTTTTTCTGTCAAAAATAACCAGAATGGTAAGAACGATAATCGCAAGAATTAAACCGTTGCCTGTGGAAGTAAAAAAAAGCATTAGTTTGTCGAAAAGAGGAGAATGATGTCTGTTAATTAAAAGAAATAAACTTTTATTCCAATTCTGCAAAATATCCATAATTTAAATTATTTGTTAACTAGTCCTTATTCTTCCACTCTTATTCTTACGGTGTTTTCTTTAATAAACGGGAGTTTATCTATCTTTTTTATTGCCATGCTTATATTTTTTTCTGTTGCTTCATGTGTCATCATAACTATAGGAACTGCTTCCTCTTTGTTTCTTTCTTTCTGGAACACTGAAGCAATACTTATATTATTCTTGCCGAGAATATTGGAAATCTTGGAAAGTACACCTGGTTTGTCGACTGCCATTATACGCAGATAATAGGAACTTTTAAGTTGTTCCACAGGCATAACTTTGTATGACTTTTTTAAATATGAAATAGGAGGAATTCTCATGCGTGTTTTGAAATGCAAGTTTCTGGCAATGTCGACAATATCATTCAAAACAGCTGAAGCAGTTGGCATCTGGCCGGCACCTTTTCCGTAAAAAAGTAACTTTCCTGTTGCGTCGCCTTCTAGATATACTGCATTGTATACATCTTTCACAGTAGCCAGCGGGTGTTCGGTATCTATCAGAGCCGGTTGAACTCTGAATTGGAAATTACCGCTGGTTTCTTTAGCTACAGCAAGTAGTTTAATAACGTAACCGAACTCCTGAGCAAACTTTATGTCTAAAGGAGTAAGAGATGAAATACCTTCAGTATATATATCTTTTAAGGTTAAAGGGATACCGAATATTAGGCTTCCCAGAATAACAAGTTTGTGCGCTGCATCAGTGCCTTCGATGTCCAGCGAAGGGTTGCGTTCCGCAACGCCTTTGTTTTGTGCGTCCTGAAGTGCTTGTTTAAAAGTAAGCCCTTTTTCCATTTTACTTAAGATGTAATTAGCAGTTCCGTTTATTATCCCAGCCAGATAGTTTATATGGTTGGCAATCATTCCTTCTCTTATGATTTTTATAATAGGAATGCCTCCGCATACGCTCGCTTCGAAATATATATCCTGATTGTTATTGATAGCCGTTTTAAAAATTTCCTTACCCTCTTCTGCAAGGAGAGCTTTGTTAGCGGTTACGACAGCTTTACCGTTCTTTATGGAATCGATAATATATTCTTTTGCCGGATGAATTCCTCCAATAAGTTCCACGACTATTTCTATTGCAGGGTCATCAATGATTTCTCTGGCATCTTTAGTTAGAATTTTTTTATCTATTTTTATGTCTCTATGCTTTTTTATATCTATATCGGCAATTTTTTTAACCTTGATCTCTATCCCGACTCTTTTTTTGAGTATTGAGGAATTTCTGTTCAAAAGCTTTACCACTCCGCTACCTATATTTCCAAACCCTATTATTCCTATATTTACAACTTTCATTTTTATACCCCCAACTTAAAGTTCACCTGATTTAATCCTTATTAATTATCTCTTTCCATGCACCATCCAGCTATGTGATTTAGTATTTTAGCTTTTTTACCAAAGATACTGATAGAGTTTTTGGCTTTATCAATTACTTTTTTTGCTTCCATTTGGGCTTTCTTCAACCCGAGCAGTGTAACATAATTTTCTTCTTTACTTTGTCCTTCATTTGCTTCTATCACATCATCCATAATCTGGAAGCCAAGTCCTAGGTTTTTCCCATAGCAAGACAACGCCAGAAGTTTTTTCTTGTCTAAATTGGCAACTATTCCGCCTATCTTCACGGAGGTTTCGATTAAAGAGGCGGTTTTCTCAAGGTATATTTCTTTAAGTTGTGAAATGTTTATTTTTTTCTTTTTAGTTATATCTTTTGCCTGCCCTCCAACAACTCCCTTTATTCCTAAGGAGTGAGAAATTTCCTTAATGACATTTATTTTTGTCTTTTCTGGAATGTTTGAATTTATGATGACCTCGTATCCTAAATTGAATAAAGCATCACCGGTTAATAGAGCTATTGGTTCTCCGAATACCTTGTGACAGGTAAGTTTGCCGCGTCTGTAATCATCATTATCCATACATGGTAAATCATCATGAATAAGTGTAAAAGCATGAAATAGTTCAATAGAAGAAGCAATGGTCAATATGTTGTTGTTTTCAGGTGAAAACATCTCGTAGGCGGAGAGACATAGAATCGGCCTAAATCTTTTTCCACCGGAAAATAAACTGTAATGTATAGCTTCGGAGAGAATGTTTCCATTTTTTTTAGGTAGGATTTTCTTGAGAGTTGAATTTATCTTTTTTTGTTTTCTCTCTATATAATCCTGTAAATTAAAAGAATCTTTCATCATAAATGAGATTTAATTTGACTCTTTTTTTGAAAGTCTGATTTTAAAGCGCCCTATCACTTTTTCGTACTTCCCTTTTCCTTCAAGGGTTATCTTTCTTTTGTTGTCTTCCGGTAAATATTCGAGATTTATATGTAACCATTCCTTACGTAAGAAACCGTCTATTTTTTCTGCCCATTCTATTATACATACACCGTTTCCGAAAATATACTCTTCATAACCCAACTCTGTAATTTCTTTTCCTTTTAAACGGTATAAATCCATATGATAAATTGGCAACCTGCCTTCATATTGATGTATTAAAACAAAAGAAGGACTTCTGACATATTGTTTGCTTTCTACCCCCAAACCGTGAGTAATTCCCTGGATAATTGTTGTTTTGCCGGCGCCCAGTTTTCCGGTTAATCCAATAATATCCCCTTTATTTAAGTTTCTTCCTATTTTCTCGCCAATCTTTATAGTTTCAGAAGGAGAGTTTGACGATAATTTAATTTTCATCTTTTGAAATGATCATACCCTTGTGGAACTATTTCTTTCCCATCTGCAATAATTTTAGGTTTACCTTCTATGATTTCTCCAACCACAGTTAAAATGGTCCCATTCACTTTAGCAGGTAACTTTTTTGCTTCTTTCTTTGATAAGGTAAATAAAAGCTCATAGTCTTCTCCGCCTCCCAAAGCAAAATTAACAGCTTTTTCCTTAGCAAATTTTTCTAACTGATGGGATAAAGGTATTTTTGATATATCTAAAGATGCTGACACTCTGCTTTCCTCAAGTATATGGAAAAGGTCTTGAGTAAGGCCATCGGATATGTCAATTAGAGAATTAACTTTTACTTTTGAAGTAATTTGTCTTATTTCTTTGAACCGGGGAGTTGGTCTTAAATGTTTTTTACTTAAGAATGGATTATTCCCACCTTTTTGTAAGATTTTCATCCCTGATGAAGAATCACCTAAAGTTCCTGTGACAACAATTAAATCTCCGACTTTAGCGGTTGAACGTTTGATGGTTCTATTCTGCTCAACTTCGCCAAGCATAGCTATATCAATAACTATTGATGATTGGGAACGCGAAAGATTGCCTCCCACTAAAGAAACAGGATATTTTTTTGTGAATTCATTGAATCCTCTATATAATTTTTTAACCCAGTCCTCGTTAATTTTTTTGTTTAATATAAGCGATACAATTGCATATCTAGGTAATCCTCCCATTGCAGCAATATCACTTGCGTTAACAGCCAGTGCTTTCCAGCCCAAATCCTGCGGGGTTGTGTAATTTAATGAAAAATGAACATTTTCAATCAAAGAGTCACAGGTAAATAAAAGGTTTTTACCTCTGGACCCTTTTAAAACCGCAGCATCATCGCCAGGACCTAATAATATGTTACCTTTTTCTTCTCCTATTATTCCCCTTATTTTATTTATCAGAGAAAACTCATTTTTTATCATAAACATGCCTCTGTTAATCTTTTTATTATACACTATCATTATCGTTGTTAAAATGATTGGTGTAGTGATAAAATTATATTTGGAAACGGAGGAATTTATGGAACTTAAGGTTGTAAAAATAGAAGAAATACCTGAAGATGCA
The DNA here is from genome assembly GCA_903821905.1 of uncultured bacterium. Taxonomy (GTDB): domain Bacteria; phylum CAIJMQ01; class CAIJMQ01; order CAIJMQ01; family CAIJMQ01; genus CAIJMQ01. The sequence goes on from CAIJMQ010000019.1 coordinate 4,395, forward strand.
AATATAATTCTTGGTCAGACACATTTTATAAAATCTGTCGAGGATATTTACGAAGCAATAGTAAACATTAATCCTTCTATAAAATTCGGCATTGCGTTCTCGGAAGCATCGGGCAAATGTCTTGTGAGAGTTGATGGTAATGATGAAGAATTAAAAAAAATAGCTTCAAAGAATGCTTTCAAAATAGGAGCAGGGCATCTCTTCATAATAGTTATGAAAGAAGGATTCCCAATAAATGTATTAAAATCCCTCAAGGATGTGCCTGAGATTTGTTCAATATATTGTGCGACTGCTAATCCTGTGGAAGTAATATTAGCTGAAACTCCGCAGGGTAGGGGTGTGATGGGGGTAATAGATGGTTCTTCTCCCAAAGGAATTGAAGATGAAGAAGGAGTTAAGTGGAGAAAGGAATTATTGAGAAAAATCGGATATAAGAGGTAGCTTTTACTATGCGAAACAAAATATCTCTAGAAACATTTTTAGCTAGTATATGCATAATAATTACACTATTAGTGTATTATAAAGGAGGACCAAATAATAGAGCAGATTGGCAAATTGTGACTGTATCTTTTGCTTTAGTGCTTGCCTTATTACTTAGTTTTATGTCAGTATTTTTTGTTAAAAAGACCCACCTCGATGTATTTATAAGTCTGCTATTTTTGATTTTATCTATATTATATGGAATTAATATTTTTCTTGCTCCATTTTGAATATGTTTGGGGATACAGGTAATATGAGGAAAGTACAATGATTAGAAATCCAGTAGTGGCAGGCCAATTCTATCCTGCAGATACTAAAGAACTAACTAAACAAATCCAAGGATTTATTCAAAAGGGAGCCCAAAAAGAAGATGTTCTGGGTATGATTTCTCCTCATGCTGGATATATGTTCTCCGGTTCCGTTGCAGGTGCAGTTTACTCCAGAATAAAACTTCCAGATAAGGTAGTTATTTTATGCCCAAACCATACTGGTAATGGCGCTCCATTTGCAATAATTACTGAAGGTGTTTGGGCTACACCATTGGGAGAAATTAAAATTGCTTCGTCTCTTGGTAAGAATATACTCGCAAATTCTAAAGACCTTGAAGAAGATACTTCTGCTCATGCTTCTGAACATTCAATAGAAGTTCAACTGCCATTCTTACAGTATTTAAATCCCAAAATTTCTTTTGTTCCTATTTGTCTAGCATCTGCTAACTATTCCTGTTATGAAGATATTGCCTTAGCAATAAGTAATGCTATAAAAAAATCAGGTGAAAAAGTATTAATAATTGCTTCTTCAGATATGACGCATTATGAATCCCATGATGTAGCTAACGAAAAAGACAGGGAAGCGATTGATGCAATTTTAGAATTAGATGAGAAACTTTTGTTGAAGAGAATAGAAGATTCCAACATATCAATGTGCGGTTTTGTTCCGGCTACCGTTATGTTGATTGCCTGCAAAGAATTAGGTGCTAAATCTGCTGAATTGGTAAAATATCAAACTTCAGGAGATGCTAGCGGTGATTATTCCGAGGTAGTGGGATATGCAGGATTGATAATAAAATGAATTTTCCTTAGTAACTGAAGTTTAGAAGTGGATTAAAAATAAGAAAAGGAATTGAGTATTAGAACTACTTTTCTATCAATTTTTCAAGTTCCATTTCGGTCAGCATATTTAAAAGACGTTTAAATCCTTCTTCGTCATCTAGTTTCAAGAAAGAAATCCCGGTCAGATAGTTTGGCATTAAGGTTCTCTTTTTTTGCCATGCAACTTCTGTCAAAGCAGTAAAAGGCTCACTTTTAACCGGCGTGAAGATCTCAAGTGTCAATTTGGTCCGAATTGAAAAAGATTCTTTTGTAACAAAACATATTCCTCCGATTGAGACGTCACGGGATACGGATAGTCCTTCGTCTTTGCCTACAAAGAATATATTCTCTGTATTATTCTCGGTTTCAGACTGTTCTTCCCCATTTTTCTTGTAACGTATAAAGAAAGGGAAATCAAATCTTGGATATCTTCTCCTGTCTGGTCCATCGAAAGATTTGGATATTTTGGAACCTTTATTTGCAGTGTAAAAATTTTTCATATTTTACTATTCCTTTCTTTTATATATTACTATAATTCTTGTTATTAGGAAACTTGTTTATTTGAATAGGCATATACAAAAAGCTATAATGTTAAACTTTTTGCGAGGAATAAATGCTTAATACATTAATATCTCTGGATAAAAAAATCTTTATTTTCATACAGGAATACCTTCATACACAATTCTTTGACTTTCTGATGCCAATAATCACGAATTTTGATTATTGGAAGATTCCAATAGTACTGTTTTTATTATCTTTGGCAATCTGGGGAGGGAAAAAGGGAAGGATAGTAGTAGGTCTTGTTCTTCTAGTTTTTATTCTTTCTGACCAATTAAGTGTAAATGTATTTAAACCCTTTTTTTCCCGGGCAAGACCCTATATAATATTCCCCAACATATCTCCACTTGTAGAATCTGCGCCTAAATATTCTTTCCCTTCGACCCATGCAAGTAATATATTTGCAGTAATGACACTCCTTTCATATTATTACAGAAAATTTTTACCCTTAAATTTATTTATAGCTTGTATAGTAAGTTTTTCCAGAATATATGTTGGAGTCCATTATCCTTCAGATATAGTTGCAGGAGCAATCCTAGGAATAGCTTGTGCTTCCCTTGTTATAGGGATAGAAATACTTGTTAGTAAGAAGATAAAATCACGTTCTCCAGCTATTCAATCATCAACTATTATAAAGGCAGACAACTGGAAGTCCAATAAGTAGAAATCCTGTTGACTTTTAAATAAATTTGAAAGATAATTTGGCGATGTATGAAATTAGTGTAAAAACAAGTTTTTCGGCTGCTCATCGTCTGAGAGGTTATGATGGTAAATGTGAGAATATACATGGGCATAACTGGATAGTAGAAGTTTTTATCAACTGCAAAGATTTAAACGAGGTGGGATTAGGAATAGATTTTGCGGAGGTAAAAAAGAACCTTTTCCAGGTTGTAGAAAAACTTGACCATAAAGATTTAAACAACCCATTTTTGATTCCATTCTTCAAGGAAAAGAACCCCTCTGCAGAAAACATTGCATATTTCATATATCACGAACTGAAAGATAAAATAAATGGTTCCGGTATAAAACTTTCCAAGGTAGCTGTTAAAGAAAGCGAAAGCAGTGGAGTAACTTATTGGGAAAAGTAAATCCCCCCTTAATAGAAATTTCGGAAATCTTCTATTCAATCCTCGGTGAATCAACCTATCAAGGATTACCCTGTGGATTCATAAGAGTTGCAGGATGTAATTTAAGATGCTCTTACTGTGATACTAAATATGCACAGGAAAGAGGAGAAAAATACTCTTTAGTAAAAATCCTATCTGTTATTTCAGATTATCCTACTAAACTTATAGAAATTACAGGTGGGGAACCACTTTTACAAGATAATGTATACAAATTGATTCGAGAGCTTATCAAGAAGAAATACAAGGTCCTTGTAGAGACAAACGGTAGTATAGATTTAGGCAAACTACCTGATGGAGTAATAGCTATAATGGATATCAAATGTCCTTCAAGCAAAATGCACGATAAGATGCATTGGGGTAATATAAATAAGTTAAAAGATGAAGATGAGATAAAATTTGTACTTTCAGATTTAAAAGATTATACCTGGGCTAAGAATATAATTAAAAAATATAGTCTTTCAGGAAAAAAGATTCTTCTTTCACCGGTTTTAAATAAACTTTCCCCAAAGAAGTTAAGTAAATGGATGCTAAAGGATGGGCTAAACGCCCGACTTCATCTGCAACTTCACAAGATTATTGGGGTAAAGTAAAATGAGACAGAAAGATGATAAAAATTATCGGATATCCGAATGTGTTTCGGATATGAACGAGTTAGTTAAAAATATGTAAGTAATTTTGAGAGGAGAGTGAGTAAATGGATTACTTTCTACAAGGATTCGGTGTTTTTTTAGGGGTATTAGCTGGAGTCGCAATAACGGTTTTGGCACAATTGATTAATGAAAGGTTTAAAGAATTGCAAAAAGTTAAAAACCTTAAATTCGAATTTCAATTAAATATCAAGAAAACAGATAAATGGTTGGAAGAAATAAATAAATATCGAAATGCTGTTAATGGAGATGTACTTAACAACTATTTTGGATACTTCGACTTATCACGTTTTGTTACAGTTACAGTTAATGATATGTTTTCGTCAGGCCTTTTGTACAAGTATCTGAATCATGATGATATTGGAAAATTGCAAGTAATATTTTCAGAATTCACATTGCCGTGGGAAAATATTCTAAACAATGAGATTACACAAAATAGAAACAAGGTAATTCAGGAGCCTGTTTCTTGGTCAATATTTAAAAGCCGGGTGGTTTTCCATGTGGATTTCTGGGACAGAAAATTCAAGGAACATAAGAAGACGTTAGAGGATATTTTAGAGAAACTTGCATA
>CAIJMQ010000020.1 GCA_903821905.1 uncultured bacterium
TAGATAATTCCTCTTTTAATTCATTAAACTTCACTACGGAAAAGATGATAAGGGACATCTTTAAATTCTTCTCCATCGCCGCCTTTATCGCATTATTAACGCATTCCTTAAAGAGTGATTCGGCGGTATATTTAGCTAAGGTAAAAGTAATTTTACTTCCTTTGCCAACCTCCGACTCTGCCCAAATCTTTCCATTATGCATTTGGACTAATTCTTTGGTAATAGCCAATCCTAAACCTGTCCCTTTTGCTCCAGGACCTGTGACCCGATCAAACTGCTGAAACCTGCCAAATATTTTATCAAGATTCTCCCGAGCTATGCCTACACCGGTATCAGCAACGCTACATTCTACCTCGCGCTCTTTCTCGTTAATCTCAACTGTAATCTTCCCGCCATCTTGAGTAAATTTAATGGCGTTTCCTATTAAATTAGTGAAGATTTGAACTATTTTATCGGAGTCAACATAAAGATTCTGCGGTGGGATATGAAATAAGGCCTTAAATTCGATGTGTTTTTTATCTGTTTCTGGCTTTAACGTGGAAATTACACTATTAGCTAAATTAGTTATATCTACAAGAGTCTTTTTTAGCTCCATTTTTCTGGCTTCAATCTTAGAAATATCCAAGAGGTTATTAATCAGCCGAGACAGACGGTCAATATTACCTTTGATGATATCTACATATTCCTTTTGTTCTTTAGTGAGCTTGCCCGGTATCTCGTCTGAAACAATAGAGGCAAATTCTTTCATCGTAGTTAAAGGTGTGCGCAGTTCATGGGAAACCATGGAAACAAAATCTGATTTTAGCTGGTTAATTTTCTTTAACACCTCGTTTTCGCGCAGGGCTTCTTCTGCTTTCTTGCGTTCGGTGATATCCCAGAGGAGGCCGAATAACCCCATAATATTACCTGCTTTGTCCAGAACGGGGACTTTGACCGTATTTATAATGGACTTTTTAGCTTCGTTAAGGTAATCCCCTATTATTACATACTCGTCTTCCAGGTTTTCGGTTTCTCTGGATTTCATTATTCTCTTGTCGTCTTCCCTGTATTTTTCAGCCAGATGTGTGGGGAAAAAATCATGGTCTGTCTTTCCCGCAATTTCTTCCGGTTTGATTTTCAGATCTTTTGCGTAGTTTTCATTACAGGATATGTAAACCGAATTCCTGTCTTTTAAAAATACCTTCCCGGGAAGATTTTCAATAAGAGTCCTGTATTGCACTTCCTTCGCCCGCACTAATTCCGTTTCCATCTGCTTGCGCTGGGTGATGTCACGGATGTTGCATTGCATAACTTTTGCCTTGTTAACTAAAAAAACTTCTGTAGTTATGCTCGGGCCTTTTTTGGTTTTTACCGGCGTGTCTTCGTAATGAATTACGCCGTCTCTTTCCAATCTTGACATCATCCCTTGAAAGTCCAAATCATTTTTAACCATGCCGATTTCCCAGAGTTTCTTTTTCAAAAACTCCTCCGGGGAATAACCCAGTAATTTCTGGGCAGATTCGTTAGAATTAAGGATATCGCCTTCGGTTTTATGAACAAGCAATAATCCATCCCGCGATGTTTCAAAGGCCCTGTGATAACGATCCTCGGACTCCTTCAATTCTACTTGTAAACGCTTACGTTCGGTAATGTCTTCAATAGCCAGTAGTATTAGCTCTTCTTCTTCTTCTTCTTCTTCTTCTTCTCTTACCCCTGCCGCTATCATTGTTACTATTTTCTTAGGGACACGCAACTGACAGGCATTCAGGTGCATGACTCGCTTGCCGATTTGCTCAAATTTATGCTCGACTTCATAATCTTTTACAACTTTTTTCCCAGGTATAATTTTTTTTAATAGCTGAAGCAGATTAGGAATATTCCA
>CAIJMQ010000021.1 GCA_903821905.1 uncultured bacterium
GAAAGTAAAAATTCCTTCTAGGAAGGTTGCAAAATTCAAATCCGGCAAGACTCTTTTCAAAAGATTGAATCAGAAATGATAAAATACCCCCAGTTATGGATACAAAAAAACAATTTGAAATTATAAAGCGGAATACTGAAGAAATTATACCCGAGGAAGAACTTCTTCATAAACTAACCAAATCAGAAAAAACAAATACGCCCTTAAGAATAAAATGGGGTGCTGACCCATCTGCTCCCAATATTCATCTAGGACATACTGTAATTTTGAGAAAACTGAGAGAATTCCAAGATTTAGGACATTTAGTTATATTTATAATAGGAGATTTTACCGCAAGAATAGGCGACCCCTCAGGTAAAGAAAATGCACGTCCTCCTTTATCTGAAACAGAGGTTAAAAAGAATTCTACAACCTATAAAGAACAGGTCTTCAAAATTTTAGATAAACAAAAGACAGAGGTTGTATATAATTCAAAATGGTTCCAAAACATGAAACTTAATGACTTAATGGAATTATTATCTTTCCAATCCGTATCTCAAACCTTACAGAGAAACGAATTTAAAGAGAGGATGAAAAGTGGCAAGGATATCAGAATGATTGAGTTTATTTATCCGCTCATTCAAGGATATGATTCGGTAGTCCTAAAAGCAGATATAGAGATTGGCGCAACTGAACAGAAATTTAACCTTCTAATGGGAAGAGCTATTCAAAAACGATATGAACAGGAACCACAGGTAGTTATAACCATGCCCGTCTTAGAAGGGCTGGATGGAAAGCAGAAAATGAGCAAATCTTTAGGGAACTATGTGGGTGTGTCCGAATCACCAGAAAATATATACGGGAAGATCATGTCAATCCCTGATGAACTTATTTTGAGATATTTTAAACTTCTTACTCCTTTAAAAAGTGAAGAGATTAAAAAAATTGAGGATAACCTTAAGAAAGAAAACCCCAAGGCAGTAAAAGAAAAACTTGCTTCTATGATTGTAGAAAATTTCTATGATAAAAAATATGCTGAGGAGGCAAAAGATATATTTGACGCAAAACATACGCCCGGCAAAAGCCTTGAAGAAAGAATCAAACACATAAAACCAGAAGTTAAAAAAATATCTTCTTCTCAACTAAAAGAAAATAAAATATGGATTTGTCAACTTCTTACAACCATTGAAGCTACCGAAAGCAATTCAGAGGCAAGACGGCTTATTGAACAAGGTGCAGTTTATATAGATAACAAAAAAATAGACTACAAAGATGAAATTTTACTATCAAAAGATAGTAATACTTTGATAAAAGTAGGGAAAAGAAAGTATTACGAAGTGAAATTAAACAATTGAATCTCTATCATATACTTTTTAATTTCTTGTAAATCTGACTAACTCCATAAGCAGAAAAAATAATTAGAAAAGGCATGATAGGAATTCGATACCGTATAGAACCAACAAAAACCATGTGTGTAAAAGTAAAAGAAACAAATAAAAGATAGAATAGAAGAAATTCCTTCCACTTTTTCCTTGTGAGAAAAACACCCCACACTGCCGTAATTAGTAAAGGAACATAAGATAATAGGCTCACCCAATTATACAAAGGAGAAGAAAAACCTTCATAATTAGGTACAATATTCCAAAAACGAACAAATTTTATCCCAATAAGTTTTAAGAACCTCAACGGATTTTCTTTTATAACCTTTAGAGTAGCATTTGTTAAATACCTGTCACTTTCTATTTCAGAAAGTCCCTTTATTCCCTCGGGATAATAGTTGCATGGTCCACCGGAAGAATAAGGATTATTACCATCCCAGAAACCATAACCTGTTATAGTAGTAAGTGGGACAAATTTTCTAAAATGGTAGAAATTTCGGATTGTCCAAGGGGATATAGTCAAAATTGTAAATGCAAGTACAATACCAATAATTTTAAACCTGTTTTTCCATCCCAACCATAAAGATGGTATAGTCATAGTAATTAGAAGAATTAAAACAAATGCGATCAACGACGGGCGACAAAGTATTGATATCCCAAGTAAAATCCCAGTAATAATCATATTCTTCATGCTGGGAATTTTTTTGCTCATTTGGAAGAAATAAATAGAAAGTAATAAGAGAAAAATAAATAATGTTTCTGTCAAAATAAAACCTGCGAAGAATATAAAAAATGGATAGATTGCAGTGATAACCATCGATACCTTAGCTGTATCTTCATCTATCATTTCCTTGCTCAAAAAATATACCAACACACATGATAGGCTACTAATAATGATTTGAATCAGACGAATAGTCCAATAGCTTTCACCAAACAAAGAATAGCCCATCGCTAAAAACAATGGATAAACAGGTGTAATTTTTGCCAATGTTTCTTTGGAGAGAATAATACCTTTACCGGCAAGGAAATTTTTAGCTACAGATATATATTGTTGAGCATCGTTTAAAATATTAGATTGGATATAAAGTATATTTTCTCTAAATAATATACAGAAAAGTATTCGTAAGATATTAGCAATCAAGAAAACAGTAATTAAAAAAAATAAGTCTTTCTTTCTTAAACTATCCATTTTGGATCCCGGGTATCTTCAATCTGACTAAAGCTTCATATAGTTCTTCGGTTTTTTTTACGGTTTCGTCTATTGAAAAATATTCTTCTACTCTTTTCCTTCCATTGATGCCCATTTGTTTGCCTTTATCTGGATTTTCTAAAATATTGATAATTGCAGATGCTAAGGAATCTGAGTCTTTGGAAAGGACAAGTGATCCCGTTTCTCCATCTATAACTAATTCGTCATTGCCTGGGATATGAGTTGCTACGACTGGTTTTCCTGCAAGCATTGCCTCCATTATTACATTGGGAAGTCCTTCAAAAAGTGATGGAAGAACAAAAATATCTGTTATTACAAGAATTTCTCTAACATCACCCCTTAATCCCGTAAAAATTACATTTTCAGAAATATTGAGTTTCTCTGCCAACTTCTTTAATCTATTTTTTTCAGCCCCTTCTCCAACAACTAAGAATTTTGCTTTGGGCATAGACTTCAGGATTTTAGGAATTGCATATAACAAATAATAAATACCTTTTTGGGGAGCAAGACGGCCAATAGTAGTTACAAGGTTATCTCCTTCTACCAAACCAAATTCATTTCTTTTCTTTTCCCTATTTACTTCAATCTTATGGGTCATTTCAATCCCATTATAAATTGTCACCATCTTGTCCGATGGCATATGAGCATAATTATGATAAAAGTTCTTCACTGCTTCTGAAACACAGGTTATCTTGTTTGTAGAATACGAGAGTATTTTATCAATAACAAGATGTAATTTATTCTTCCACAGGTCAACACATTCTTCCGTTACAATGATTACAGGAACTCTTGAAAGAATTCCAGCTACTACCCCAAAAGAGTTAGAAGTAAACATTCGAGTGTGAAGAATGTGTATGTCCTTTTGCTTTAACATATGAATAAGTTTAAAAATTACCGAGAAATCGAATTTGAATTTCTTTCCTAATATATAGTATTTTATATTTGCTTCCTTTAATTCATCTCCTAAAGGGCCCCCTCTTGTTAAACAGCAAACTATAGGATTAAATTTTCTCTTGTCTATCCTCTTTACTAGCTCTACCAATTGTCTTTCTGCGCCACCAACATCAAGAGTAGCAATAAGATATAGAATATTGATTTTATTCATAAATCCTTTATATGGAAAGATATTTTTCTTTCCATAATTGGAACTGGAGTAAAGTCCACAGAGGATATTGATAATTATATTTACCGCTTAAATGTTTTTTAACAATCTCTTCTACAAATTGAGGATTAAACATACTCTCTCTTTTTATCCTTGTAGTATTAAGGTATTCATCAAGATAAGGTTTAACACCTCCTCTCAGCCATTCATCAAGTGGAATCCCAAACCCTTGTTTAGGACGTCGGAAAATTTTAGCTGGAAGATGTTTATAAAGCACTTTTTTTAACAGATACTTTCTTATTCCTCGTCTATAACGTAAATTCAAAGGTAAACTATATACAAACTCTGCTATTCTATAATCTAATAAAGGTATACGTACCTCTAACGACATAGCCATAGAAGCCCTGTCTACCTTAGTGAGTATATCTTCCGGTAAATAGGTGTAAAAATCTAAAAGTGGTAATTTCTCAAGTAATGGTAAATGATTAATCCTTTTATAAACTTGGGAAAATGGGAGTTCTTCATAAGAGTAATTTTCTCCCATAAGGTTCTCTAGTTCCTTTTCCGACCACATATCTATTATGCTCAAATACATTTGAAGCGGTTCTTTATACTGCAAGATTTGAGAGATTCTCCGTAATTTGAGATGAGGAATCCTCCCTAATAAAGGTGAGAATCCCTCTCTTATAATCTTTGGTAGAAACAATAACCTACTTGTTCTGTCCATACATACATAGCGGTTATAACCACAGAATAACTCATCCCCCCCATCTCCGGAGAGAACTACTTTAACTCCGCTTTCTTTGGCAAGTCTAGAAACTAAATATGTAGGTAAAGAAGACGAATCCCCAAATGGTTCATCATAATATTTAGGTAACTCTCTAATGTGGGGAAAAATATCTTCTTCCTTAACATAAAGTTCATGATGTTTGGTGCCTAAATAAATAGCTACTTTCTTTGCGAAAGGGGCTTCATTATATCGCTTTTCATCAAAACCAATGGTAAAAGTTTCAACTTTATCTGCCAATTGGGTCATCGAAGCTACTATTAAACTGGAATCTGTACCTCCCGACAGAAATGCACCTACAGGCACATCACTAATAAGCCGATATTTAACAGAGTTTTGAATTAGATTCTCCAATTCTTCTACATATTCTTGCGTATTCTTATTCTTTACTCCTTTTCTCTTTTCTAATACATCCCAATATTTTTTAACTTCAACTTCTTTGCCTTCTTTTAAGGTCAAGTAATGACCAGGTGGTAATTTCCATGTATTTTCAAATATAGAATAAGGGGTAGGCACATATTGGAAGAGAAGATAATAATATAAACTCTTTTTGCTTAATTCTTTTTCAAATAAAGGATACTTCAACAAAGATTTAAGTTCAGATGCAAAAGCAAAATTTCCATTCTTAAAATAATAATACAAGGGTTTAATACCAACCCTATCCCTGGCAATAAAAAACATTCTTTTTTTCTCATCCCAAATAGCAAAAGCGAACATACCATTGAACCTCTGCAGACACTCTTCACCCCATTGTTCATAAGAATGCAAAATAACTTCGGTATCAGACCTTCCTTTAAACTTATACCCTTCTTTTTGCAATTCTTTTCTTATTTCTTGGAAATTATAAATTTCTCCATTAAATACTATCCAAACATCTTCTTTTTCATTACACATCGGCTGATGTCCTGTCTCTGTAAGGTCAATGATGGACAACCTTCTATGCCCCAACCCCAAGCATGAATCTTTAGAAAGATAAATTCCTTTATCATCAGGTCCACGATGAGTTAAAGTATTACTCATTTCCCACAAGATTTCAGAGGAAAGAGCTTTTTTATTTAGAAACCCGCATATTCCACACATTTTTATTATTATTTAGTAGCTTTTTGGAAGAGATATTCCGTATTCGCTTCTCCTGTTTTGATATTAATAAGGTTCAGAGACAGTTTATTCCTACAAAATCCTAATACTTCCTCAATTTTGGCATATTCATAGGGATATCCTCCCAACCAATCTTTGACATCTGTAAAATAGGCCATCCCTCTATTTTTTTTGTAGTTAAGAATATGAGTTATAGGGTTTTTAAATCTAAGTATCTGAGGAATAATTGTATGCCAAGTTATATATGAAACTTCCATACGTTTTTTCCCTATATTCGATGCTTTATTATACTTTTTCTTAATATTCAACCAGTATTCCGATTTATTAGTTGTTGTATAAAGAGCAATATAGAGTAATCCGTCTTTTTTCATCAAATTAGCTGTGTTTTCTAA
>CAIJMQ010000022.1 GCA_903821905.1 uncultured bacterium
CCATACGTCTATATTCATTTTATCAAGAACTATTTTTAGCTCGTTAACAAGTGCGATATTGACAGCTCTATAAATATTTTCTAGAAGTTTTGCCATTTCTGCTACCTCAGCGGAAGATACAGGGACCACCCTGTCAATAATTGAAGAGTAGAGTAGAACACCCAATTTCAAACAGTTCGGTGTGATTCCTCCCACTACTTTAGGAATAGTTTTTGTAGAATATTTTTTATTGCCCGGGTCTTCTCTTTCCGGTGAGAAAACAAGAAAGAAATCTTTCCCCACTTTTAGATTTTTTGATTGTAACGAAGTTAAAACCAATTCCCTGGTTGTTCCGGGATAAGTTGTCGATTCAAGAGATATAAGTTGTCCCTTCTTCAATCTCTTTTTTATTGCATCTACGCTGTTCTCTATATATTTCATATCAGGATCTCTTCCTTTTCCCAGTGGGGTAGGGACACAAATTATGATGACGTCAACTTCTGACAACTTGTCCATATTATCTGTAGCATGGAATTTGGGGGAATACTTCCTGAAAATATCAAAAGAAATATGTTTTATATAAGATTTATATTTATTTAAACTATCTACCTTGTTTTTATCTACATCGAATCCTAATACCGGGAAACCTTCTTCAAGAAACCTTATTACTAAAGGAAGTCCTACATATCCCAGCCCAATAACGCCAATCTTGGCTTTCCTACTTTTGATTAGTTTTTCCAGTTTATCTCTCATATGGTTCTTCTTGGTAAACTTTAAGGCTATATTTTACCAAAGATATATAAAAAAAACTGTATAACCCAAGTTTATAGATACTTACTATAGAAGTAATTTTACTATTACTAATAAACTTGCTCCTGCATAGTTGGCTAATATGTCCAATACTTCAAAGGACCTGGAGGGGACTGCCAGCTGCATAATTTCTATGAGTAGGCCGTAAGTTCCTGCCAGCAAGATTGATACTTTCAATTTATTAGTGGTTTTATAACACAGCAAGGAAAGAATGAAGTACGAAAAAAAGTGTAGTACTTTATCAAAATTGGGTATTGGTTGAGTTTTTATCGGCTGGGGAGTTAAAGAAAAATATAAAATCAAAACAGCAAAAGATATTGTTAGAACAAGATATGCCTTATTTCGTTTTATATCCAAAGTTAATTTTTGCCAATTATAAACTTTTACTTCTGAACTGACAATTATTACTTAAAAACGACATGCTGTATTTTTTCAAGTTGACCGATAAGGGGAAACAGTTTTATAATTTCCACAATTGGTAGATAGGAAATAATAAAACAGATGAAATCTAATGGATAAAGAGAACAATTACCCTTTCAAAGAGATAGAAAGTAAGTGGCAGGAGTTTTGGCAACAGAATAACTTCTACCAAGCTGAAGATTTTTCCTCAAAGCCAAAACTTTATATCTTAATCGAATTCCCTTATCCTTCCGGAGAAGGGCTTCACGTTGGCCACTGCAGAAGCTATTCCGCATTAGATACCATATCCCGCAAGAAAAGAATGGAAGGATTCAATGTCCTTTATCCGATAGGCTGGGATGCATTCGGTTTGCCTACGGAGAATTACGCAATAAAAAACGGTGTCCATCCTGAAGTTGCCACTCAAAAAAATATTGCCAATTTCAAAAGAAGTTTAAAAAGTTTAGGGATTTCTTTTGACTGGAGCAGGGAAGTAAATACCACCGACCCAAGCTATTACAAATGGACACAATGGATTTTCCTGCAGTTATTCAAAAAAGATATGGCTTATCAGTCGGAAATCCCGATTAACTGGTGTCCTTCCTGCAAAATCGGTTTAGCCAACGAAGAAGTTATAGAAGGCAAATGCGAAAGATGCGGGACAGAAGTGGAACGCAGAGAACAAAAACAGTGGATGTTAAAGATTACTAAATATGCTGACCGGTTGATTGAGGATTTAGAAGGCCTCGATTACCTGGAGAAAATCAAACTTCAGCAGATTAACTGGATAGGCAAAAGTTTCGGCACGGAGATTGACTTCGAAGTAGAAAATTCTAACCAAACAATCAATGTATTCACTACAAGAGCAGACACTCTTTGCGGAGTAACAGCAATCGTGTTGGCGCCTGAACATCCGTTAGTAGGCAAACTAATTACCATCGAATGTAAGAAAAAAGTTTTGAAATATATAAAAGACGCCAAAGCAAAAAGCGAATTCGAAAGAACAAAAATCGAAAAAGAAAAGACAGGTGTTTTCGCCGGTTCTTACTGTATTCATCCCGTAACAGGTGAAAAAATTCCTGTTTGGATAGGCGATTACGTAATCGCCACTTACGGCGGCGGTGCAGTAATGGTTGTTCCAGCCCACGATTATAGAGATTACGACTTTGCAAAGAAGTTCGGCTTAGCAGTTAAAGAAGTCGTTAAGGGTGGCGATATAACGAACGAAGCATTTACCGATTATGGTGTCTTAATCAATTCAGGAGAATTTGACGGACTATCTTCCAAGGATGCAATAGAAAAAATCACCGGCTGGCTCCAGGCAAAAAACTTAGGTCGCAAGATAGTTCAGTACAAACTACGCGACTGGATATTCTCAAGACAGCATTATTGGGGTGAACCAATTCCGATTATTCACTGCGACTCGTGCGGAATGGTGCCTGTCCCCGAACAGGATTTACCCGTTAAACTCCCCTTTGTTGAAAAGTATGAACCCACAGGAACAGGCGAATCACCTTTAGCCGATATCAAAGAATGGGTCAATGTTAAATGCCCCAAATGCGGCGAACCAGCAAAAAGAGAAACAGACACAATGCCAAACTGGGCGGGCTCAAACTGGTATTTCATGCGCTATACCGACGCCAACAACGACAATGCCCTGGCCGACCCCAAGAAACTCAAATACTGGCTCCCTGTTGACTGGTATAACGGCGGAATGGAACATACGACACTTCATCTATTATATTCACGCTTCATATACAAATTCCTATACGATATCGGCGTTGCTCCGACTCCCGAACCTTACCAAAAGCGGACAGCTCACGGTATGGTTTTGGCAGAAGACGGCAGAAAAATGTCCAAATCATTCGGCAACGTAATCAACCCCGATGACATCGTCAAAACCTACGGCGCAGATACATTGAGAATATACGAACTGTTTATGGGACCATTTGACCAGGCAATCTCCTGGAATACACAAGGCGTAAAAGGTGTCTTCAGATTCTTGGAACGTCTCTGGAATCTAACTCTTGAATGTTCACAAAACAAAGAAAGCAGTGAAGAAGCCATACGCGAAATACATAAACTCAATAAAAAAATCTGCGATGACTTGGATAAAGCAAAGTTCAACACACCAATCGCAGCGTTTATGGAATTTATAAATTTCGGATATGCTAATAAAGAGAAAGTAGGGAAAGATGTAATCAAGAGAATGTTATTGCTTCTTGCTCCGTTTGCTCCGCATACCGCAGAAGAACTGTGGGAAAGAGTAGGGGAAAAGCCATCAGTATTCAATAACGCCTATCCTAAATACGACGAGAAACTGCTCAAGGAAGAAACGATTACCGTTATAGTTCAGGTGAATGGTAAACTTCGAACAACACTGCAGGTTGACAGGAATATATCAGAAGAAGATTTGAAGAAGTTAGCTCAACAAGACCCTCACGTCCAGAAACACACTGAAGGAAAGCAAATTAGGAAAGCGATTGTTGTTTCGGGGAAGTTAGTTAATTTCGTGGTTGATTAGCAAGATACTCAGCCAATTCACTGAAAGTCATAAACACACATCCTTGCCGTTTTAATTCCGCAATAATCGCAGGCATTTCCGCAACCGTCTCATTACGCCATTCGTGGAACAAAATAACAGTTCCGTCTGTAATATTGGATGTGGCATTTTGCTTGATTTGTTCTGCGCTCAATTCTGCTTTCCAGTCATCGGAAACTCCCAGACTTTTAAACTTATATACTTTGAGGTTAACCTTTTCCGCTATCGCAGGTATTCGCGGGTCAGATTCAATGTATGGTAACCAGTACCATTTCGGCGTATAACCTACCTTTTCAATAATAACCTTCTGCGCGTTCACGATATCAAATTCCAGCATTTCATTGTCTGAATCTTTTGGGTGTAAGTGAGAATATGAATGATTCGCTATCTCGTGTCCTGCAGCCACAACAGCTTTTGCGATATCAGGATGAGCTTCTACGTTTGTTCCTACATAGTCGAACGTAACATGTATTTTTTCGCGCTCAAATATTGCTAAGAGCTTTGGCGCATTGTCCGTCGTTGGTCCATCATCAAAACAGAGAGCTACATGTTTGGGCGCTGATTCAGCTTTAACCGAGTAAGTGGCTGTTAGTAAGAACATTGTAATAATAAGTAGTGAACGTATAAACATAAAGTCTTTTACCAAGGAAATTTAATATTGGTTTATTTTAGTTTTACAATTGGGACAAACATCTAATCCAGTAAGTAATCCTATCCGAGTATTACAATTAGAACAGTAAAAATTTGAATATGTTTTTGGCCCAAGTTTTACGGCATTGGTACTATTCACGATTGCAGAAGCAGTCATACTAGCTGTTTGAGGGGTAATATCTTTAATGAGTTGGTCTGATATACTTTTTAGCATTGCTTTTAATTCTGTAATATCTTCTTGACCACGTTGAATTTTCTCCAACTTGGTATTCATATTATTTAATACTTCCCAATTTTGAGTTACCCAATTTTTACTTGATGAATATATTTCTTCACACTGTTTATACCATCGGTCTCTCATTTGCCGTATTTCTTTTCTTTTTTTAGGATTATCACCAAACTGATCATGACAATTTTGGCATAGCGGTGCTCCATTATCTATATCATCAGAACCACCTTCATTTTCAGGAATAATATGATGGGCATCAATTCCAATATTTTGACATCTACAGCAACGAAATGCCGCTTTGTTTTTTATCTCAAGTTTTGTTTTTTCAGAAAATGGCATTTCTATATCCTTTGTATCTCATTAAACCCCTCAACACCCAAAAAGTCAAATAAAGAGGATATTACTTTAACCTTTGGAAAATCTTTTTTAGAATAGGTATTTCGCCTATTAGACCGATTAGAAGAGACAATATACCCAACATACCCATGCAGAACATTACAAAAGTAATAGCAATTCCTACGGAAAGCCAAGACGAGAAATGTTGTGAAGGGTTCCTAGGTCTACTAAGAGATGGAACTAATAGCGTAAATCCCAGAATCCCAATTGGAATTAAAATATAACCTATGAGTCTAAGTTTACCCATGTTTGATGGTTTGTTCTTTTTAAACATAGTTACTCACGTCAAATCATGCATGAAATCCCATTTTGCCTTTTGGTTCTTCTTGTTCTTTGAGATTTTCAGACATGGTCTTACAATCAATTACAACGGTTCCTGCTATAAAATCGTGCAAAGCCCGTCTTTTATTGTTGAGCAATAGCGATGTTAAGTTTCCAAAATTCCATAAAATAATCAAAATTTTATTATAGTTAAACCAGCTAGGATAAAATTTAACCATATATCTTCCTTTTTCAAGGAAACTCATTACGCGATATGTTTCATAGGAAAGGGACTTGAATGCAATTGTAATGGCAACAAGAAATAACACAATAAACAAAGTATTCACGGATAAACGCAAGAATGCCTCTTTATAGGATATTGGCTCAAATGATGTTTTGACAATTTTTATTTTCATAACAAGTTTGCCCGGAGTAGCACCAAATTTCACTAAAAAGAATACCTTGAAAGCAAGTGTAAGGATAGCCAATAAATAGGTGGAAACAATATATGAGGCAAATGAGTAGTTTGCAAGAGGAAGGATTAGTAGAGACAGCCCCCCAAAAATTATACCGTCAATAATAACTGCAGGAGCTCTTAACCAAAATTTTGCATATATTACTTCATCAGGTTTCATTTATTCCCTCCTTCATGAAATCACGCATGAAATCCGAAATCAGTCACCTACGGTGATGGTGATGTTGTCGTTGAGCACTGTTGCCTGCGTCATCTTGCGGTTGGCGTAAAGACCCATATGCACTCCGGCTAAACCTGGTTTGTCCAGATAAGGGCCGGCGGATACCAGTACGTTGTCCTGGTAAATGCGAACTTGTCCTGTCTTGACGTCCGCCTCCACGCGCACTGTTACCCACTTTCCGATGGGAAATACAGGGCCATCCTTGATTTCGTCAAAGAACACGGTGGTCTTGCCTGCGGAACCAATCGAGTAGCCTTGCAACCGGTAATGTCCCGGCGTCCCCACGAGATTCACCATCACAGAGGGATGCCAGTTTGTCCCACCGACGCGGGTGGTTTCATCAAACAAGGACACTAAACTCAACCACGGTTTGTCAGAGTAAGGACCCAGTTCTGACGGCGTGAGGTCGTCCACTTTGATGTCGCAACTGACAGTGATGCTGCCAGGCAGAAACTGGTCGAAATAAATTCCCGGATACAGACGGAATTTCTCGGGATCGGAGGGCGGAAAATCAGGAGTGAGATGAGCGGCGAAGACGAGTCCCCGTCCCGGCTCCTTCGGGTCGGGCAGGTATTCATAGTGACCCGGAATTATCGGACGTTCGGAGTTCACAAAGGCGGATTCGCTCGAACAATCCCCTTTCCAAACAAACGCGCGCGGTACTGACGAAGTCACGGATTCCTCCCTTGATATATTCGTATGACTGATTGACCGACAACCTGCACAAAGTATAGCTATTCCAAATCCAATAATCAATAACGGATTCCAGTATTTCTTAATGAAAGTTCTGTGTTTTTTCATTTTCACTTCGTTAAACTTCTTTATTCCCAAGACTTCAAATAATATTTACGCATGAAATCCCATTTTGCCTTTTGGTTCTTCAGATGCTTGGATGACACCGAATTTTGCTTCATATTTACCAATATTATCCTGTAATGCTTTTATTATTCTTTTCATATGTCCGGGGCTGATGATTACTCTTGAAGTTACGGTTCCCACCGGCGGGACAATCATCAAAAAGTCCATCACAAATTCTTCTTTGGTATGCATAACCAACATATTGTTGGAATATGAGCCGCTCTGCAGTTCTGGTGGACAAGTAACTTTTATTTCTTTTGGTTGTTCCCCTTGACCGTTTGCCATTTAAACCTCCTTTAATTTAGTGAAATTACATAACAATTATGAAACAAGCAAGTGCCAAGAGAGCAAAGGGAAGAGCTATATATCCTGCCCATTTTGGTTTGCCTCTAAATGATAGTACAGCCCATATACATGACAAAATTGCAAAAATCCGATAAATTAAAAGGTGAGAAAGAACTGATTCAGCAACTAAAGCAGTTTCGTGGATCCTCTCATCTGGGTATAATGATGCTAAGCGGGTGCAAATTTGCCAGTGAACAGTACTATATATTGACAACAAGTAAACACAAATAAAAGCAAAGAAAATACTTGTGAGCACATAAGGCCATGCTGATTTTCTAGATATTGGTTGTTCTTCTTGACTGTTTGTCATTTAATGTTTATCAGGTATTTCGACTCTGACTGTTGAAATCCGTGTGTTAGAGCTAGTAATCAAGCCGCCAACCGGCGTTTCTTCATTTGGATTGATTTTTAGCTGTGTATTTATAGATGATACTTTACCTTCTTTATTTCTATTTTCATACTTAAGTTGTAGAGCGAGGAAGCCGTCTTTCTCGTCAGTCAATTTTCCAGACAGTATACGCTTTGACTGTTTGGTGCCCATGATTTTGTTGAAAGTTCCGTCAGGTTTGATATCTGCTATTGTTGTAATAGAACCTGTTGGAGATGATTCGGTTAGAATAACACGACGTGAAGGAATAGAGGCACATCCGCAGATGAGAACAACCAAGAGAACGACAATTAAAAGGTTCTTAAATTTCATAATTATTTAGGTTGGGGTTATTTAGTAATCGTATTTATAAAATTTGCAATTGATTCGCTTTTCCGAATTAACAGTGCAGCTACTATAAGTGTTACTACAGGATTTGCCATATCTTTCCACAAAAAGCGTTCGATAGAATATTGTGGATTTTGTATTACGATTATCACAGTGAGTTGTACAATAGCTCGTATGCCAGATGATATTAAGTAATATAAGCCAATAATTTGAATCCAAAAAGCTACTCTACCATAACAAGGCACTGAATCTGCGGGCAAAACTTCCTGTTGTTCTGTTTTCCCAATAAGCATGTTAAGTATTTTTTCTCGTCTAAAAAGGAAAAGGGCAGAAAGTGCAAGAGGGATTAATAAGTACAGCCACATCATAAAGATATAGACCCCTTTTTGGACAAACTGGTCTTGTGGCATAAAGAAAATTTGCCATGTTGTGGCTATCATAGATTGGATGAAATACATAAGAAAATAAATGCCGAAAATAATGAGTACGATATCAAGAACTTGTCTTTTATTCATAACTTCCTCCTATTCTTATTTATCCGCTATTTCATAAGGATAACGCCGGATATCAACATAACAGAAACCTGTTTTTGCGCGTTCTTTCTGTTCTTTGACCCATTTATCTATACCGATTTCTTTCATACGCTGTCCGTCAGCTAATAGAGTAGGGTAGCCCTTGGCAATGCCGTTTATTCTCTTGCACGGATATTCTTTGCAGAATACGCAGATGTCTATACCTTTTTTAACGGCGCATTTACGGATTCCACAAAATGGGGGGCCGCATCTGCCGTCGCGACAGCTACCTGAGTGCTCTGATTTTGTTAACCCTTTAAGGAATTTCCAGAATTCCGTGAAATCGGGAATCTCTTTTCCCCAATATTCATATCCCTCTTTTTTCATAATATCCTGCAGTTCTTTTGCTCTTTTGGGGATACGGTTCTTTTGGGAACAAAGCCCGCAGTATAAACCACAATAGGTTATAAGTTTGAGGTTTGGCATTTTATTCTCCTTTTTTCTCTTTTCATATTTCATCTTCGTTGCCTTGTGTTAAAGATTTCATTAAACGCGGAATTGGTGGTTTCTGAGAAGACATAGGTCTATGAAATATCTTGAACCTTAACCAATAAAATTGTCCGGCCAAAATAGCAAATAAACCAATAGGAATGAAAATAAAAAGGATTACCAATAATGAGATAGATAAAATGATGGGTATAAGTAGTGCAAGAAGAATAAAATGCCAAAAAGAAAAATCCCCAAACACTTTTATTCTCATAACTATTCAGAGTCAAGAGAATAATACAGTATTTGGGGAAGGTTATGCAACCCGGATATTAATTAGCTGTTTTGTCGTAAACACTCACAGCTTTCATCTCTCCCTTAGATGTTTTTTGTGCTGATTCAATTGAAAGAGAGTTTCCGCCTTCCGACAGTTTCCATGTTTCTACTTTAGTGATTTCCGTTTTATTCCCGTTTCTTTCGAGTACAGTTGTTGAAGAAATAGTTATACTCTTTCCATCTGCGAACAAATTTGCAGTTATTTTTTTCAACATCCCATTAGTTGTGTTTTCCTTTGTCTGCCCATCAAGAGTAAAATTCTCTGTGAGTTTGATATCTTTTCCGTCCGGTCCCACTAAA
Organism: uncultured bacterium; assembly: GCA_903821905.1. Classification (GTDB taxonomy): domain Bacteria; phylum CAIJMQ01; class CAIJMQ01; order CAIJMQ01; family CAIJMQ01; genus CAIJMQ01. The sequence continues at coordinate 9,515 of CAIJMQ010000022.1, forward strand.
ACTTTTTGAACTGATAGATTGTTTCCGTTTCGAGTGATTATTAACTCTTTAGCTGAATTTCCTTTCTCATTATTCTTATTCAAAGACCATTTACCCGAAAAATTTCCCTTGCTGTCTTGTGCAAATGCAACGGAAGAGACAACTAGAAGAGCCACCAACATCAAACTTACTAAAACTCGCATATTAGCCTCCTTTTTATTTGGTTAGATAAAAAATTACACCCTAGTTTACATCTTTAAATGTAATTGTCAAGCATTATACAAGTTGACCGGTGCAATATCCCGATGCCCAAGCCCAGTGAAGATTGAATCCGCCTAACTGGCCTGTTACGTCTAAGACTTCACCGACAAAATAGAGCCCTTTTACCTTGTGGGATTCAAAGGTTTTGGAAGATAGTTCTTTGGTATCAACTCCGCCTTTAGTTACTTCAGCTATCTTATAACCTTCCGTGCCTGAAGGAATTGTGCGCCATTTATGAAAGACTTGAGCAGTCTTGTTGATTTCTTTTTGGTTGTATTGATTTACCGGCTTGTTAGGACAATATAACTCCAACCATTTTTGAACAAGGCGTTTTGGTAATAGTTCGCCTATTAAGGTTTTTAATTCTGCTTTCGGTTTTTCTTTCTGCCATTTATTCATTGTTTTAACTAAATCAATGTCTGGCAAGAGATTAATAACAATCTCTTCTCCTTTATTCCAGTAGTTTGAAATTTGGAGTATTGCAGGTCCGCTTAATCCTTTATGAGTGAAGAGGATGGATTCTCTGAAAGATTTTTTATTGCAGGAAACAAGTGTTTCTACAGAGATACCGGCTAAATCACGAAAGTGTTTATTATCAAAAACAAGAGGAACTAAAGCTGGGGAGGTGGGGATAATGTTCAGTCCGAATTGTTTGGCAATGTCATATCCAAAACCCGAAGCCCCGATTTCAGGCATTGATAAACCACCGGTTGCTATAACCAAAGATTCTGCCGAATAGTCTCCTAAATTGGTGTTTATGAGGAAATACTCTTCTTTTTGTATGTTTTTTATTTCACAGTTAGTTTTAATCTCAGCTTTTCCTATCTCGCATTCTTTCAATAATAGATTTACAATCTCTTTGGCTTCTTTGTTACAGAAGAGTTGACCTGCTTTTTTCTCATTGTAAGGTATGCCATACTTTTCAAGTAATGAAAGGAAAATATCTGGAGTAAATCGGCTCAATGCTGATTTGCAGAAATTTGGGTTATTGGATGTGTAATTGTCTGATTGGACCCAGAGGTTTGTAAAGTTGCAGTGTCTCCCGCCTGAAACAAGGATTTTATTGCCGACCTGGTCAGATTGGTCTAAAAGCAGGACTTTTTTCCCTCTTTGTCCCGCTGTCAAAGCACACATCAACCCTGCTGCACCGCCGCCAATTATTATAACCTGATAATGTTTCATTTTTTTCTATCATAAACATCATTGGAATTTCGGGTGCCTTTAGCGGATTGAGAGGAATAATTAACCGAAAGAGATTTTCCGTCTTCTGAGAGTTCCCATATTTCGATAGTTGTTCTAATATCATTTTGCGCAAAAATACTCATATAAGAAATTGTCATTTTTTTACCATCTGCAGACCAACTTACAGCTGATTTTGTTGGTTTTCCAGATATTACACTGTCTTTTACTTTACCATCCAATGTAAATTTTTCAGTGATAATTCCCGACCCTGAAAATTTTTGTGAAATTCTATCGATTATTAAATCATTTCCTTCTTGACGGACATTTAGTTCTTTCTGAGCAGATGTTCTGTGCCCTTCATATAAACTTTTATCACTGTTTAAAACCCATTTGCCTGAGAAATTTACTTTTTCAGTTCCCGCAAATGTAATAATAGAGATAGAAATTAAGATAACCAAAATTAAAGCTGTTAAAAATCGCATATTAGATCTCCTGACTTTTAAGTTTATTTAATTGCAGGTTATCCCACGACATAATAAAAGTCAAATTAATAGAAGGCATGGATTATGATAAATTTTTTTAGAAAGTGTAAAATAAAAAGAACATGAGAATATCCAGCGGTGAAAAGAAGGGGAGAGAATTAAAATGCAGTAAACCTTCTCCTTTACTCAGGCCGATTACCGATAAGATAAAAAATGCTATTTTTTCTATACTTTTTGACAGGGTGATAGACGCTGAAATTCTGGATATGTTTGCAGGTACGGGAATATTTGGCTTTGAAGCATTATCCAGAGGAGCTAAAGATGTTACGTTTGTGGACAAGAGTTATCAGAATATCAAACTTATAAGAGAGAACGCGCAAAATCTTCAGCTTGATAAGCAAATAATCGTAGTTAGTAGGGATTTTAAAGAAGCAATAGAGTACATGGAGAAGATGAAGAAATCCTTTTCGATTATATTCATAGATCCGCCTTACAATTCAGATTTTGCTGAGCAAACTATAACTCATCCTTCTTTTCCATTATTAATTAAACCTGAGAGTTTAATTATAGTGAGAGTACATCATAAGACTGAATTACCTTCCTCTTGTAATAATTTAAATCTTACTGATTGCAGGAAATATGGCGAAGCAAAAGTATATTTCTATAAAAATTCTTTACCTGAGAAAGAAATATAGATTTGTGACTTAAGATAATTTAAATTCCCACTGCTGATGAAGAATTGGGACATCGTTGATTAATTTTATAGTATAGGGATGTTGGGGGTTGATTATAACTTTTTCTGGGTCACCCGATTCCACAATTTTACCGTGTTGCATTATAAATACACGGTCACTTACATAGTATGCCAATCCGATGTCATGAGTGACAAAAATTATTGATGTTCCGTAGACTTCTCTGAGTTTCATGAATAATTTGAGTATATTAGACCGCAGAACTGCATCAATCATTGAAGTTGGCTCATCGGCGATTAGTAACTGCGGTTTAATAAGGAATATACGTGCTATCATTATTCTTTGTCTCTGTCCGCCGCTTAACTCAAAAGGATATTTATCCAGAACGTCTTTTGGATTTATGTTTACTGATTCAAGAGATTCTGTGATTAGTTTATCTTTTTCTCCGCTCTTTAAGTTGCTTCCGAGGATTTTCAGCGAATCTTTTAAAATCTTGCTTATAGAAAAAAACTGATTGAAACTGCTGAACGGGTCTTGGAATATTCCTTGAACTTTCTGCCAATATTTAATTCTATTTCTTCCTTGGAAAGTTCTTATATCTATGCCGTTTAGTTCTATGTTCCCTTCGGTCGGTTTAATTAAGTTTAGAAGCATCTGAGCTGTAGTTGTTTTTCCGCTACCGCTTTGTCCTACTAAAGATACGATTTCTCCTTTATGAATGTCGAAATTTATGTGGTCAACTGCAATTACCGAATCTTTGCCTGTCCCAAAAATCTTAAGAAGATTTCTTGCTTTCAGTATTATTTCTTTGTTCTCAGAGGATGAATACATCGGACAAAACTCCCTTTGGTAAGTTCCACCATTTCTATATCTTTTTCTCTACAATCTTTTTTAAATTCAGGACATCTATCTGCAAATCTACATCCTTTAATTGCATGCCGTAAATCAGGAGGGGTCCCGGAAACTGAAGGCAGGTTTTTTTCTCTCATGCCCTTTTCCGGAACTATCATGGAGGACATCAGTACATCTGCATAAGGATGATGAGCATTGAAAAGAATATCGGAAACAGAACCTATTTCAACAATCTGACCTGCATACATTACTGCAATCCCATCTGCAATTTGTCTTAAAATAGGAAGTTCGTGTGTAATGAAAATAAGGCTTTTCATTATTTTCTTCTTGACCATGATTTTTAGAAGTTCGATAACTTCTCTTTGTGATGAAACATCTAAAGCGGAAGTAGGTTCATCTGCAATTACTATCTCCGGGTTCATAATAGTCGAAAGAATTACAAGTGTTCTCTGTCTCATTCCTCCGCTTAGTTCAAATGGGTAACGGTTTAAAACATCTTTGGGAAGTGAAAGGGATTCAAATCTTTCTATTACTCTATGTATAATGTTTTCCCTTGTTGTTTTTGGCTCGTGTTGTTTAACTATATCTATAGCGAAATTTCTTATTCGTATGGTGGGATTTAAAGCGTTCATAGAACTTTGAGGTATAAAAGATATCTTAGGACCGAGAATTGATTTTCTTATTTCCTGTGTGTTGAGTTTTGTAATGTCGATTCCATCCAGAAATATTTCTCCAGATATATATTTAAGTGGGGGAGGAAAAAGGCACGATAAACTTATTGAAAACGTAGATTTTCCACAACCGGATTCACCGGCGATTCCCAAGATTTCACCCTCATTAAGATCTAATGAAATTCCATCCACAGCTCTTACTTCTTCAGAACTGGTTTGGTAGTATGCTTTAAAATTCCTGATTGAAAGCAACTCTTTCATTTCTATTTCCTTAATCTTGGGTTGAAAACCTCGTCCATCCCTATGTTAACAAGGTATAAAGAGAAAGTTATTACAGCTATGGAAAATACAGCAGGGAAAAATGCCCACCAGGCACCGGTTCGTACCGCTTCGAAATTAAGAGCCCATGAAAGCATTACTCCAAGAGAAATAGTATTTTCGGGACCAAGCCCAAGCATACTCAAACCAGCTTCGTTTAATATTCCTCCTGCGGATTGGATTACAAATACCATGAAAATATAGGACAGCATATAAGGAAGAACTTCTGTAAACATAATATTCAAATTTCCCTTGCCATTTAATTTTGCCATGCTGATATGTTCTCTTGTTTTCAAGCTTGATGCTTGTGCTCTTACTGCTCTTGCAGTCCAGGGCCAACTTGTAATACCGATTACCATTGTGACCAGAAATAAAGATCTTTTTTGCAGACTGACAGCTAAGAGTACCAGTATTACAAAGGAAGGAATTACGAGAAAAAGATTAGTTAAGCTGTTAAGAACGTTATCTACCCATTTACCTGTAAAACCTGCAATAGTGCCTATTATTGTTCCTATAAGAGTTGCAAGTATTCCAGCGGATAATCCAACTATAACTGATGTTTTAATACCGTGTATCAGTTCAACTAAAACATCTCTTCCAAAATTGTCGGTTCCCAAGGGATATTCTTTAGAAGGAGAATCATAAAGGTTGCCCACCATTTCAGTAGGGTCTTTGGAACTTAGCGCAGTGAAAGTAATACTTCCAATAAAAAGAAAAAGAAAGACACTTAATCCAAATACAACTTTTCCGGAACTAAAAAGTATTCGTAGGGTTTTCAATTTTTACTCTTCTATTTGTGAAGCTTTTATTCTCGGGTCAACGAAGCTATATATAATATCTATAAAGAAGTTAGCAGTAAGTACAGCCATTGTCACTAAAAGGGTGCCGCCTTGTATTAAAGGATAATCTTGTTGACGTATTCCGTTAAAAAGCCACGTTCCAACTCCGGGGTATGAAAATACAATCTCGACTATGAGGGCTCCGCCTACCATTGTTCCTAAACTAAGTGCAAGTCCGGTTATTTGAGGAAGCATTGCATTTCTGAACACATATCTAATAATTTTTGATTCTTTTATACCTAAGGATTTTGAATAATTTACATAATCCGTATTAAGTTCATAAATGCTCATTTCTCTCATCCCAACTGCTTGTCCTCCTATAGTAACCAGAACTATCGATAGAAATGGCAGAAAATAATGTTTTAGAACATCTAAAATAAAACTTATTGAGAATGATGGAACTAAGTTCATGCTGTATCCACCGTTTGTCGGGAGTATATGCAGGACAACACCGAAGAAATATAACAAAATAATGGCAAGACAATAGTATGGAATACAGCTTATAAAAAGAGAAAAGGGAAAAAGTACACTGTCAAACTTGCCTTTTTTATAGGCAGCTGTAACTCCAAGGAAATTACCGAGTAGCCATCCTATAATTATGGAAGGAACCTGAAGAGCTATTGTCCACGGAAGCGCTTTAGCAAGTATCTCGTTTACTCTTATAGGATATAAACTGAAAGATACACCGAGGTCTCCGTGTAAAACTTTCACCAGATAGTCCCAGAACTGGATGTACAAAGGTTTATCTAAACCAAATTCTTGTATATACGAGTTGTATAATTTTTCCAGTACATCACTTGGGGCTCCGCCAGATGCCATTTTTGATACTATACCGGTAATGGGATTACCGGGCATTAATCTTGGGAGAAGAAAATTTAGTGAGATAGCTACAAAAAATGTGAAAATATACCACTTGGATTTTCTTAGAAGATATCTTTTATATGGACTCACTAATCCTTACCTTAATTGGTTGGGGATGAATTTTTATTTTACCGGTTTAATCTCATAAAGTGCTTTAATCCCTGCACCTGTTATACACATTTGAGGTGGAGCATATGGATTTTCTTCACTTGGGAAATTTGTCCAATGTGTAGTATTGTATTGATAGAACATCCATGGCCTGTATTCAACCGGAATAGCCGGAATATCTTGAAGATATATTTTCGCAAGTTCCGTATATAGTTCTTTCATTTTAACTTCGTCAGTTAGCTTTGGGATTTCATCAAGGAGTTCATCAGCTCTTGGATTTGAATATCTGCCAAAGTTACGGAATGCGAGTTCACCGATAGGCCGAATATCCTTAGCATACATTACCTCATAGAATCTTGACCAGGGCTGTGAAGGTAGGGGATTGCCTGCAGGTGTCATCATTGTAATGTCAAAGTTGCCGGAATATCTATTGTCTGCAGCAACAGCTTGGTCAGGGAAATAGGTGACTAAATCTATTCCTATTTTTTGGGCTGATTTTGAGACTATCTCAAGAGAGACCTGCCAGTCTGACCATCCGTAAGGACATTCTACTTTAATTGGTCCAAGTCTTGTTCCATCTTTAAGAACCCAGACGTCATCTTTACCTTTTTTTGCACCAATACCCTGTAATATTTCGATGGCTTTTTGAGGGTTATATTCCCATCCATATTTTTTAACTGTTTCTTCGTCGTAATATTTCTTCTCCGGACCGAACGGAAGTATTAAACTTGAAACAACTGTAGGAGAATATTTTGTCATTGCGAGTTCCGCAATTTTTTTATAATCGATACAATAAGCTATAGCTCTTCTTACTTCAGGAACGTCAAGGGGATGTCTTTTAAAATTAAACCAGATACAAGGAGTCCCAACAGGGACATAATACGGTTCTTTTTTGTACCAGGTTCCTACAGGAAGTCCTTTTTCCCACATTTTCCAAATTTGCGGTACAAACTGTTGTCCTACATCAACATCACCTTTTTCAAATGCAAGATTACCGGCATCGTTGCTCTTGAAGATAGGATGGACTAAATATTTAGGAGTAGGTAGTTTACCGAAAAGATTTTTCCCCCAATAGTTATCATAACGTTGTGCAATTATTTTTTCGGAAGAATAATAATATACTTTGTAGGGACCTGAACCAACGGGGTTTTCGTTTTTATATTCACGTATCTTTTTTATATCATAACCAGATTGTTCTTCTATTTTTGTCCATATATGTTTTGGGAGGATAGATACATCAACAAGATTATTAACCAATGCTAATCTGTTCGGATTATCTTTTTTTAATTCTATAGAGAAAGCATATTTACCGATTGCAGAAATTTTATCTACGTATAACCAAAAACCACTATTAACAAGTGGGTATTTCTTGGCTATATCAAAAGTATAAACGACATCATCAGCAGTGAATGGTTCTCCGTCCTGCCAATGCACATCGTCACGTAATTCTACTTGTAATGTATATTCATCAACCCATTTATATCCTTTTCCAATGAATGGCTCCAGTTCTCCTGTTATCATATTGTAAAGAAATAATGTTTCATAAACAGCTTCATTCCACATCCCGCCACTACCAGGAACAGGCCAAGCTGCATTACCTGTAAGAAAATTGAAATTCGTTGGAGGTCCCCATTGTATTCCGTTGAAATAAAGAGTTTCAGAGCGAGAGATATCTTCTACGTCAGCTAAGATAGAGGAAAATGTGCTAAAAATAATTATTGTGGATACAACTACTAATAAGAAAAGTTTCCGTATTATCTGATTTTTATAATTCATTCAGAATACTCCTTTCAAAATTATTATATAAATTTTGTAAAACAATTTTACTATTTATATTCGGAATGTCAAAGTTACAGTTAAAAATTATATTGTTTAGATTAATTACAATAGAGAATATACAATATTTCTTATAGATATTAAATTGACCTTGGTCGTGTTATATAAGATAATTTGTACAGAAAATACTATAGGATAGAAAATGAAGAGAAATTCGATTACCAAAACTATACCTCAAAAAGCAGATAAATGGTCAATAGCCTTCCTTGTTGTTTTAATTATAATTTCAATAGTTATTCCTGCAGTTATGTCGCCCCCGGATTTTAAGATAAAAATTTTTAATTGGTCTGCCAATATTGTTCAGCCTTTTAACTATGTAATGATTAAAATAGTTATTACACAATTTCTTTTAATCATACTTTTTATATTCTGGCTTTACTATACCATTGAAAAAGCAGAAATTTCTTTATATAAAGACCCGGCCTATATTCCTTTGATATGTTTATTTATATGGTGTTTCATAAATCTTTTTTGCTCCTCTTTTCTGTATGCAAGTATAAGAGAATTAGAAAGACTTTTTACTTGTTTTTTTCTTTATTTTGTCGTTGTAAATCTGATAAAAAAAGAAAAAGATATTATTAGTATGGTTATTCCTATACTTATTGTCTTTGTCGTTCTTTCCCTTTCAGGATTATCTTACTTTTGGAAGACCAAAGACGCTGTCATAATATCGACTTTTGGAAATCCTAATTTTTTTTCTGCATATTTAATTATGATTCTTCCACTTGTGATTCTAGTAGGGATATATAATTTTTTGCGAAACAATTTTTTCATATCTTCTTTGATATTTCTTTTGTCCGTTGCGGTTCTTTTTCTCATATATATCTTGAGCTCTCAAGGTGCTTGGATAGCATTAGTAATCTCTTTCATTTTTCTGATAACCTTATTTGTCACTAAAAATCTCAAAACTGAGAAGAAAGTAATAGTGTTTGCTATATCTATGCTTTCAATTTTATTAATATTGGGGGCTATATCATTATTGCTAATATATAAGGTGCCACAGATTAAAGCTTATATTGACAAAGATATAACATCAGGCACGGTAGGAATAAGGATTAACATATGGCAAGGCACTTTAAGAATGATAAAAGCACGTCCATTTACCGGGTGGGGTATGGGGACTTATCCTATTGTATATCCGCATTTCCGTATACCCGAATATTTTTTAAATCCGATGTCTGTAAATGCAACTGACCATGCACATAATGAGATCCTTGAACTTACAAGTGAGATAGGAATTATTGGACTGGGGATTTTTTTGTGGATATTAGGAGTAATTTTTTTAAGAGGTATAAGAGTTTTTTATAATAAACCCTTAAACCTTATGAACATTGTTCATGCAGGTTTACTTGCCGGAGTGTTGGCATTATTCATTCAAAACCTTACAGATGTGAACTTCCGTCTTGAGGCATCAATTCTTTACTTCTATTTTTTTCTTGGATTAATTTCTGCAGAATGTAAACTTTCTCAACCCTACAAAGAAGAGGACTATTTCAGTAAGAAATTTTCATATAGAAAAGCTGCTGTTTTGCTCATAATTCCTATAGCTATATTTCTTGGGTTCATTTATACACACGAGACAGTAAGGTTAATAATATCTTCCAGTTATTTAAAGGATGGTATAGTGTTAAGAGATAAAAAAAAATGGGATGAAGCTATTAGACAATACGAGAAAGCTCTCTACTGGGATAAATATAATTGGAAAGCTTATTACCGTCTTGGTTTTGCATATGCAGAAACAAATAAAGCAAATGAAGCTTTAGCTGTATATTTTAAATTAAAAGAGATTTCACCTGATTATGCAGATTTGCATTACAATTTGGGTTCCTTATATTTGAAAATGGCAAAATGGGAGAATGCTAAAGAAGAGTTCCAGAAATCCATAGAACAAAACCCTTATGAACCAAAAACACATTACAATTTAGCTGTAGTATTACTACAATTAGGAGAAATAGACAATGCTATTAAAGAAGACAAACGTGCTATTTCTGTGCAAGAGGAAAAGAAAAAAATAAGTTCTAATCTGCCTGATTTTGTATCAGGATATGTTGGATTGGGTGATATTTATTATTCTCAAGAAAAATGGAAAGAAGCATCTCAAAATTACGGCAGAGCAGTGCAATTAGGTGAAAAGAATGCTAAAATCTTACTTAAATTAGGGAACTCTTATTCCCAAATGCAAGATTTTAAGAATGCAAAAAGAATTTATGAAGAAGCCTTTAATCAAGATTCTTCGTTAGTTCAGGTTAAGGAATTGATTAAACAGTTGGATGAAATTATAAAATTAGACAATAACAATGGCGCAAAATAGTAGAAAAGCGAGTGCATTTGATTCTGGGATGCAAAGAATAGGAGAAATACTAACATTATTATATCGTACCTTGTATTTTTCAACGGTAGCTCATCGCAATCTAAAAGGCATAATACAACAAATGTCCGAAATAGGTGTAGAGTCAGTTCCTATGGTATCTCTTATGGCAATATTTACCGGAATGGTTATGGGATTACAAGCTGGACATGAACTATTGAAATTTCAAGCTCAAGAATTTTTAGGTGTTGGTGTTGCTGCTACTTTAGTAAGAGAGCTTGGGCCGGTACTTACAGGTCTTATTGTAGCAGGTAGGGCCGGTGCTGCGATGACAGCAGAGATAGGAACTATGCAAGTATCTGAAGAAGTAGATGCTTTACGTTCTATGGCTATTGATCCGGTAAAATATCTTGTCATGCCGCGTTTTATCGCTGCTATGATTGTTATGCCTCTTCTTACTATTTTAACCGATGTTATAGGTATTGGCGGCGGTTTTTTAATCGGCAGGGCTCAATTAGGTGTAAGATTGAGTGCTTATGTAGGACATATGGTGGATTTTGTTACTTTGAAAGATATTTCAAATGGTATTATAAAATCAGTTATTTTTGGTGGTATAATCGCCATCATCGGCTGTTATCAAGGGCTTAAAACCGAAGGTGGAGCCAGAGGTGTAGGAAAAGCAACTACCCTTTCGGTTGTAGATTCGTTTATACTTATATTGATATCAGATTATTTTATAACTCATATACTTTATTAAAAAAATGGAATCGGAAATTAGCATACGAGTAAAAAAATTAACAAAAAGTTTTAATGGCAACAAGGTATTAGATAATTTAGATATAGAAATAAGAAAAGGAGAAACTCTCGGTATTTTGGGTAAAAGTGGAATTGGCAAATCCGTTTTCTTAAAACATATAATAGGCCTTATGAAACCTGATTCGGGAGAAGTTTATATTGGTGCAATTGATATAGTACCACTTCCTGAAACAGAGATAAGTATAATCCGCAGGATGTTGTTCGGTATGTTGTTTCAGACGGGAGCTTTACTTAATTCTTTAAGTGTAGGAGAAAATGTAGCGTTACCACTTAGGGAAGGTACAGGTCTAACAGATGCGAAAATCAATAATAAGGTTAAAGAGAAACTGGAACTGGTAGGGTTAAAAGATATAGAAGATCAAATGCCCGATTCTTTGTCCGGTGGTATGAGAAGAAGAGTTGGACTTGCTCGAGCACTTGTAATGGATCCTAAAATAATTCTCTACGATGAGCCAACTAGCGGACTTGATCCAATCATAGCCAATTCCATTAATTACATGATTTTAGAGGTCAAAAAAGTCACAGGAGCCACTTCTATTGTTGTTACTCATGATCTAAATTGTATGAACATAATAGCGGACAGGGTTGGTCTGTTATATGATGGCAAAATAATGGCTTTAGACGAAAAGGAAAAGTTCCTTAATAGTAAAAACCCCTATGTTCAACAGTTCATTCATGGTAAAATCGAGGGGCCAATTAAGATTGGATAATTTAAAGGGATAAAAAAATGCCAAAATTATCACATGAAAAAAAGGTAGGAATATTTTTTATAATAACTGTTTTACTTACTATAGCCGTAATTTTCTTATTTGGTAAAATCCGCCCATTTAGAAAAGGTTACAATTTTACAGTCACTTTTCATCGTGTTGCAGGTTTGTCTGTAGGAGATGAGG
>CAIJMQ010000023.1 GCA_903821905.1 uncultured bacterium
TATGTTCTGATTCTGGTTTCTTATATAAACACCAAATAACTAACCCTGCTGCAATAGCAATACCAACTACTGCTGTAAGAGCAGTTCTCCTCCTGACATTGTAAGGCTCAACAAAGTAATTAATACTGCAAAAATAAACTCTGCGATTTTCTGCCCTTTGTTAAGTTCTATCATTCTAATTTCTCCTTTAATTTTCAAACACCTGACTAAATATTATTTATTTTATATTATATAGCTTTAAGACTTTGATGAACGCCTTCTCTGTTATGCTCAATAACCAAACCTACACAATACTGCCCCCACATACTCGACTTTTCTACAAGTACATTACCTTCATCACAATACCAAATATATCTCTTTGATAAGAATGGATTTTTATTATGTTTTCCCATATCGTTTGTAACATATATAAATATCTTTCGAAATATCAAGTCAGCTCCATCTTTATCTGTTGTTGTGTAATAAGTAGAGATTCTGGAAATCTTATTTCCTACAGTAGCTATAAAAGCATTCCAGTTTACACCAAAGAATGCAAGATTCTCAACTTCATATGCTTTTTCAATATCAGTAATATCCTTATAATCCTGTTCTGAAAAATCACGAGTTTGCTTATTTTTCATAAACGATGGGGCATTTTTTACTGTAGAAACAATGTCGTTTAGAGGAAGCTCTTTTAAAGCTGAAGCATCCAAATTCTGTCCTAATTCAAAATCACCTATCTTTGTAATCATCTTTTCCTCCCTCAATGCTCTGTTTGCCCAGATAATTCTATTTATTAGTTGGTGTTGTTATCGGCTCAAGAGTAAAATTGAGCTTTGTTTCGGTTAAGGTATTAGCATTCCCTGAACACGCATCTAAGATTATCCAAGCGCAACCATAGACTGGCGGCAAAAAACAATCTGCTACAAAACACCCAGTGCTAGTTTTGACTTCAACTCTCTTTGATATTTCCTCATAGCCTTCTTTTTTAAGACTTACCGTAAGAGGTTGTTTATTTGATGCTGTTATTGTTAGTGGAGTTTTTCCTACTCTATTCCCATCAAAAAAAACACTTGCTCCCTCTGGGTTGCTATTTATGCTGACTTCAGATGTTTTTGGATGTGCGATAGTAGCACAGCCAGACATAGAGATTACAAACACTAATACTAAGATTGAAGATGTAATTTTTCTAAACATTATTAACTCCTTTCGTTAATTGTAAGGCCTATAAGGACTATTTATAATCAATGAGTACCGAAAATATTTTATTAGCATTTAAACCCCATCCCTCAACCTTTTCACGTAAGACAATTCTTGGATGGTTAGTAGTCTCATCTAAAGCAAATTTTGAATAGTAAAAATCTTCGTTACAGAGTTCAAAACCATCTTTGTCTAAGAATTTCATATTAAAGGTGTCTCCAAGTGGATTAGCGAATCCAGGTACTGAACCATAATCAGACCAAGGACCTTCATGTGTGGGCTCTATTTTAAGATACTGTTTAACATTGTTAGGTGCATTTGCTACTGGGTCATAAATTAACTGCATATCAAAACCATTCCAAAATGGTTTGATTTTTACTATACCACCATCAGCCGTATTAAATGTTTTGGTATCGTCAGCGTAAAGGATACTTGAACTTAGAAGAATAAGTGTTAATAATAAGATGAGTTTTTTCATTTTTCCTCCCGCAATGTCCTTACCGACCCTTGGATTAATTGGGACTTCAGCTCTAATTTCTTCTATTTTCCATCCCACTTAATTGCCAAATAATAATTAACAATA
>CAIJMQ010000024.1 GCA_903821905.1 uncultured bacterium
GGTGTTTCCGATGTATCGGGTGGTGAAAGTTGTGACGTGTGCCCAACAAGATGCTTCTTTCATTTTTGTAATCTGTGCTATGTTTGTTCTGTAGCATCATGTACTTATTCTTGTAACGCTTCATGTTCGACATGTACTGACACTTGGTAGGGTTTTGTGGGCTATTCGTAAATAAATTAGCTAAGGCTAAATGTTGTAGTTTTTTTATTTTTTCTTAAAGTAAATTGAAATATTAAGCAATAACTATTACGTTATAAGGATTTAGAAAGTGTCAGAAAAAGATATACTTCTAAAAGAAGAAACTATTTTAGGTCTTAACGAGCATATTCGTATACGTAGGGAAAAATCTAGTATTATTGTTTATTGGGCAGAACATAATGCTGGAGTTAATGAAAGAGGTGAAACAATAGATACCTCGGGAAATTATTGCTTTACTTCCTCAGTTGCTATGATGCTTGCTCTTTTTGATGGGAAAAGGTCTCTTAAAGAAGTATTTCAAATGGTCCAATTTATTTGGGAAGAACCTTCCCTAACTTTTGTTGATTTGTGTAAAGAACTGGAAAAATTTATTCTAAATGTTCCGCCACTTAATATAAAAATACCGGTGCTTATTGAAGTTACCGAGGATAAAAAACAAAAATTCATACATTATGACCCTGAAGACTTTGTTATTAAAGGGGATAAATTTCTTCCCCAAGAAGCCACAGTTTTACAATTCCCCATTACTACTGTTCTTATGCCTACGCTCGATTGCGTTACTGATTGTGTGTATTGCTATATGGGACGTCATCTCGCTCCTAAATATTCTTTCCTTCCTTTTTCAAGATGGAAGGAGTTGCTTGATGAGATGGGAGAGTATCAGCTATCTGGTTTAGGTTTTGCTGGGGGCGACCCAATGTGCTATGAGCATACTATAGATATGTTAGAGATAGCCTCAACTTTCAATCCACCAGTTCATATCTCTGTAGCTACTAAATCTTACATCTCGCAGGAGGTGGCACGTCGTCTCTCGCATATTTCCGATTTAGAGTTTCAAATAAGTCTTGATAGCACAGTTCCAAAGATTGCAGATGCTATGACTCGAAAAAAAGGATATTGTAAGCAGGCAATTGAATCCATTAAAAATCTTATGGCAGCAGGAGTAAATCTTGCGGTTAAAGCAGTTGTGACACCGCTTAATATCCAATCTATGCCTCAGACAATATTGGATTTACACAATCTTGGAGTTAAGACCATCAGGGCAACTATTTATGTCCGGTCAGTGTGGCATCATAAGGATGAGTTGTTTAATAAAATGAATGAGTGGGAAGAATATGGGAAACAGGTGGAAGAAATTGAAGCAAAGCATGGTTTTAAAATTATAATGCAAGGGGGTGCTCCTGCTCCAGAGATTAATGAATCGCAAGGCCAAAATCAGAAGTCTTGGAATGAACGTAATGAATGCACTGTAGGTAAGAAACAAGTTGTTATCTTGCCTGATGGCAGTTTGATTGGATGTGAGCAGCTACCGCAGACACCTGAATGTTTCCTTGGTAATGTTGCTAAAGATTCTCTGTATAATGTTTGGAACTCCGAATCTTTTAAAACTAAGTCGTACGATATCCCTATGGAGAAATATAAAGGCACTGTTTGTTATAATTGCAAAGAATTTGAGGGATGCCACTCAGCTAACGGCAAGGGATACTGTATGCGTGAGTCTTATAGAATATTTGGGACTATATATGCACCATGCCCAGGTTGCCCTTATAATGATAAAAAGCCCCCAAGAATGCAGTAAAAACATCTAAAAAGGGGTTTTTCTGTTTAACCTTTTGGAGTTATGTATAAGTCATTCCCATCCCTCCTTGAGTTATCAAATATCTAGATTAATAGAACTTCCAACAACATTGGTATAGGTGTAAAATAGTGGAGTATAGATGAAAATCAATAAGAGACACCCAAAGATAGATAAAAAAGAAAAATTTTTAGTTCAGGATATTCTTGAAATTGAACAAGAAGCTTCAAGCAGGGGTTTAATCCATTCTTTTGATATTAATTGCCTTTTGGGAGTTTTTTACCAGATAAGGGATAAAACAAAAGAATATCTTGAGGGTAAAGAATGTCCTATTGCCAAAGTAAAAGCAATACACAAAGTAATTGTGGAATTATTTGAGTATGCTGGTAATCCTTCAATCCTTATGTGTGAAGGGTTAGCCGGTAGAAAATTAGATTGTGATTTGAGTTGTGGAATATATCTTTCTATTGCCCGTGAATTAAAGCTTCCTCTTTTCGGTGTTCTTCTACCTTCTCATACTGTTCTTGCGTGGGGAATGCCCAAACCTCTTTTCTATTTTAATGCTATGCTTGGTAATATTACTAAAGAGGGGGCTTCTTCTAAACCTATTCCTGATAAAGAGTTTATGTCTACTTACTATAATACAATAGGAGTAAGATTTGCTGAAATAGAAAAATATCAAGATGCTATCTGCTTTTTTGATAAAGCATTAAAATGTTATTCTCTTGATGCGCGTCTTTATTATCATAAGGGGGTTTCTCTTGCTCACTTGGGATATTATAATCAGGCAGTAAATTGGTGTAAGAAGGCAATTGATCTGGACTCTTCTGACTGGAAAGCCTATTTTAATATGGGAGTTTGTTTGGCATTATCGGAGAAACATGAAGAAGCGGTTAATTACTACGACCGGGCAGGGAAACTCTATTCTAAGGACTACCGCATATATTACCATAGAGCTGATGCTTTACTACGCTTGGGAAAACTAGATTTAGCAATAAAGGATTATAAAAAAGCTCTACGTATCTGTCCCGGTGATGAGAGTCTTCGTGAAGACTATGAAACAGCTCTTCGCTATTCTAAGGAACCCTGATTTTCAATTGATATAGGTTATTTTACAGATGTATAAAAATAATCAGAGCTTTTGTAACCTATATAATCGGTTTATCCCTTGACGAATGGAGTATAATAAGATTAAAACAGAATGAAAAGAATAAATTCTAAATCTTTCATTTTAACGAATATATTTAGTGTAGTCATATTTTTAAATATTTTTTATCTTGATACCTACTCTCAAGAAAAATCTGCAAGCAATTTCAACCCCATAAGTTCTCAGGAAGCAGTCAAGAATATGTCTCCAGGCTGGAATTTGGCTAATACATTGGAAGCAATACCAACAGAAGGTTCCTGGAACAACCCTCCCGCAGAAGAATACATTTTTGATGATATAAAAAAAGCAGGGTTTAGAAGTGTCAGAATCCCCGTAACATGGTATACACATTTTGGCCCCGCTCCTGACTATAAAGTTGACCCTAAATGGATGGATAGAGTTGAACAGGTTGTTGACTGGGCATTAAAAAGAGATTTGTATGTGATGATTGATGTTCATTTCGATTCTGAGTGGGTATCAAGAATGGTAATTGATCCCGCAACGGGTAATTATGTAAACAATTATGGTAATTCCATAGTCAAGCTTGAAAAACTCTGGGGGCAAATAGCAGAAAGGTTTAAATGGAAAAATGAGAAGTTGCTACTGGAAGTTTTGAACGAACCTATTGATGGAAATGAACCTATTAAAGGAGATAAGGTAGAAGACAAATTCGGTAAACCTAAAAGCCCTAACAATCCTGAAGCAAGGTACGACCTGACACAAGAACAGGTGAACGACATGAATAGACGCGTTGTAAGTCTCATACGAAAATCAGGTGGGTACAATGATAAACGACTTGTTGTGATCCCGGGGATAGCAAGCAATGTAAACCCTGTTGAACAGATATTGAAATCGTTTAAAGCGCCGGATGATAAATATATTATTTTCACGTCTCACTATTATTTGCCCTGGGAGTTTACGAATAACCAATGTGGAAGAACTAGTTGGGGTACATTTGAAGAAAAGCAGGCAGTCGAGCAAATGGCTAAACAATTTTATGAAAAATTTATTAAAAATGGTTTACCTATAATTGTGGGAGAATGGGGCACTTTAGTTAAAAATGACAAATTATCAAGATGGTATTACCACGATTATCTTGCTAAGACTGGATATAAATATGGAATAGCTTGTCTATTATGGGACAACGGCTTAGAACTGTGTCAATACTATGATAGAAAGAATAGAGTGTGGCGAGACGAGATATTAAAAGATGTAACTGTAAATGCTGGGAAAGGCATACCAAACTCATTTATATTTCCAGTAGACAACTATTTCAAGGTAAATACCGATGTAACAGAGGATTTAACTGTTAAACTTGAGTTAAATGGTAATGAACTACTCAATATCTATAATGCAGAGAAGAAATTAGTTAGAGGAACGGATTATGTTGTTGATACTCAAAACCTGACAGTAACAATCAAGAAAGATTACCTTGCCAAATTACTTGCTCATCCTGATGTAGCCGGAGAATCCGAAAAACTTGGTACTATCGCAACTCTAAAATTTGATTTTTCAAAAGGTATAGATATGCCGCTCAATATTATCCGATATGATTTACCGAAATTTCCAGAAGGCACTATAGTAATTGACAAGAGTAAAACCCAAGGTAAGATTCAATCAGATATGGTGATTCCCGTATCTTTTAACGGCACTAAATTAGATAAAATCAGTTTGGTTGATAAAGAAAATAAAAAACCCATAATGAACTCAGGGACACCTTATCTTTGGATGTCTGATCGTGAAGATGACAGTTTTGATTATACTGATACTGGGATTATTCTAAAGAAAGGAATATTAAACTCATTAAAAACTGATTCTTTATTTACCTTTGAATTTTTGCCCAGAGATATCAAAGTTGAAATGGAGGCACTTTTAGCTTCTCCTTATATCATGTTCACAGTTAATAAAGATACAAATTAAGTAATTAATAAAACATAAAATCATTACTATACACACACTTAACAAGAGTAGTATAATCAAACTAGGGAAAAGGAGGTGAAAAAGAATGAATATAGAAGAACTGAGAAAGTTGGTAAAAAAGAATGGATTAACCCTACATATCAAAGGAACTTATGACGTGTCTGGCGGTGGCTGCACTGCAAATCCTCCACCACCTCCTCCACCACCTCCTCCACAATGTGGCACTACCGGTTTCGCCGCTTGTACGGGCGACGCCCAGGCGTTCTGATGGAGTAGGCTTTGATCTATTGGGAGGCGAGGATATAATTACTAAAATATCTCCTATTGATAGATTGATTGTTCTGTGTCACTTTTTTATCTTTAGTTAAGGATAATAGAAGTGAGAATAATCAGTCTATCAATCTGTTTTGCATAGTTAAATAAGAGCTGTTTTAAAAAGCTGTTTATCTTTTTTGGGAGAGAAAAGATACTATGGAGATACTGCCAATTTTTTCTTACTTTATGTTCACAGTTAATAAAGATACAAATTAAGTAATTAATAAAACATAA
>CAIJMQ010000025.1 GCA_903821905.1 uncultured bacterium
CCTTCTTTTTCATAATAAATATTCTGTGCTCCGAGTTTAATGGAACTGTCCTTTAGTATTTCATAAACACTTGGAAGTGAAGTAAATGGAGGACATAATACTACTTGCACTCCTTTGATACCTTTAAGATTTTCTTTTAAATTTTTTACCAATTGCACAGCTTCGTGAGCTGTTTTGTACATCTTCCAGTTGCCTACAATAATGTTTTTTCTCATCGTATTCTGTCCTTTTTCTCTTTATCTTCAATAATTCCATACATCTCGTCAGCATTTTTAGCCTTAACCAAACTTTCCCTGAAAAGTTTATCTTTCAGAAAACGAGATAACCGTGCCAAAACTTTAAGATGCAATTGACCATGCTCTGGAGAGGTTAAGAGTAAAAAAAACAAATGAACAGGTTTACCGTCAATCGAATTGAAATTAACTCCTTTTTTAGAATAACCGATTGCCAAAACCACGCTTTCTACTACTTGACACTTACCATGCGGAATAGCTACCCCATAACCTATGCCTGTGGAACCAATCTCTTCTCTTGCTAAGAGAACCTCCATGATTTCACTCTTGTCTTTTTCTTTTATTGCACCGGAAACAATCAAAAGCTCTGTTAATTCTTCTAATACTTTTTCCTTCGTTTCCTTTTTTAAATCTGCAGATATAGCCTTCCGATTAAGATGCTCTATTATTATCATAACTCCGCCTTTAGCTTTTATGTTCTAAACAGCTTGTCTCTATGTTTTTTAACCTGTTTCTCCACCTTGCTCAATGCTTCCTCAAAGGAAGAGAGTAAGTCTCCATGCTGAGCTTCTCCGTGGATAACAGTTCCTTTTATTGGAAAATTTATTTCGGCAAAATACACATAATCTTTCTCCATCTTCAATACTATATCAACCTCACCAACTGTTTTCACAAATCTTTCTAATTTACTACATTTTTCTTCTATAAAATTACGAATTTCGTCTGATAATTCCGTATTTTTGTGAGTTATTCTGATCTCCATTTGTAATATCCCCACTCTATAAATTATTACAGTGGAGCTGAGGGGATTCGAACCCCCGACCTTCTCCACGCCAAGGAGACGCGCTCCCAATTGCGCCACAGCCCCAAATTAGAAACAATATTTTATTAAATCTCAGATTAAAAATCAAATATAAAGATGATTATTTTTTATATATCTTTCTACGTCTCCAGGGACAAGTTTTTTTATAGTTAGCCCTTCTTTGACGCGTCGCCTGATATCCGAAGAAGAAACATTAATAGATATCCCTTCTACAGTAGTTATTTTACCTGCATATTTTTCTTCAAGTTTCCTTAAAGAAAAACCAGGCCTTGTCACAGCCAAAAAATGTGCGCTTGCAAGAATTTCTGATGGTTTTTTCCAATTAGGTAAATCTAATGCAGAATCAGCTCCAGCAATAAAGTAAATATCCGTAATATTTTTATAAGACTTTTTCATCTGTTTAATAGTATCCAATGTATAAGATTTACCTTTTCTTTTTATCTCTATATCGGAAATTTCAAATCTTTTATAATTTTTTACTGCAAGCTGTATCATTTTTAGTCGATGAGAAGCGTCTATAATATCTACTTTCCTTTTATGGGGAGGATTACCAGAAGGGACAAAAATCACTTTCCCCAGGTCAAAGATTTCCAACACTTTAGACGCTATTACCAAATGACCAATATGTATTGGGTTAAAAGTTCCCCCGAATAAGCCTATTTTCAAATTTATTTTTTGTTATTTTGCGGGACAATAAGAGCTTCAAGAAGTGGGTAACGCCAATCATTTACTGAGTCGTCGTAAATACCGAAACTCGAACAGAACTCCCAATAACCCCAACTGAAACCTTTTTTCTCGGCCTGTCTTGCAACAAAATCCGTCCACAAAACACGTGAATCCATATCAGCCTTCTCATAAGTCCCAAACTCGCCCATACTTATAGGCCTACGATTTTTCATTGCCCAAGCCAAGACGTTATTAAAATCCCTTATTACAGCCTGCTTTTCATTTATTTTTCCTGTCCACTTTATCCCAACCCACCCCTTGGCTTTTTCTCCTGACCACGGAGTACCTTGGTGAGTAAATCTATAAGGGTTATAGTAGTGATATGCAACTATTATATTACGGTCATTATCAGGAAGTTTCAGTGTATGTAGATATTCTATATTATAGAAATGGTATGGACCTACCACAATGGTTCTTGTAGGATTTGATTGACGCACGATACTCAAAGTATCTATTATAAACTGGTTCCACAACTCACTGGTAAAATTTCCAGCTGGTTCATTTAGAAATTCAAACAAGAGACCATCTGGATAACCTTTGTAATGTTCACTAATCTGTTTCCAAAAAGAAAGATAGCGCTGTTTGTGTTCTATGGGAGTTTTGTTGAGCTCCTCATAGTTTTGAATATTGATTATTACACAAAGTCCTCTTGAGAGGGCATTATTTACAGCCCAGTCTACTCTATCAAAAAAAATTGGGTCAATGGTGTAGGGGTCCTCTGCCAACGCATGAGCAGACCATCGCACAGGTATTCGAACAGAATCAAACCCGGCATCTTTTATTAGTTGGAAATATTGTTCCCTAAGTACTACGCCCCACGCACCTTCCATTGGAGCCTCAAGAGCATTACCTAAATTTACCCCTTTGCCAAGAAGTTTATTTCTTTCAAATGCTACAATAGATTCTTGATATTTAGGAGACTTGTTGAATTTTGATACACAACCACTAGAACATAACACGGTTAGCATTAATAATAAACATATTGCCCAGTACCTACCTTTATTTTGGGAAATAGTTTTCATTTGGAGGCTGCTATTATAACATACTCTTAAAATATTCTAAATATTCTTTGGCTACCTCGGGGGAATATATTATAAGAACATTTTCTCTGTTTTTATTTAGACCAGCTAGAGTTGGATTTAGTGAACCAGTAATGACTATATTCTCATCAATAATGAAGAATTTGTGGTGAAAAGCAAAAGTATAATTTTTATCTTTTTTCACATCCATCTTCATAAGTTCAAACCATAGGTATTTACTATATGGTCCTATCTGCTCATATTCCATAACACCTTTTACGTCTATTCCCTCTTTCGTCTTTTTTATCAAAGTCTTTGCAATTTCTGGATGAGTTATGGTGAATTGCGCAAAATAAATACTAGACTTTGCATCTTTAAGTAATTTGAGCATTTTATCCAATATAATAGCTCCATCTTTGGGCGAGAAATAAACTTCTATTATTAGATTATTAATTTTTATTTGATGATTTAAATTTTCCTTTGAATTGTCAATCTTATCTCCCCATAATTTTTCAAATTCTTGGGTATAGATACCAGCCAATTCCTCTGATTCAATTGCTATAGCATCGTTATTTTCATAGACAGCGTAAGGATTGGGATTATAAGAACCTGTCCATACTATTTTGTCGTCTATAACACAGAATTTATTATGCATAAGCCCTTTCGTGATTGTATCTTCCCTTGCCAGGCCAAAGTTTTTAAGCTTTGGATAGAATGAATCCTCTTCAAATAATCTCCCCCTATCCATGACAATTTGCACTTTTACTCCCTTAAGATGAGCTTTTATCAAAGCATATGCCACTTCTTCGCTATTTACAGCATAAAAACATGCCTTTATATCCTCTTTAGCATCACCAATATATTCAGCAAGTTTATGGTTTAAGTCGGCGGGGGGAGAAAAAAATGTTTTTATATGAGAAGGATGATCGGTATCCTGCCATGCCGAAGAAATAAAACAGGAAATTAACGCTATTACTAAGATTAGCAGAAGTTTCCTATGAATTATCATGTTTAAGCCCTCGTATTAATTCTTTGAATTCAGGATAAAATAAAAACAGAATAACTGCAAAATAGTAGATTAAGATAATACTCAAATCAAATATCGGAAGTTTACTATAAGCAAAAGGCCAAGATGACATTATTTCGGATATTTTTAGTAATAAGAAAACTGTAAAATTTAACAGTGCTTCTATAAAGTAAGATAAAAACGGTGTCACCAATATGGATATTAAAAGGATAAATCCGCAAGCTAGTATTAGGTTCGACAGTGGCACAATAATTAAATTACTAAAAGGTCCTACCCAAGATATATATCCAAAATAATAAGCCACTAAAGGTAAACTACTTAACCAAGCGGCAATTGAAATAAGAAATATCCTCACTGGCAAAATGGGTTTTAGTTTTAAAGCCTTCTCAAGTTTGGGAGTAATAATTGCCATCCCCAATACAGTTATAAAAGATAACTGGAACCCTATATCAAAGAGACAATATGGATTCCACAAAAGTATCAAAAGAGAAGCTACTGATAGGGTTATGAGGATATTTGTCTTACGTCTAATTATGTATCCTAGAAAGAAAACGTTTATCATTATGGCAGACCTAACAATAGGAGCTCCTAACCCAGTAATAAGAGCATAAAAAATAACAAGTATAAAAACGATGCTATATGATATCCTTTTGGGAACATTGAACAACTTTAAAATAATTAAGAAAATTCCGCTCATCATCACAACATGAAGCCCGGATATTGAAAGAATATGCACCACACCAATTTGAGTGAACATCTCTCTAATCTGGTTCGGTATAATCCCCGTCTTAAGCATCATCCCTCCCAATACAGGAAAATAGACAGGAGATATATAACTTGAGAAAGCATTTATCAACGCCCTCTTTATTTTCAAGGCACCCTTGACGAGTGGATTAACTTTCCCTTCCCCAACATACTGAATCTTCCCACGTTCTTTTATATTAATAGTAGCTGATATGTTTTCTCTCTGAAGATATCTTTTAAATTCTCCTTCCTCTGGAATACGCAAAACCCCTGAAAATTTGTACTTTTCACCATAGAGAATATCTCTCTTTTGAAATCTTACTTTTACGAGGACTTTACATTTTGAGGGTAGAATTTCTTTGCCATCCGATAATTCAAGTTTCTCTACTTTAACTACCAGATTAGTCTGCCAATTCCGAATGTCGGGTTCAGAAATGATTACTCCCGTCAATTTAACTGGCCTATCTTTAAGTTTTTCTATATTAGAAGAGGTTATAAAAAAGTATTTGTTCGTATAAACAATAAATAATAATAGTAAAAATATATACAAAAGAGTGTGGAGAATTTTGGTATATTTTTTAAAGAAAGAAATACACAAAAAGAAAAACAATATTAATGAATAACAGATTATGAAAAGTAAAGAAATCGATATGTGTGTCCCTATGATAATTCCCAATATGTAAACTATTGCAATAAGGACTAAAGTCGGGATTTGAATCAAAATTTCCTTTAGATTAAGTTAATATTTCTCATAACTATTGAGGTATATTTTAACAAAACTAATAGTACTAGAAAAATTTAATCATATAGAATCTTGAGAGTACAATAAAACTATGATATATTCCAACCTCACAATTAAACGGAGAGTCTTACAGAAATGTTTGTAGAACCAAAGAAAAGAGAAAATTGCTGTCCTTATGCCAGATTTTATACTTACAGAACAATCGGCGTACAGAAACTGGAAAGAGAAGCAGTAAAATGTCTGCTAAAAGGAACTGTTCATGACCTTAATTACATAAAAAATTACTGTTCAGGTAAGTTTAAAAATTGCGAGTTTTTCAAGAGAGAATGTAAAATAGAAGAGTGGAGGTCAGGTAAAAAACCATAGCTGTTAAAAGCAATGGACATTCAGAAGATAAAAACTCTCGGTGAAGCAGCCCAATATGACATCTGTTCCGCATGCACAAAAGAAGGGCGAGTACAATCTCCTCTTGGTAAATGGATATACCCATCACCCCTACCTGACGGTAGAACCGTCTATCTATTAAAAGTTCTCCTACAAAACGCCTGTTCCAATAATTGTTTTTACTGTGCCAACAGAAAAGATAGAAGTTTCAAGAAAACTCAATTCACCCCTGAAGAATTGGCAAGATTATTCATCGAACTATATTCACAACGTAAAGTTAACGGCCTTTTTCTTTCTTCCGCTTTAGGCGATGATGCAATAAAAACACAATCCCAAATGAATAAAGCCGCTGAAATTTTAAGGCAGAGATATAAATTCAACGGTTATATACATCTTAAAATTTTACCATCTTCAACTTTTTCTCAAGTTGCTGAAGCAGTGAAATTAGCAACACGGGTTTCTATCAATCTTGAATCTCCGACAGAAAATAACCTAAAGAAAATAGCCCCAGAAAAAAGTTTTGCAGGCAACATGAAACGCATCGAATGGATAAATCTTCTTGCCAAAAAGGAAACTAAATTAGTCCCAGCGGGTTCAACCACACAGTTTATAGTTGGAAGTTCGGGCGAAACAGATAAAGAGCTTATTAATTTTTCGTTCAAACTCTATAAAGTTTACAGAATAAGAAGAGCCTATTTTTCAGCATTCCAGCCGGTTGATAAAACACCCCTTGAAAAACTGCCTCCAACTCCTTTAATGAGAGAACACCGTTTGTATCAGGCCGATTTTTTAATAAGAAGATACGGTTTTTCTTCTGAAGATATAATGTTTGACGAAAAAAATAATCTCTCGTTAAATCTTGACCCAAAACTCACATGGGCACTTGCACATCCTGAAAAATTCCCGGTCGAGATAAACAAAGCAAGTCTTTCAACATTAATCAGTATCCCAGGTATAGGACCCACATCTGCAAGAAAAATAATCAAGATGAGAATTAAAAAAAGCATTAATACTATAGAAGAAATTAAAAGTATCGGTGCTTGGGCAAAAAGAGCAGAAAACTTTATTTTAATTAATGGTAAAAAATCTGTTCACTCAAAACCTCGTCAGCTTGAATTAATAAGTTGTTAGGAGAAATAAATGATTGAAACAATAAACATCAGCACATCATACGCAGAAGAATTTAGAGATATTACATCATTAGTTGAAGAGAAGGTGAAAATTTCTGGTATTAAAGAAGGAATGGTAACAGTTTTTGTTCAACATACAACCGCAGCGGTTACAATAAATGAAAATGCTGACTCTTCAGTTGTTGAAGATATCCTGTCCACATTGGACAAAATAATTCCGCCAAGAGGCAATTATTCGCATGCGGAAGGCAATTCCCATGCACATATAAAATCGAGCTTAATAGGTTCGTCAAGACAGATAATAATCCAGAACGGAAAACTTAAACTTGGCACCTGGCAGGGAATTTACTTTTGTGAATTTGACGGTCCACGAAGAAGGGAAATTTGGTTAAAGATTAATTCTTAGCAGATTATTAAGTTTAGGCATTTTACATTAAAACTTATTCAATAACAGTAACATCTTTTACAAGATAAGTAGTTTTTGACCTCCAAGGGACACTGCCCGCCTTCTGTTCATATATAATGTTTACAGTTTTACCATTAGCATAAGCACTGTTTATCTTTTGCAATAATTCTTCCCTATTGGGAGCCATATTATCTATTGAAAAATTCCAAACATAAGTAGTAGCAATGCCATGCCCCGGGGCCATAATACCCTGCACCTCCCATGTTTTCCAAATAAGCCCCCTCGAGGCAATTTTGACAATCTGGACTTTTCTTTCTCCTTCGCTGTATTGAATATTTACTCCTATTGGTCCCCACAATGCTCTCCCAAAAAATATCAAGAAAAAGAACGTTCCCAATACCAGCCATGCAATTTTATTCTGTTTTTTCATTCTATTATGATAAACTTCTCTCTTTTTTGTTTTCTCTTCTTCTGTAAGCATTTTTTCCTAATCAACCTCT
Source organism: uncultured bacterium (assembly GCA_903821905.1). Lineage (GTDB taxonomy): Bacteria > CAIJMQ01 > CAIJMQ01 > CAIJMQ01 > CAIJMQ01 > CAIJMQ01. The sequence goes on from CAIJMQ010000025.1 coordinate 7,735, forward strand.
GAAAACTCTTTCGTTATGTTTTTTCTTCCTCTTTAATAGAGGCTGGTTCCATATGCACAATAATATCAACAATCTCCGGGAACTTTTTTATAATTTCTTTTTGAATCGTATGGCTTAGGTGATGAGAATCACTCATTGTTATATTTCCATCGACCTCTACATGAAGGTCAAGATGAATATCATCAAGCCGACCGCGGGTGCGGATTCTATGACAATTCCTAACCCCTTTTATCCCAAGCACAAGATTCTTTATTTTATCTGTATCGGCTATTGCAACAGCATCGCACAATATACCCGACTCCTGTTTTATGATTTCAAATGCGGAATAGGCGATAAAACCGGAAATAACAAAAGTAACTATTGGATCAACAATAGGAAACCCTAATTTAACGCCAACTAAAGCCACAATGACTGAAATTGATGTAAAAATATCCGCTCGAGTGTGCATTGAATCAATAACCAATATATCACTCTGTAGTTTCTTTCCCCGCCGGTATTCATAAATCATGACTACAATATTGACTATAGTAGTAATGAACATAATTGCGAAGCTAATTATATTCACTTGTGGAACTACGGGTTTAAAAATACGACCAATACCTTTTTCAATGAGATTAATTGCTACCATAATAAGCATTGCTGCAATACCCAAAGCAAAAAGCGTCTCATATTTCCTGTGCCCATAAGGATGGTCAGCATCCTTAGGCTGTGAAGAAAAATGAATCCCCACAAGTCCAATAATATTTGATGTCCCATCGGATAAAGAATGGAAACCATCGGCAGTCATACTTGCTGAACGACTTATGAAGCCGTAAATAATTTTAGCTGCCGCAACTGCCCAATTCAAAAACAGTACAATCCACAGTACTTTTTGAACTTCTTGATAGTGTTTTTTTATATTACCCATAATGAAAATCAGGAATATCGCTTATTATATTAATTAAGAAAGCTGCCCAGCCTGGACTCGAACCAGGAAACCCAGCTCCAAAGGCTGGTGTGTTACCGATTACACCACCGGGCAAAATTTCAGGGATTATTCGACTGGCTCTTCTTCTTTTGGTTCTGATACCGCTTCTGGTTTACTCCTTCTTCCGAATCTACCTCTTGCAGGTTTAGGTGCTTTTTCTCCTTCGGTGGTGGAAGCGGGTTTTGCTTTCTCTGGAGCAGAAGCTGGCTCTGAAGGACCCTTCTCAAGTTCTAATTTGTAAGCTTCGATTATTTTATTATGTATATAATCTCGCATCTCTTGTGTTATTGGATGAGCTACATCCCTGTGGAGATTTTTATCATCCATCTCAACATTGTCAGCATGAACTGGAAGTTCACTGCCACAACCAGCACAGTATTTACCCCTGACAGGGTTACGATAGCCGCATTTCGCACAAGGTTCTTTTAAAGGACGAGATGGCATAGCTACAAACATTCCGTTACGCCCCTCTATTATTCTCATATCCCGCACAACAAACGCATTGTCAAATGTTATTGTTGCAAACGCCTTTACCCTGTTGCCCTTTTTTGTAGACAGCTTTATTCTTACATCTGTGATTTCCATTTTAACCTCCTGTTGTTCTATAACTACGACACCTTTTTCAATTGGGTAAATACCCGGCAACTAACAACATTGTCAGCCCTAATAGGCAGGCAATGTTTTTCCTATATAGTAACCTCCTTTGAGTTTTAGGATTTCCTTTTTTATATGTTCTTCCTTTTTCCAATCGTTCGGTAAAACAACAAAAAAAGCAGAACCTGAACCACTCATAATAATATTACCTGTTTCAAAAGAACCAATTTGTTTTTTGAACTGATAAAGAAGAGGATGAATTTCACATGCCACGTCTTCCAAGCGGTTGAAAAAATGTTTCTTTGCTCCTTCAAAGTCGTTTATCTTCAAAGCCTCTGTCAATAATTTAGCACTTCTCTTTTTCTTAGTCAAGCTGGACGATATGCTTTTATATACTAAAGCGGTGGAAACAGGGAAATCCGGCCAGAGAACCAGAACATTAACACCTGAGAACCTGGGCAATGGTGTAATAACTTCGCCTCTTTCGCTTCCAAGGCAAGTGCCACCATAAATAAAAAAAGGGACATCCATCCCGACTTCTTTCCCTAATATCGCCAAATCCTTTAAAGAAAATCCCAGATGCCACAACTCATTTAACCCTTTCAATACCGAAGCTGCATTGCTGCTTCCTCCACCAAGACCTCTTCCTATAGGAATCCTTTTTTCTATGAATATATCAGCGCCTTTATTAAACTGTCTTGCTTTATTTTGGATTAATTTTGCGGCTTTATAAGCAATATTATTTTCTTTGGCTATATTTAGAGCAGGAGAAACTTCTACATTAATATCCCCGCCCTCCCTGTCTTTTATTGAAATGTTGTCATGCAGGTCTATTTCCTGAAATACAGTTTCTATTTGATGGTAGCCGTCTTTTCTTTTGCCTAATACTTCGAGAAAAAGGTTGATTTTTGCAGAGGAGCTAATTTTTATTTCAGTCATAAACCGCCATGATGATAAGATGCTTTTATTTTGAAATAATCTTTTTGCTATCTTTAATTCTTTCTAAGGTTTTTTCTTTTCCTAACAGTTCCATTACTTCAAAAAGCGGCGGAGATACGGACTTGCCCGTTACTGCCACTCTTAAAGGATGGATAAAATCAGCACCCTTCATTTTAAGTTCTTCGGCAAGTTCCCTTAAGGTTTTTTCAATGTCCTGGAAAAGGAAAGATTGAAGTTGTTCTAATCTCTCTTCGACTTTATCCAAAAGCGACGGCACATAATCTCTTTTTAGAAATTTATTAACCGCTTCCTCGTTGTAAGAAAGTTTATCTTGAAAGAAAAAATCCGCATTATCAATTATTTGGCAAAGTGTTCTTGTGCGCGGTTTGTATAGTTCCATCATTTTTATCAATTTTTCTTTATCTGTCTTCTCATTAATAAACCCTGCTTCTTTGAAGTACGGTAGAACATGTTCAAGCAACTTTTCCGCAGGTAAGTCTTTTATGTAAGAACCGTTCATCCAATCAAGCTTTTCTTTATTGAACACAGCGTTTCTGCTAATTATCCTCTCTAAGGAAAAAGAGTTTATCAATTCCTCTTCGGACATAATCTCTTTATTGTTTCCAGGCGACCAGCCCAAAAGCGAGATAAAGTTCATTAAAGCTTCGGGCAAATATCCTTCTTTCTTGTATTCCATTAAACCCACCGCACCGTGCCTTTTGGAAAGACGTGCTTTGTCTGGGCCGAGTATCAATGGTATATGCGCAAATGTCGGGGGGCTAAATCCCAGCGCTTCATAAAGAGCTATCTGCCGCGGAGTATTAGTTATATGGTCGTCCCCTCTTATGACGTGTGTTATCTCCATAGAGTGGTCATCAACGACACACGAAAAATTATACGTGGGATTACCGTCCGTCTTAAGAATTACAAAGTCGTCATACTGGTGCTCTCCAAAATTTATATCTCCGTGGATTGCATCTTTAAAAGGAAGAACTGGCTTTGTCCATTTAAATCTTATTACTTCGCTTCTACCTTCTTTTTTTAGCTTATTCCTCTCATCGTCGGTTAGATCCCTACACCTACCGTCATACCTTGGGACTTCGCCTTTTTTCTTCATATCTTCCCGTCGCACGTCAAGTTCTTCGCTAGTGCAATAGCAGGAATATGCTTTGCCTTCATTTAATAACTGAGCTATAAACTTTTTATAGATTGATAATCTCTGGCTTTGATAATACGGTTCGTGTGGTCCGCCGACTAAGGGCCCTTCATCCCAATCAAGCCCCAGCCACTTAAGCGCATCCAGAATCTGCTCTTCGGCTTCTTTGGTAGAACGCGCAGCATCGGTATCTTCAATTCTCAATATGAATTTACCTTTATTGTGTTTTGCAAACAACCAGTTAAAAAGCGCCGTTCTTGCCCCGCCGATATGCAGAAATCCCGTCGGCGATGGTGCAAATCTTACTCTTACCATTTTTATATCCTCACTTCGTTAACCTAAAACCAAATACATTATACCAACAATCTCTTAAGAATTTTTCCTGTCGGTGATTTGGGTAGTTCCTTCCTGAATTCTATGCTTCTTGGTATTTTATAAGAAGCAAGTAAGTGTTTGAGGTGTTTTCGTATCTCCTCTTCCGTCGTATTCTCCCCATCCTGAAGCACAACATAAGCTATAGGGACCTCGCTTCCTCCTTCAAGACGTTTCCCGACTACAGCAGCTTCTTTTATTTTGGGATGAGAATACATCGCATCTTCCACTTCCTTAGGATAAACATTCAATCCTTTCATAACAATCAAATCCTTTTTCCTGTCCGCAATGTAGAGAAAACCTTCTTTATCTAATTTCCCTAAATCTCCCGTATACAACCAACCGTGTTTAATAGCGGCTTTGGTCTCCTCCGGTCTATCGTAATATCCCTTCATAACCGAAGGACCTTTCACAAGAATTTCGCCTATCTCTCCCACGGGGAGTTCCTTACTATTGTCATCAACTATCCTGATTTCTATCCCTTCAAGAGGTTGCCCAACAGAACAGGATTTCTTACCTTTAAGAGGAGATAAAGTCACAACAGGTGACGCTTCCGAAAGACCGTAACCTTCGAGTAGAGGTATGCCGAATTTCTTTTCAAATTTATGCATAACTACAGGGGAAAGCGCATCTCCACCGGAAACACACAACTTAATGGGATTTAAAAATTTGAAGGGAAAAACTGTAAGAAAAAATGGTGTCTTTGCATCAGCTAAAATCCTATAAATTGGCGGGACTGCTATCAAGACTGAAACTTTACATATTAATAACTGTTTCAAAACGTGCTTAAAATTCTTTAAAGATTTTATAATTACCGAGGAAGCTCCCAAATAAAAAGGTGTCAATATGCAGGTTGTTATGGTAAACGAATGGTAAAGGAGTAAAAGACACGAAAAATTGTCTTTGGGAGTAACTTTTATTCTTTTAAGACAAGCTTGAGCATTGGATATAAGATTTTTATGCGTTAACATAACGCCTTTTGGAGAACCTGTTGTCCCGGAAGTATAAATTAATGTAGCCACATCATCGTCTTCACAATGACAAAGGGGTTCACAAGTATCGCACTGCGAGAAACAGTCCTTTTCAAAGTTTTCTATCTGAAGTAGAAAACGGAGCGAATCTACTCTTGCCACCAACTCATCAGTCGTTTCTTTAAAAGATTGGGAAGTAATAAGAGCCGATGCTTTTGCATCCTGAAGAATAAAATCAAGTTCTTCAAAGGTGAGCATAGTATTAAGCGGTATAGCAACAGCGCCGATTTTTACTATAGCGAAATAAGAAATCACAAACTCAATGGAATTCTGGAGTAATATAGCTACTTTGTCGTTTTTCTTAATACCTTTTTCCAGGAGGAAATTCGAGAGTTGGTTGACCTCCTCGTTAAAATTTTTATAAGTCAGCGCATTAAAACCTGTGGCTTCGTCATTAGGTTGAATAAGAGCAATGTTCTTGCCAAATTCTTCTGCCCTTAATTTAATAAGTTCACCAAGAGTCAATTTTTCGCTCCTAAGTTTTTATATCATAAAATCCGATAGAAATAAACCTGCTAAATAAAGTAGCTAGAATCAAATTTGTTGAATATTGGATGGTTAATCAACTTCAAACGGATGTTGTCTCTTGTCTTGAAACAGAGTAGAATAATTCGCAAAATGGAACAGACAGAGGGCATAGTTTTAAGAAGTTTTGACTTCCGCGAAACCAGCACACTTGTCATCTTCTACACCCGCGATTTCGGCTCACTTAAAGGCCTTGCAAAGGGTGCCAGACAAAAACAGAAACAATTCGGCAGTTCACTGGAACTTTATTCTCACGATTTCATTACATTCTATAAAAGCAGAACCAGCGAAATACACCTTGTCGGGAAATGCGAGCAAAAGAATTTTTATGCAGGCATAAGAGAAGACATTCTGAAATCTTCTTTTGCTACATATTGGATGGAACTCATCCGTGAGTTAATACAGGATAAAGACGAGCCCCTCTTTGAATTCTTGCTGTCGTCCCTTTCATATCTTGAAAAGGAAGCAAACCTCCCATCACTTATTTTGCCGTTTTTTGAATTAAACCTTTTGAAACTGGCCGGTTACGGACCGGTGCTTGACCATTGCGTAAACTGCAAAAAATCTTCGGAGAATTTCAAGTTCAGTTCGGAACTGGGCGGCATCATTTGTCCGGATTGTTATAATAAAGACCCCCGCTCAATAGATGTCCTTCCCAACACCATTTCACTTATGAAGGTTTTAACAAAAACCCAAATGGAAAATCTTCCGCGTATTAGAGTTGAGCCAAAATTACTGGGACAGGTAAAAGGAGTAATACATTATTATCTGTTTCATTCTCTGGGCAAAAAGCCCAAATCACTTCAGTTTATTGAGCAAATGATGAAATCTCAAGACAAAGTTCAAAGTAGCGTTGGGGTTTGATTTCGTTTGAAGTTAATACTGCTATTGAATTATAATCCCTAAAGCATCATCTTAAATAAAAAGGAGGTAGTGAATAATGAAAAGAATAACGTATTGGTTAATTGCGGTCCTTTTAATATTCGGATTATCTTATGTTCAAAGTATTGCGAAGATGGATAAAACACAGACAGGAACACCAAGCGAAGAAACAAATAAAGAGTATACAAAAGAAGAAGAAGCACCCGCTCCCGTCCCTTTTACCGGAATAAAGAAAAGAATAGGCGTGTCAGGTTTTGAGAATAAATCCGGTTGGAGAGGAGAAGTAAGTCTCGGCGACGGAATGGCTGAAATGCTCACTACAGAACTCAAAAAAACAGGCAGATTCATAATTGTGGAAAGACAGGACTTGGAAGATATTATGTCCGAACAGAGATTGCAGGAAGAAGGAAAAACCACCAAAACTACTGGTGCAAAAAGCGGCAGATTAATCGGTGCTCAAATTTTAATAAGAGGCGCAGTCACCGAATTTGAAGCTTCAAAATCCGGCGGTGGCGGTGGAATCGCTATAAAAGGTATCGGCATAGGAGTATCCGGAAGCACAGCCCAAGTAGGAATTGATTTGAGAATGTATGACACATCAACAGGAGAAGTTCTTCAGTCCCACCGCGCAACTGGAGAAGCAAAATCATCCGGGCTAGCAGTTGGCGGCGTCTCAGGCGATGTTGCTTTCGGAGCCGGCGGATTTTCCAAAACCCCACTGGGAGAAGCTACAAGGCACGCAATTAAAGATGCAGTCAAATTCATCGTAAGCCAAATGGAAAATATTCCTTGGCAGTCAAGCATCGTAAAAGTGGATAATAATGTTGTTATTATTTCCGGCGGACAAGACGTGAATATGTCTACAGGTGGCACCTATACTGTTTATAGCGCCGGTGAAGAATTAATTGACCCATCAACCGGACTCTCTTTAGGCAAAGAGGAATCCAAAATCGGCAGAATAGAAGTAACATCAGTGGAAGATAAATTCTCCAAAGCCAAGATCCTGGAAGGGTCGGGTTTTAAGTATGGGGATGTAGTTAAATAACCTCGTTAACAACACAAACGGGTATAGGTTGTCGGCTTTTGTGAACACTGATAACCAGGAACCGTTTATTAAAAAAATGCCTCTCCCAAAAGTTGCTATTGTCGGTCGTCCAAATGTGGGCAAGTCCACGTTCTTTAACCGCCTCACCCACAGCAGGGCTTCTATTATTGACCCTAAACCCGGCGTGACAAGAGACCGCCTCTATGGCGAAGTACACTGGGGCAGGACAAACTTTGAATTAATAGACACCGGCGGTTTAATCCCTGACGACACGGAAAAACTAACCCAAGAAATAAAAAAGCAGGTATCTTTCGGTATCCAAGAAGCAGGCCTCATCCTCTTCCTGGTTGACGGCAAAGAAGGGCTTCATCGCTGGGATGAGGAAATCTGCGAATTGTTAAGAAAAACTGGCAAACCCGTTATTCTTGTAGTCAACAAAATAGAAGGTACCAACAGGGAGTTTCATTCCGCTGTTTTTTATAAATTAGGATTCACCGACACAATCGCAATCTCCTCAACTCACGGACTAAACATAAACGAACTTATGGAAAAGATTGTAAATAAAATTCCTGCAGGAGAAAAAGAGAGAGCCCCAAAACCTCCAAAGCTAATGATTGTCGGGCATCCCAATGTCGGTAAATCAACAATAATCAACAACCTTTTGAACAGCGAAAGAGTAATCGTGCACAATGTCCCCGGAACCACGAGAGACATCGTTGAAATACCGTTTTCTTTCCGCGGAGATAATTTCCTGCTCCTTGATACAAGCGGTATAAGACGCGAGGGAAGAATAAAAGAGGGATTAGAAAAAGTAGCGGTCAAGAAAACCAAAAGAGCCATAGCAGAAGCGGACTTGATATTCTTCCTGCTTGATTTGAGCAGTTTAGGCATAATAAGAGAGGACTTATCAATCGCTTCTTTCCTGGAAGAAAACGCAAAAGCAGTAATAATCCTGTTAAACAAATGCGACCTCATTAAAGAAAAACACCGGGAAGAATATCTGGAATCGGCAAAAAAAGCCCTCAGCTTTCTCGGCTTCGCCCCTTTCATATTCACTTCGGGTATAAACGGCGAAAACCTTGACTTCGCCCTTAATCAGGCAAGGCGAATACTCCTCGCCTATAAAACACCTCTTAAACAGGATGAAATAACCAAGTCATTAAACGAGATAAGAGCAATGCGAGCCCCCAGAAAAGGAACAAAAATCTATTCCTTATCCCCAAGCCCCCTTAACCCATACACCCTCATATTAAAAACAAATAACCCGTCGGGGATTGATAAAACCTATTTGAAATTCATCACAAATTTCCTGCACGAAAAATTCGGATTGGAAGGAATACCGCTTAGAATCAAAATCAAAAACACCCGCCAAAAACACGGCGGTCCAGGAAAAATTAGAAGGGGAAAATAATTATATGAAAATGGTAAATTTAAAGGCAATTCTCTAAAATAGGAGTGATAATATGAAAAAATGCCCTTATTACGGCAAGGATATTGAAAGGATGAGATAATGCCGATTGTTGATATGCGATGCCCTCGTTGTGGGAAACAAGCCACAGAGTACGAGAAAAACAAGTGGCGATGTTTAATCTGTAACAATAAATTTATATATGAGACCCCTGTTCAACCTAACAGTTGTACTGTAGAACAGCATGTCAACCAAACCATTTTCGACAAGCAGGCTCAGCCAAAAACAAAGTGGTATTTTAAAACTCCTTGGATAGTTATTGCTTTTCTAAGTGTAGGCCCCCTGGCTTTGCCGATGGTTTGGTTTAATCCCCGTTTCAGCCAGAAAACAAAGATAATCGTAAGTATCGTAACTATAATAATTGTTATTTTAAGTTATTATTTATTGGGTTATTTATTTACTAATCTCTGGAAGTGGTTTAATACAGGATACTTAAACCAGACTGATAACCTCTTCCAAGGTTTTTAGATCATATTATCAACAAAATAAATTATGAGTTTAATAATAGTCATACTTACCGGATATATTCTCGGTTCTCTGCCTTTTAGTTTCTGGTTGGGTAGATTAAAGGGCGTTGATTTAAGAAATATAGGCAGCGGGAATATCGGGGCTACGAATCTTGCAAGGGCTTTGGGAGCAAGATGGGGGCTTCTCGCTTTTCTCCTTGATATGGGGAAAGGTTTTATAGCTGTATTTTTAGCGGGATATATTTCTACGTTTTTTACGGATAATATTGTATCTGTCACGCTACTTCAAATAATAGGCGGAATAGCGAGTATCATTGGGCATAACTGGAGTATTTGGTTAAAGTTTAAGGGTGGCAAAGGCGTTGCCACTTCGGCAGGAGTGTTTTTTGGGCTTGCTCCGATACCGTTACTATTGGCGCTGGCAATGTGGCTTGTTGTCTTCGCATTGTTCAGGTATGTTTCGCTTGCTTCTATTATCTCGTCAATATCTCTGCCGCTTTATATGTGGTATAAAAAGGTTGACTCATCGATTATAATATTCGGCTGTATAGTGTGTATACTTATCATTATCAGACATCGCCCGAATATTATAAGATTGATAAAGGGAAAAGAAAATAGGTTTAGTAATCGACCAAAAACTAAAAGATGATAAACATTTCAGTTATAGGTGCGGGTGGTTGGGGAACGGCGCTTGCTGTTCATCTGGCTAAAAAGAAATACAACGTTACGCTTTGGGAAAATTTTCCTGATTACTTGAAGGTTCTCCAAGCAAAAAGAGAAAACATTAAGTTTCTGCCCGGGATTAAAATTCCCAAGGAAATTGTTCTCACGTCGGATATTAATATTGCAGTAAAAGATAAAGATGTAATCGTGCTGGCTGTCCCGTCGCAACATTTAAGGAAGGTACTTGAGCAAATGAAGGGGTTTGGCAATAAAACGCTTTTTGTGTCTGTTGTAAAAGGGATTGAGGAGAATACACTCCTTAGAATGTCTGAAGTTGCAAAAGATGTGTTGGGAGATATTAATGTCGGCGTTTTATCCGGCCCTTCTCACGCCATAGAAGTTGCAAAAGATATTCCTACAACAGTGGTGGGTGCCGGAAATGCTGAAATTGCCAAAAGAATACAAGAAATTTTTATGGGGGGGAATTTAAGGGTTTATAATAATACGGATGTGGTCGGTGTTGAGTTGGGCGGTGCTTTGAAAAATATTATAGCGATTGGCTGCGGTATATCTGACGGGCTGGGATATGGAGATAATACTAAAGCTGCTCTTATGACAAGGGGATTGGTTGAGATTTCGCGGCTCGGCATAAAGATGGGTGCAGACCCTTTAACATTTGCAGGTTTGGCAGGGATGGGAGATATGATTGTCACCTGTACGTCAAAGCATTCCAGAAACAGAAAAGTGGGCGAAGAAATAGGCAGCGGAAAAAGTTTAAATGAAGTATTAAAAAATATGGAGATGGTGGCGGAAGGCGTGTGGACTGTAAAATCCGCTTTGAAACTCGAGAGTAAATTAGGAGTAGAAATGCCCATAAGCCATGCGGTTTATGATGTTTTATGGAAAGGGAAAAATCCTCTGATTGCAGTAGGAGAATTAATGGGTAGAACCCCCAAAGAAGAATCTCTAACATAAAGGAATTTTATGACAGATACCAGTGTAAAAGAAAAACAAGCTTTTATAGAAGCACAGTTTAAAAATTTAGGGGTAACGTCTACATTTTTATTGCCGATTATTGCCTTCCTTGGTTTCAAGGCTCAGGATATTCTTCCTTTTTTATTCGGGAAAGAATCTCAATTTATGGTTTTGCCATTCCAGATTATCGTCTGGGCTGTGATTTTTGTTTATTACAGTTATGTACTATTGAGGATAGCATTGTTTCTAAATAAAAAACAGACAATTTTACTTAGTTTGGCAGTAGAAGCCCTTTCTGCAATGGTATTAAATTTTTCCCTAATACCGGGTTATGGGTTAGTAGGATTAAGCATAGCTTCTGTTGTTACGGGGATACTAATGTTCTTCTTTATCATCTTTTCTCTTGCAAAGGACGGGATAAGGATACCCCTGTATAAGTCTTATGAGAAACCCGTCATTGCAACTATGGGATTGACTCTCGTCTTGCATTATGTGGATTCGTGGCCTTTTCCGCTCATTCTTTTCTGTAGTATAGTTGGTTATTGTTTAATCTTGATAATAACTTGTGCTTTGGATAAATAAAGCTGCTGACCTAAGGAGATTTTCGCCCTGGTTTGTCCAATTGCAATAAAAATTTAAGCTGTGATATAATTCTGAGCTTTAAAACTTTAAGTTATCAACACCTGCTCTGATGTTAGGTCGGAGTAAAATTAGTAAATTGACAAGTACAAGGAGGATATATCTTGACCAAGGAAGTTATTTCGGTTTCTGAAGCATTGGAATTAGCAATACATTTCGGGCATCCCACAAACAGATGGAACCCCAAGATGGCGCAGTATATTTACGGCAAAAAAGAAGGTATACATATTATTGACCTCACCAAAACAGTTAAAAAATTTCAGGAAGCTTATGATTTTGTTAAACAACTGGCAAAAGAGGGAAAGACCTTTTTGTTTGTAGGCACAAAGAAACAAGCACAGGAAGTGGTGCTCGCCGAAGCAAAGAGGGGTGAGCTTTTCTATGTCATTGACAGATGGCTTGGCGGGACACTGACAAATTTTGAGACATTGCAAAAATCTATAGCTCGTCTTAAAGAACTTGAATTAATGGAAGAATCCGGCAAATTAGAGCTGTTAACCAAAAAAGAAGCTTCCAAACTAAAGAAAGAGAAAGACAAACTCGATAAAAATTTCTGCGGCATAAAGAATATGAACCGTTTCCCAGACTGTGTGTTTATCGTTGATACTCACAAAGAAAAAATAGCTGTCGCGGAAGCAAGGAAGCTGAAGATACCAATAGTAGCTCTGGTAGATACGAACTGTAATCCTGAAGAAATTGATTATCCTATCCCTGCCAACGACGATACTATAAGATCTATTAATTTAATTACATCCCGATTGGTAGATGGTATTTTAGAAGGGAAGAAAGAATCTATTAAGCCGATAAAGAAAAGCGACAAGAAGGAGACTGATTCAGAAACCACCCCCGAAGTTAAGGAAGAAAAAACACCTGCGCATTCTGAACACAGCAAGGTGACAGAGAGAAAAGAAGCAAAGGAACATGCCTCACCAAAGACAGTGAGTCATGGCGGGGGTGCCCAATGAGCGCGAAAATAGATATGTCTCTTATTAAAACATTGAGAGGGCGAACCGATGCACCTATTATGGATTGTAAAACTGCATTGGAAGAAACCGGCGGAGATTTGACGAAAGCCGCAGAAGTATTGAGAAGAAAAGGCATTACTAAAGGGCAGGAAAAGAAAGATAGAGTAACTTCGGAAGGCTTGATTGCTTCATATATACATTTTGGAGGAAAAATCGGTGTCTTGGTAGAAATTAACTGTGAAACGGATTTTGTTGCAAGAACCGAAGAATTTAAAAACTTGGTCAAGGACGTTACGATGCATATAGCAGCAAGCAATCCCAAATATCTTTCACAGGAAGACGTTCCATCAGATGTGCTAAAGAAAGAAACTGATCTTTATAATTCTCAAGTCAAAGATAAGCCCGCAGCAGTGGTAGAGAAAATAACAAAAGGCAAGCTTAAAAAGTTTTTCTCCGAAGTGTGTCTGTTAAGCCAGCCGTTTATTAAAGACCCCAATATCACAGTAGGGGAATACATAAGCTCATATATAGGTAAAATCAAAGAGAACATTAGGCTGAAAAGATTCATCCGTTATCAACTTGGAGAGTAGTACGGTAAAACCTAAATCCAAAGGTTTAGGATTTATTAAAAGAAAGTGAGGCTTCATGTCAAAACCTTTGTATAGGCGTATATTGGTGAAGCTCTCCGGGGAATTCTTAGGTAATCTTAAAGATAAAGTTTCCTCAAATAATCCGCTAAACAGTTTTATCTGCCAGGTAAAAGATATAAAAAAAGACACTTCGTTAGAAATTGCTATTGTTGGCGGAGCCGGGAATATTATCCGTGGGTTAAGTGCGCAAGAGAATGGAATAGACAGGTACACTTCGGATTATATGGGTATGATAGGGACATTAATCAATGCTCTTTATTTAAAAGATATGCTATCAAAAAATGGCATGAAGAGTGCCATTATGAGTGCATTAGAAATAAAAAACATCTGTCCTCTGTTTGCTAAAGATAGGGCTTTAAAACTTTTGGGTAAAGGGGAAATAGTCATTTTGCCAGGGGGGACAGGCAATCCCTACTTCACGACCGATACTGCCGCTGCATTAAGAACTATAGAATTAGAAGCCGATATACTATTAAAAGCTACAAAAGTTGATGGAGTTTATAACTGCGACCCCGTGATTAATCCCAAAGCTAACAAATTTGACCATCTTACTTATCAGCAGGTTATCGAGAAAAATTTGAAGGTTATGGACTTAACTGCAATCTCGTTGTGTAAAGAAAATAATCTGCCCATTATAGTTTTTGATATCCAGAAACCAAATAGTATTAGCAGGATATTAAAAGGTGAAAAAGTCGGGACAATAATAAAGTAAAATATAAAAGAGGAGGGACGATGATTAAAGATGTTTTAAAGAAAGCTGAGGAAAGCATGAAACATTGTGTTGATAATCTCGCCCACGAATTTCTTGTTATAAGAACAGGGAAGGCTACTCCTTCGCTTCTTGATAATGTAAGGGTTTCCTACTACAACACGCCTACTCCCATCAATCATTTAGCTTCTGTAGCTGCCCAAGACGCCGGATTAATTGTGGTAAAACCCTGGGACAAGAACATACTGGGTGAAATAAAAAGTGCTATTCTGGAGGCTAACTTGGGTTTAGTGCCGTCCATAGAAGGAGAAATAATTAAAATACCTATTCCTTCTCTTTCCAACGAAAGAAGGCAGGAGCTTATCAAGTTAGTGCACCGAGTAGCTGAAGAGGCAAGGGTTTCTATTCGCAACAAAAGAAGAGATGCAAAAGAAGAAATTGAAAAAATAGAAAAAGGGGGGCACATCTCCGAAGATGATTCCAAAAGAGGCATTAAAGACCTCGATAAATTAACCTCAAATGCTATAGAAAAAATTGACAAGAATTTAGCTGACAAGGAAAAAGAAATCGGACAAGTTTAATTTATGGCTAACCTAAAAAGTATTCCAGAAAGAATCCCTCCTCAGAATTTAGAAGCTGAGATTGCCGTTTTGGGTTCTCTGTTGCTTGATAAAAACTTGATAGACATCGCGGGGGAAAAACTAAAACCTGAAAATTTCTACAGTAAAGAACACCAGTTAATTTTTAAAGCGATCTTGGAGCTATATAGCAATGATAAGCCGGTAGATTTAATATCTCTTACTGACTGGTTGAAAAAGAAAGGTGAGTTAGAAAAAATAGGGGGGCCCGCGTTTTTGGGCAGTCTTCTGTCTGCTATACCAACTCCTGCGAACATAGAACACTATGCATTGATTGTTAGAGAAAAATCTATTTTGAGAGAGCTTATAGACATTTCAAACGATATAACAAACAAATGCTATGCCGGCAAAGAAGACGGGGCAAAAATTCTTGATAAAGCAGAACAAAGTATTTTCAATATAGCCCAACAGAGAATCGTCTCCGGTTTTATACACATAAAAGACCTTATTTCCGATTCTATGGAACTGGCAGAAAAACTTTCCAAGAAAAAGGGATACATAACGGGGCTACCAACCGGGTTTAAAGATTTGGACGATAGGACATCAGGGCTACATCCTTCAGACCTTATAATAATCGCCGGAAGACCTTCGATGGGTAAAACGAGCCTCGCAATGAATATTGCAAGAAATGTTGCCGTGGAAGAAAAGAAAGCGGTCGCAATCTTTTCCCTTGAAATGTCAAAGGAACAGTTAGTCCAGAGATTACTTTGTGTTGAAGCAAGGGTTAATTCTCATGGGTTAAGAACAGGTTTCCTGGCAGAGGAAGATTGGCCCAAATTAGCAGTAGGCGCAGGGGTTCTATCCGAAGCTCCAATATTTATAGACGACTCATCTACTCTTAACGTCTTGGAACTGCGGGCTAAAGCAAGAAGGTTGAAAGCAAAACAAGATATTTCTATTATTATTTTGGATTATATACAACTTATGAGCGCAGCAACATCTACGGAAAATCGGCAACAGGAAATAGCTGAAATATCCCGGGCTTTAAAAGGTTTAGCCAGAGAATTACAAATTCCGATTATTGCCGTATCACAACTTTCCCGCAGAGTGGAGACAAGAGGAGACAGCCATCGCCCGATACTTTCGGATTTAAGAGAATCCGGCGCATTGGAACAAGATGCAGACGTGGTGATGCTCTTAGTAAGGGAAGAATATTATAACCCCGAAAATGAAGAGGCAAAGGGGAAGGCGTTGTTAAACATAGCCAAGCAGAGAAACGGCCCAACCGGCGACATAGAACTCGCTTTCCTCAAAGAGTATACAAGGTTTGAAGATCTCTCTTCCGCAAGTGAAGAATGAGTTTTTATGGGAACCTCTAAAGCTATTTATGTTTGCCAAAGCTGCGGTTATACTTCAGTAAAATGGTTAGGTAAATGTCCTTCCTGTAATAACTGGAACACCCTCATTGAAGAAACCCAGCCAGAATCTCAAGACAGATATGTTTGGGGAAATAAACCCGTTATCCTTTCCGAAATAAAAGAGGGCGAAGAAAAAAGATTTTCTACGGGGATGCCGGAGTTTGATAGAGTATTGGGAGGTGGCGTAGTAGAGGGCGATGTAATCTTAATAGGGGGTGAACCCGGGATAGGTAAATCAACGCTTCTATTGCAAGCTGCTGCTTTAGCTTCTCAAAAAGGTAAGAAGGTCTTGTATATATCCGGTGAGGAATCTGTATCACAAATTAAACTGCGGGCTGAAAGATTAAAAATATCCTCTTCTTCTTTAAGCGTTCTCTGTGAAGTCAGTCTGGAAAGAATAAAAAAATTTATCGAGGAAATATCTCCCGACTGGATTATACTGGATTCTATCCAAACAGCATACAAACCGGAGATTAATTCCTCCGCCGGGTCTGTATCTCAAATCCGGGAATGCGCTTCTGATTTGATTCAACTTACAAAAAAGGGCTCTAAGGCTCTATTCCTTATAGGCCACGTTACCAAAGAAGGTTTAATTGCAGGTCCAAGAGTATTAGAACATATGGTAGATGCGGTTCTTTATTTTGAAGGAGAAAAAACAGGACCGTTCCGCATTTTAAAAACTTTTAAAAACAGGTTCGGGTCTACTCAGGAAATCGGAGTATTTGAAATGACTGAGAAGGGTTTGAAAGAAATCCTAAACCCTTCCGAAATATTCATATCACATAACCCTTCTCCTACCCCGGGCTCAGCAATTGCCCCGTCTGTCGAGGGAACAAGACCGCTTTTAGTCGAGATTCAAGCTCTTGTAACTAATTCTACAACTATGAATTTTGCCAGGAGAGTAATCACCGGCGTAGACTATAATAGAGTCCTTCTTTTGTTGGCTGTCTTGGAGAAAGCAAAGGGAATACCTCTTCATAAATATGATTTGTTTATCAATGTGGTCGGCGGTATTAAAATAGAAGATACTGGAACCGATTTACCCGTAATCTTTGCTATTGTTTCATCTCTTAAAAACAAACCATTGCCTGCAGGAACATTGTTTGTCGGAGAGGTTGGACTATCCGGAGAGGTACGGGGCGTATCTAATATAAAAGTACGGATTAAAGAAGCGGAGAAGCTGGGTTTTAAAAAATGTATATTACCGGAGGTAAACATGTCTTCTTTATCCTCCTCCAAATTGGAATGTATAGGAGTTAGTGATATTATATCTGCACTCAACAAATTTTTCCCTAATTAAAAAGGGGGTGTATTATGTTTGCAATTATAATTCGTATTCTTTTTGTACTCTTTTGTATAGTTATAGGCCTATATTTTTCTGCCGGGTTTAGCAGCTTGCTTGCGCCAAATATTTTGGGCGGGTTTTGGGGGTTAGCCTGGGCAACGGCCATCCTTCTTCTTGAATGGGGTTTAAAGAAAACTCCCCCAAAGGGATTAATAGCCGGTTCGGTTGGGATGTTAATAGGTCTTATATTGGCCAATTTAATTACAAGTATGCTTTTAAGCTTTCCTTTCACTCCTTATATATCGC
The DNA here is from genome assembly GCA_903821905.1 of uncultured bacterium. Classification (GTDB taxonomy): domain Bacteria; phylum CAIJMQ01; class CAIJMQ01; order CAIJMQ01; family CAIJMQ01; genus CAIJMQ01. The sequence continues at coordinate 25,369 of CAIJMQ010000025.1, forward strand.
TTATTTTAAAGGTAGGGATTGCTTTGGCTATGGGGTACCTCGGCATGATGGTTGCGTGGACGAAAAGAGAGGAATTCAGAATTTTCCTGCCACAACTTACCTCCAGTACAGAGAAAAAATGGAAAATATTAGACACATCCGTAATAATAGATGGGCGCATTGCTGATATTGCTGAGACAGGATTTCTGGAAGGAGTAATAGTATTACCCAAGTTCATATTAGATGAACTTCATAAAATCGCAGATTCTACTATCCCTTTAAGGAGAAGAAGAGGAAGGCGTGGTTTAGATATTCTTAACCGAATGCAAAAGAGCGGTTCTTTGGAGGTAGTAGTCGAAGAAAAAGATTTCCCCGAAACAAGAGAAGTTGATTCTAAGCTCGTTCAGTTAGCAAAGTCTTTGGATGGGATAATTGTTACCAATGATTATAACTTAAATAAAATAGCGAAATTACAGGGAGTAGAAGTTTTAAATATAAACGAATTAGCCAACTCCTTAAAACCCGTGATCTTACCTAGCGAGGAACTACAAGTGAGAGTAGTTAAAGAAGGAAAGGAACCAAACCAGGGCATCGCTTATCTTGATGACGGGACGATGGTTGTTGTAGAAAATGCCAGGGGCTTAATAGGTGAAGATTTAACTGTGGAAGTGACTTCTATACTGCAAACATCTGCGGGAAGAATGATTTTCGGTCAGCAGAAAGGTGGCAAAACCCGCTCTTCCAAAACATCTTAAGAATTTTGCATCTGCAAATTCTTAACTTAATTCTTTGGGATGATGTTTCACCGCTTTCTCTTCAAACATATAAATAATATCTTCTGCAATATTTGTAGCACACAGATACGTTCAAGATAACGGGCAATGAGAAGTAGCAGCACTACACAGCTGGCAATTGAAAGAACGGTCTCATATAAATTCTTTCTGCATCCGATTTCCCAACTTACAGAGAACGAGGATTGGACGGAGACTCGTAGTTCACGCCCGCAATAGGCTCATCCTGAATGGCTTGCTGTAGGGCAGATAGGATGTCTTGGCACAGAAACAACATCTTGCGCTTCTGCCCCAGAGACATAGCCAGAGATCGAACGTTCGTGTTCTCGCGAGAGAGAGCAAGGATACGCCCCCTTATCTCGCTAAACTTGGCATAGTCTGACATCGCTGTTTCAAGGTCGGGATCACCGCGAAGTTTCGGTAGCGAGACCAAGCCATCAAGATCCTTACGAACCTGCTGATCCTCATTGGTCATCAGTACCTCCAACTCGTCCATTTTCTTGTCGTTTTCTTCCGCGATATGAGGTGCAAGCAGAGTCTGTATGCGCAACGCTGCGGTCTGTGCATCAAAAGCAAACAGTGCTATGTTGCTGGCTTCCGAGGAACCGGCGCTTTTCGCTACAAGTCTAGAAAGGGTGGTGTCCATTTCCTTGAGCACGTCAGCAGCCGGGCCAAAAGCTAAACTGTAAGCTTTAATATTGGTGTTCTTGACTGCCAGACTCAGTAGATCGTTATCGATATGTTGTAGGTCAGCAAAAGCATTAGAGAATTTGAAAAGAAGATCTTTTTCGTTCTGGGTTCCGCTAGTTGCTAGGAGTGCCCCTAGCTCCTTGCGTTCCTGTTCCACCTCCGCCGTGATCGCACGGGCCTGGTCTGCGAAAGTCTGCGAGTCTTGATCGGTAATTGCCAAGACCGCGCTCTTCTCATCCTCTGAGGCTAAAGTCAGTGTTAAACGCATCCTAGCTACCAAGTCTACCCGCTTAGCCTTGAAGACAAGTTGCTCGGCAGGGCTCTGCACTGGTCTGAAGTGCAGCACTACTAGTACACCTATAAGAAAAATCACCGCGCCGGTGACCATCCACAGGACTTCCTTGACGCCAGGCTTAATTGTCATAACATGATCTCCTTATGTTTAGTGAATATCAGATTTATTAAAGAAGAACTAAGTGGTGCCGGGAGAGGGAGTTGAACCCACACGGACTTTAAGGTCCACTGGATTTTGAATCCAGCGCGTCTGCCAATTCCGCCATTCCGGCAAGTATGGTTTTTAAAAAGATATTTTAACAAAAGACTTTCTTAGTGTCTAAACAGCCATTTGTCAATAGAATTCTTGGCATCTGCAAGTGCTTCCTCTTTTGTGGAAAAACCACCATTTCCTCCTCCGAATGCATTGCCAATAACTCGATCCCTCAGCATCTTTGTTGGAGTTGCACTCCAAGACCAATTTTTGTCACTCTGCCTCAGTAAGATAGACACTCCTTTGTGTTTTTTGTTATATTCTTCCATTTTTGTTTTGCCTTCTTACTTTAGAGTTTTAACTTTTTCTTTTATACATCGAGGTTTTGTGTTTCTAGGGCGTGTGTTTGTATATATTCTCTGCGCGGCTCAACCTCGTCTCCCATAAGAATACCGAAGATTTCGTCCGCAGCATAAGCATCTTCTAATCTTATCTGCACAAGGGTTCTTTTCTCGGGATCCATTGTTGTCTCCCACAATTGCTCCGGGTTCATTTCGCCAAGCCCTTTATAACGCTGGATTGCAAGACCTTTTCTGCCGAGCTCTTTTATCTTCTCAAGTATCTGTGGGCCTGAAAAAAGATTGTATTCTTCGCCTTCGCTCTTAAGTTTATAGATAGGTTTTTCGCTAATTTTAAGGGTA